>JANLOP010000072.1:0-6394 GCA_031366635.1 Betaproteobacteria bacterium | reverse complement strand
CGCTGCCGGCCCGGCCGCCCGCCGCCCGGCCCGCCCGGCCCATGCCGGCGGCGGCGCCCGCCACGGCAGCGCCGGCTGCGGCGCCATCAATCACCGTGCTGGCGGATGCCCCGCAGCCAACGGCCGTGCTGGCAGCCGCTGGGCGACCAAGTGCGGTGCAGCCAGACGCCGCGCGGCCAGAGGCTGAACCGCCCCGGCCTGCGGCACGGCCAGCGCTGGCCGCGCCGCCCACCGTGCTGGTGGTCGATGACTCGAAGGTGGTACGCATCAAGACCAGCCGACTGCTGGAAAAGCACCACTACCGGGTGCTGCTGGCCGACGACGGCCTGGCCGCGCTGCATTGCCTGGCGCAGCAGCCGGCCGATCTGGTGATCACCGATGTCGAGATGCCGGGGCTGGACGGTTTTGGCCTGACGCGCCGGCTGCGTAACCAGCCGCGCTGGGCCGGTTTGCCGGTGATCATGATCACCTCGTCTGACGACAAGCACCGCCGCGACGCGGCAGCGGTGGGCGTCAGCGTGCTGCTGGGCAAGCCGTATGCCGAGGCTGCATTGCTGGCCGAGGTGCACAAGGCGCTGGGCAGCCCGGCGCGGCAGGCGGGCGCTGCACGGGCGGATGCTGCACCGGCGGCTACGGCACTGGCGGATACGGCGCTGGCGTTGCCGTAAAACCGCGCGGCCGGGGTGCAGGGTGAAGCGCGCAGGCGCGCAGGCGCTCAGGCGCTCAGGCGCTCAGCCGATGCGGTAGAAATCCAACCTCACCCGCGCCGCCTCACGCTGTCCCACGGCCAGCGCCAGCACCTTGTTCAGGTGCTGCCACTGCGGCGCGCCGGTGCAAAAGCGCAGCACGGTGCGAAAAAAGTAGGCGTCGGGCGGCACCGCCTCAGCGCGCGCCAATTGCGCCATCACCGGCGCCGGGCCGTGGCGCAGGCCGTCACTGCGCACCTCGATCAGCGCGCCGTCGTGGGCCCGGACGACATCGTGCGCGGCAATCTCCAGCACGCCGTCGGCACGCTGGATCTGCCAATCGACGCCGCCCTCGACCAGCGTGCCGTTCAGCTCAGGCCCGCACACCGTGCCGGCGCCCAGCGGCACGTAGCGGCGCTCACCGTGCGGGCCCGGCCCCAGGCTGACCAGCGCGCCCACCTGGCACAGCACCTGGGTCATCGGCCACAGCACGGGCGGCGGCGCCAGCGGCGTGTGGCCGGCGGCGGGCAGGCCGGGCGGCACGCCGGGCGCCTCGTTGGCGGCCGGGTTTGGCGCCGCGCCGGGTGCGGCGGCGTTTGCGGCGGCGTTTGCGGCAGCGTTTGCGGCAGCGTGTCCAGCGGCCCTCACGGGCTGGCGCAGCGGAAGCTGGCCGCCGCCTCCACATCGCCGCCGGCGTAGCGCGCCACCTGCGGCCACGGGCACAGCGGCCGGCTGCGCTGGGCCGACCAGCCGGCCGGCAGCTCGCGATTCGCCGGCACGCCAGCGCGGGCCGTGCCGCTGCTCGGGCCGGCGCCGCCGCCCGCGACGCCGCCAGCGACGCCGCCCCCGACGTTGCCAGAGTGGGTGCGGGCCTCGATGCGGCCAGGCGCCTGGCCCTGTTCCACCCAGGCCACCAGCGCGCCCAGGCCGTCAAACTGGTCGGTGGCCGGGCCGCCCTGGCAGTGGCCCATGCCGGGCACCGGAAACACCCGCGCCACCGCGCCGGCGGCTTGCGGCCCCAGGTTGTGCTGCAGCCGCTCGGCCCAGGCCAGCGTGTCGTTGACCGAGAACACCGGATCGCTGTTGCCGTGGTAGACGATCATCTTGCCGCCGCGCTTGGCAAAAGCCGCCAGCGTGGGGTTGGCGGCGTCGGGCGGGCTCATCAGGCCAATAGCCGATTCTTTGAACAGCGCGTCGGTGGCAGCGATGCGCGGTGCGTCGCGGTCAAAGTCGAAGCGCGCCAGGTAGTCGACCAGCGCGGCCGGCGTGCCGGCCGGTTTGGCCGGCGGGGTGCTGAAGACATACGACAGCGAGGCCGCGCCCATCGTCGCGATGATCGGGTTGCGGTCCCACGGCAGGATGGACGATTCCAGCTTCCAGGTGCGCCAGCCGGCCGCGCCGATGCCGCCGTCGAAACTCCAATCGCTGTACAGCGCCTCACCCCGGCTGTTGCGCGGCCCGGCGAATGACTGGGCCAGCGCCTTGACCTGCGCCTCGCTCAGGCAGGTGTCGTCCTTGGCGCCGGGGCATTGCAGCTCGGCCAGCTTGAAGGCCGACTGGCAGCGTTTGAGATCGCCGACGATGCCGTCCACCAGCAGGTCGAGCCCGTCGCAGCGCGCCACCACTTTGTCGGCCACCAGCCGCATGTCGGCCGGGCTGAAGGCGCGGCGGATGTCGGCGTCCACCTCCTTCCAGCGCTGGATGTCCCAGGCGTGCTGCACGGCGGCGCGCGGCAGGTTGAAGCCGGGCGCGCCGGCCAGGATGCCGTCGTAGCGATCCGGATAGCGGCTGGCCGCCACCATGCCGTGGCGCCCGCCGTTGGAGCAGCCGGCCATGTAGTTGCGCTGCGCCGGACGGCCGTAGTGGCGCGCCATCAGCGCTTGCGCCACCGGCCAGACGGCGCCGTTGGCGCTGTAGCCGTAATCGCGCCGGGCCTGCGGGTCAAGGCCGAACAGGTTGCCCCGGGCCAGGCCGGCGGCGGCATTGGCCGGGTCGTCGGCGTTGTGGCCCGAGTCACTGCTGATGACCGCAAAGCCGCGCGACAGCGCATCGGGCACGGTGGCCGCCACCTCACCAAAGGCCGGTTTGACAACCCCGTCATTGCCGCCGTTGACCTGGTGCAAGAAGCGCCCCGACCAGCCGGCCGGCAGCCGCATCTCAAAGCCGATGGCGTAACGCTTGCGGTCGATGCCCAAGCGCTCATTGATCAGGCCGCTGACCAGGCAGTGCGCCGCATGGCCTTTGTCGTCGGCAGGCTGCAGGCTGGCCTGGGTGATGCGCAAGGCCGGCAAACCGGCCATGCCGGCCAGCGCGGCGGGCAGGTCGGCGCAGGGCACGCCGGGCGGGGGTGGGGTGGCGCAGGCGGTGAGCAGGGCCAGGGTGGTGGCGGCCAGGGTGGCGGGGCGGGGTTGGCAGTGGGTCATTGAATTTTCGGGTAGGCGGGCCACTTGCCGATATCAGCGACCAAGGCAGGCCACCACGGCGCATCCGCCAGCGGGTCTTGCTGGTTTTGTACCCCCTGCACCAGCACCGCGAAAAACCGGGCCATCAGCCGCTCAAAGGCCGGCCGGCCCATCGGGGTGCTGCGGATGAAGTCATACACCGTGACGCTGGGGGTTTGCGGCATGTCGGCGTCGGGTGAAAAATCAAAACCCTCTGCCTCGGTGGCAAAACTCTGGCGCTGTTGCAGGGCTAACAAAGCGGCGGGCAGCATGCGCGGTGGCAAATAGTCCAGCAGATTGCGCAGTGCGGCCGGCGCAGGGGATTGGCGTGAATCCACCAGCCGCACCGGGCACCAGCCGGCGCGCGACGGGCGGCATTCAAATTTCAGGCTATCGATCAGGCGGTCGTCGAGCATGCTTGCAGCGCCGTTTTGACGGTCGAAACTTAGCGCACCCAGAAGGTATCGGCAATACCCGCCACGGTGCCAAAATAACCTTCCAGCACATGGCCGGCGCCGTCATCGCCCTGCCATTTCTTGGTGGCGGTATCCAGGGTTTGCTGGGCGATGGCGTGGTCCAGCGCCGCCACGGCGCGGGCCTTCCACAGCGCCTGGGCGCCGGCCAGGCCGTCGATCAGGGTTTTGGGCCGCACCGCCAGATAACCATTGACGCGGTAGGTGGCGTCAAAGATGCCAGCCGCGCCAACGCGGGCGATGTCCGTTATCACCGCCTTGCCGGGCAGCGCGTTGAAGGTGGCGCGGTCATGGCAGCCCGAGAGTTTGTCGAGTTTGAAGCCGGCGCCGACCCGCACATGGTGCATGGTTTCGGCGTCGGTGACGCCGATAAAAGTGCCGAAGAACGTCACGCCATAATATTTCAAACTGGCCGTGGTATAGCGGTTGAACCATTGCAGCAGTTGCGCCGCATTCGGGCGGCTGGCAAAGTCGGCAAACTCGTCAACGCTCAGGCCGTTGCTCAACGCGATGAGTGCCGGTGTCGGCAGGGTGGCCGCCACATCCGCCAGTTGCAGTGCGCTGAGTTTTAACGCCAGCAGTTTCAGCTTGGCCGGCGTCATGGCCAGTAGCAAGGCGGCGGCATGGGGTCCGGTAAGGGTTTTTAAATACCCGGCCTTGATATTGACGGCCAGCGTATTGATTTGCAGCGCGTTGTTCAGCGCGAGAATAAATGCCCCGGCCTGCGGCGCCGTCATGCCCTGCAGCAGGGGTTTGAGCGCGGCGTCGTCCAGCGCATTGAACAGCGCTGCCCGGGCCAGCAGCAGCCCTTGCAGCGTGGCTTTGTTTTGCGCAAATTTGTCGGCGGCAGCCGCTGTCCTGGCCAGGTCTTTGACCTTGACGCCGCCCATGATGGTGGCCGCTGCGGCATCCGGCGCCAGATTGAGCACCAGCGTGCGCAGCACGCTGCCCAGGTTGTGGCTGTCCGGAAAGGTTTTTTCGATCACCCTCAAACGGTCGGTGAGCGGTTTCAGACCGATCTGAACGACCAGCACGCGGATGCTGTCGCTGCCCAGCGCCTGCAGCGCGTCCCAGCCGATGCCGGCGTTCTGTGCCAGGGCAACGATGTCGCTGGCGGCGGCGGCGATGGTGGCCACGTCAGGCAACTGCGCCAGGTCCAGGATGCCGGGCTCGCCCATCCGGTTGAGCAGCTTGTTGAAGGTGGTCACGTCAATCGCGGTGCAGACATTGACCACGGCCTGCATCGACAGGTGCAGCAAGGTGTGGTTCAGCGCGTCGGCGTCGCACCAGTGGCGCACCTCGGCGCTGGCGGTGGCCAGCAGCGCCAGATCGGCCAGCCGGATACCGGCCAGGGTGCGCAGGCCGTCGGCGCCAAAATCGTCGATCAACTGCACCGCCGCCACCGGGTCCAGGCCGGCCAGCAGCCTGCCCTGGCGGGCCAGCGCATCGAGCGCGGCCAGGCCGTGGCTGCCCAGCGCATCGACATAAGCCTTGAAGCGGGCGGCGCCCAGCGCCGGTGCCAGCGTGGTCACGGTGGCGGTTTGCAGCGCGGCCAGGTGGGGCGCGCTGACGGCGGCGGTCAGATCAGCCAGCAGTTGCGGCGCCAGTGCGGCGCCCAGCGTGCCCAGCAGCGGTGCGCCCAGCGCCTGCACCACCGCCCGCGCCGGCACAAAGCCCAGGCCGGCCACCAGCGGGGCCAATTGGCCGTCGGCCAGCAGCCGGGCCACGCCGGCCGCGCCCAGGTGTTGCAGCAGGCCGATCAGCTCAATATCGTTGCCAGCCAGTTGGCGCAGCGCCAGCACCTGGCCCAACTGGGCCGGCATGCACAGCGCGATGTTGTACAGCGCGCTGGCGTCGGCCCAGTCGGCGCCGTTGTCGGCAGCAAACCGGGCCGCCGCCTGGTGGGCCGGCCAGCCCAGCAAGAACTGGTAGTACGCCAGGCCCGCCAGCTTGCGCTGCACCGGGGCACTGCTGTCGGGCAGCGCCGACAGCGCGGGCAGGGCGGCCAGGCCGGGGTGGCGCAAGACGCCGGGGCCGGGCTTGAACTGCGCCGCCCGGGCGCCCATTCGGTCGGCCTCTTGCTCCAGCGCGGGGTCGTCATTGATGGCCAGCCCGCCGATGTGCAGGCGCGGCGCCACCCGGCCCTGCGCCTGCTGCACCACATGCCAGGCCTCATGCGGCAGGTGTTGTTGTTGGCCGGGCGCCAGGTGGATGTGCGCGCCCTGGGCATAAGCCAGCGCGCCGAACCGGGCCGGGCCGGGCGCGTTGTAGTGCACTTTGACGCTGTGCATCGACAGGCCGGACAGCGATTCGATGCCCTCCCTCAGCGCGTCAGGCAGTCTTTCAGGCAGGACGCTGGGGGTGGCGCGCGGTGCCGCCAGCGCCACCGCCCGGCTGCCGTCGCCGGGGCGGGCGGTCGGGTGGGCAGTGCGGCCGATACCCGGCGCAGGCGGCCGGGTGCGCGCGGCTTTGCCAGACCCTGCCACCGCGCCGCCGCCGTCAGCGTGAGCTGGGAAAGCCGAACTCGGCGCCTTTGGCAATGCTCTCGGGCCAGCGCTGCATGATGCTTTTTTGCTTGGTGTAAAAGCGCACGCCCTCTTCGCCGTAGGCATGCATGTCGCCAAACAGGCTGCGCTTCCAGCCGCCAAAACCGTGCCAGGCCATCGGCACCGGGATCGGCACGTTGATGCCGACCATGCCCACCTGCACCCGGCGAGAAAACTCTCGTGCGATGCCGCCGTCGCGGGTGTAGAGCGCCACGCCGTTGCCGTATTCATGGCCGTTGACGAGCTGC
>JANLOP010000062.1:0-2133 GCA_031366635.1 Betaproteobacteria bacterium | reverse complement strand
TTGGCCAGGCCGTAATCGTCGGTGACTTTGTCCTGGTAATAGTCGTAGTTCAGCAGGTTCATGTGCACATCGCTGGTCTCCAGGATGCGCAGGCGCAACTCGGCGGCTTGGAGCGTGGCCGTGGCGCCCGCCAGCAGGGCCACGGCCACGGGCACGGGCAGCAACCGGGAGAGGGTGCGCATGGCGGGGTACGGGCCAGGAGGGCGATGGGCGACTTTGCAGCCGTTGATCAATGCCGGATTGCGCATACCCCCGATTTAAGTGTCAGAAAATTTTACAGCGTGCTGCTGCCAAATCGGACGTTGTGAAATAAGTCCATGCTAAACAGGCA
The DNA here is from genome assembly GCA_031366635.1 of Betaproteobacteria bacterium. Taxonomy (GTDB): domain Bacteria; phylum Pseudomonadota; class Gammaproteobacteria; order Burkholderiales; family Burkholderiaceae_C; genus Pseudaquabacterium. The sequence goes on along the minus strand of JANLOP010000062.1, from coordinate 1,802 downwards.
CTTACGCTGAGAGTTCCACGTTGGCGCAGAAACTGCTTTCAGCACTGCGACGCCCAACTACCGATGTCTGCGGCAGTCGTTAACCCACTGGAGAAAATATGAAGAAACTCGCATTTGCCCTCGTGGCTGCAGTCGCCGCCGTCGGTGTCCAGGCCTCTACCGTGTCATTCCAATACGGCTTGCCGATTGTGCTGTCCACAACCGAGATCAACCAAACCGGCAATTTGGGCCTGTTTGATTCGACGCTGGGCACGCTGACCGGCGCGACCATCACCGTGTTCGGTGAGTCGATCATGTCGTTCACCGGTTTCAACCACGGTGCAGCCGCAACGACGGCCAAGTTGACGTCCACCACTGATTTGGCCTGGACGTCGTCGAACGCGGCGGTTGCCGCCTTCTTGACCGATGACCTGCTGTTGACTGCCACTTCCGGCGTCCAGACCTACAACCCATCGCAAACGCGCAGCTTTGGCCCGTTTGACATCTCCGGCAACAATGTTGACAACTTGTCCACCATCCTGGCCTCGCTGCAAACTGCAGGCGGCGGCCTTTTCTCCGTGAACTGCCAGTCGCTGTCGGGTATTGCGACGTCAGGCGGCGGCGGCAACATCGACACCACCCAAAACACCACTGCCGGCTGTGGCGCGTCGATCGTCTACACCTTTGATGCACCGCAGCAACACGTGCCGGAACCGGCCTCGCTGGCCCTGGTCGGCCTCGCGCTGGCCGGTCTGGCGGCCAGCCGCCGCCGCAAGGCCTGAACCCTCTGCGGCGCAGGCCGCCGATGTTCAGCAAAGCCCGGCAATGCCGGGCTTTTTCAATGGCGCGCCGGCTTTTGGCCGGGGTAACTGGCGAACGCCGTCAACGCCCGTTGAGCCCCTGGCCCAGCGACTGGTTCAAGCGCAGCACCTCGGCGCGCTGGGCATAGCCCGGGCCCAGCTTGGCCAACCGCTCCAGCTCGGCCCGCGCCTGCGCCTTCTCGCCAGCCCGGATCAGCAGTTGCGCCAGGCTGAACCTGAAATCCGCAGCCTCGGGCGCCAGCGCCACGGCTTTGCGCTGGGCGGCTACGGCAGCGCCCAGGTTGTTGTCCTGGGCCTGCGCCTGTGCCAGGGTGTCCAGCATGGCCGGCAGCGTCGGCGCCGCTTGCACGGCCCGCTCGGCCAGCGCCACGGCGCCCGGCTGGTGGTCAGCGATCAACTGCATCGCCAGGTTGTTCAGGGCGGCAGCGTTGTCGGGCTGCAAGCCCAGCAGTTGCCGGTAGCGGCGCACGGCGGTGGCGCCGTCGCCGCGGCTTTGCGCCAGGCTGCCCATCAGGTAGAGCAAGCTGCCGTCGGTCGGGTGGGCGCGCAGCCAGCCGTTGCCAAACTGCTCGGCATCGGCCGCTTTGCCGCCCAGCACCAGCGCGCTGTAGAGCTTGCCGGCCGACGCCGTGGTGGGCAGCTTGTCCACCGCCTTGCGGTAGGCGGCGGCGGCGGCAGACCAGTTTGAGCGGCGCATCTCGACCTCGCCCTCCATCATCAGGCCGGTGGTCTCGGTCGGCCGCTCGGCTTGCACGCTGCGCGCAACGGCCAGTGCTGCGTCGGGCCGGTTGCGGCGCAGCGCCAGCAACACCGCCTGGGCCTGCGCCTCGGGCAACCCCGGCGACAACTCCAGCGCCCGGCTGATGCTGCGCTGCGCCAGATCCAGCTCGTTGGTCTGCAAATAGACATCGGCCAGGCCGACGTGGCCGCGCGCTGACCGGGGTTGCAGGCTGACGATCTTGCCGTAGGCGGTGACGGCCTGGTGCGTCTGGCCCACCCGCA
>JANLOP010000041.1:0-5543 GCA_031366635.1 Betaproteobacteria bacterium | reverse complement strand
GACGACAAGGCCAGCGCCACCGGCAACCCGGCCTGCCAGGCGGCCAGCGCGCCATCCAGCGCGGGCCGCAGGTGCGCCAGCCACGGGCGGGTGACATCTACCGGCGGCGCAGCGGCCCGTCGCAAACCCTGGGCTGCCGGTGGCAACTGGCTGTTGTCGGGGAGTGCGCGCATCGTCAAATTGTCATGCAACAGGCTCGTTATTTGAGCCACTGGTCAGCCAGAATGGCTGCAAATACAAGCGACAAGCGACAAGCGACAAGCGACAAGCGACAAGGGGATGGGAATGGCATGGGATGGCCTGACGGGTTTGGGGCGTTGCTGGGGCAAAGCGCGTCCCGGCGAGGCATCAGCGCGTTGCCATTTGCTGGCCTACCACTGCCTGGACGTGGCGGCGGTGGGCATCGAAGCCTTGCAGCGCCTGCCCGGGCTGCGCGCGCTGTTCACCCGCCGGCTGGGCTTGGCTGACCACCTGGTCACGCCCTGGATCGCCTTCTGGCTGGCGCTGCACGATCTGGGCAAGTTTGCCGAATCGTTTCAAAGCCAGTGCCCCGATGTGTTTGAGTGGCAGCGCGGCCGGCGGCCCAACCCGGCCAAGCCCTACACGCTGCGCCACGACAGCCTGGGCATGCTGTTCTGGACGGGTGTGCTGCGCGACCAGTTGATCGACCAGGCCTGGTTCGGCGCACAGTCAGAAAACCTGGCCGATGGCCTGGACGGGTGGGCCCGTGCCTGCACCGGCCACCACGGCCAACCGCCCACCGAGGGCGACTTCTGGGGCCAGCACTTCGACCCGCAGCAAGACCGGGCCGCCGCACTGGCCTTTGCCGGCGCGATGCGCCAGCAATTCATCAGCGCCGAGTTGGCCGCCGCCGTTGCCAGCCTGGCGCCTTCGGATTTTCTGGCCGCCAGCGCCGAGCTGTCGTGGTGGCTGGCCGGGCTGGCGGTGCTGGCGGACTGGCTGGGCTCGAACACGCTGTATTTTCCGTACCAGGACCAAGCGCTTGCGCTGGCTGACTACTGGCAACAAACACAGCGCCGAGCCACGCAAGCGCTGGATGCCAGCGGTGTGCTGCCACCACCCAGTGCCCGCGAGATGGCGTTTGCCAGCCTTTTTGCGCACATCAGTACGCCCTCGCCTTTGCAACAGCGGGCCTCAAAAACGCCGCTGCACGTCGGCCCGCAAATCCACCTGCTGGAGGATGTCACCGGCGCCGGCAAGACCGAAGCCGCGCCAATGCTGACGCACCGCCTGATGGCCACCGGCTGTGCCGACGGCTTTTTCATCGCACTGCCCACGATGGCCACCGCCAATGCGATGTACGGCCGCATCGCCGATGCCTATGCCAAGCTGTTTTCGGGTGACGCCAGCCTAGTGCTGGCCCACGGCCAACGCCGCTTGGTAGACGACTTTGCAGCCACGGTGCTGCCGGCAGGTCAAGACGAAATGGATGCCCACCAGTTGGACGACACAGCCACCGCCCGCTGCTGTCACCTGCGGGGGTAGGCACCATCGACCAGGTGCTGCTGGCGGTGCTGCACAGCAAACACCAATCGCTGCGCCTGCTGGGCCTGCTGCGCAAGGTGCTGGTGATCGACGAGGTGCATGCCTGCGATGTCTACATGCAGGGCGTGCTGGAGGTGTTGCTGGCCTTCCATGCGCGGGCCGGTGGCAGCGCTGTTCTGCTGTCGGCCACCTTGCCGCAGCGCATGAAGCAGGGCTTGCTGGCGGCGTTTGCCCGGGGCGCGGGCCAAGCTGCGCCGCAGGCCACCGACGCGGGCTATCCGCTGGTCACGTCCTGGTCGGCGGGCGCCGCAAAGCCGCTGGTGCAGTGCCAGATCAACACCCGCCCGGACGTGCAGCGCCGGGTCAACGTGCACAGCAGCAGCGACACGGCCGACGTGGTGGCCGCCATCGCGCAGGCTTTGGCAGAAGGCCACTGCGTCTGCTGGGTGCGCAACACCGTGGCCGATGCGCTGGCCGCGTTTGCGCAGTTTCAGCCGTATTTCCAGGCCAGGATGGCAGCCGACAAGCTGCTGCTGTTCCACGCCCGCTTGACGCTGCGCGATCGGCTGGACACGGAAGCCCAGGTGCTGGCCAACTTTGGCAAAGACAGCACGGCTGCCCAGCGCGCCGGCCGGCTACTGATCGCCACCCAGGTGGTGGAGCAATCGCTGGATGTCGATTTCGACCTGCTGGTGACCGACCTGGCGCCGATCGACCGCATCATCCAGCGCGCCGGCCGGCTGCGCCGCCACCGCCGTGCGCCCGACGGCACCCCCTTGCCGGACCCGGCTGCGCCCGACCAGCGTGGCCAGCCCTGGCTGTGGGTGCTGACGCCGCTGTGGACCGACGCCCCCGACGCCCGGTGGTTCAAAGCCGCGTTCCCCAAGGCAGCGGCGGTGTATGCCCACCACGGCCAGAACTGGTTGACCGCACGCGCGCTGCGAGGCGGTGAAGGTGCGGCGGATGGCAGCTTCACGATGCCCGACGATGCCCGCCGTTTGATCGAAGGTGTGTTTGGCGCCGACGCCGACATCCCGCCCGGCCTGGACGCCAACGCTATTGCCGCCCAGGGCAAAGGCTTCGCCGATTTGACCCAGGCACAAATGAACACCTTGACCCTTTCGCAGGGTTACCAGCGTGGCGGCATCGACTGGTGGGCCGACGCCCAAACGCCATCCCGCCTGGGCGAGGCCAGCAGCACCGTCACCTTGGCACGCTGGGTAGATGGCCGCTTGCGGCCCTGGGCAGACGAGCCACACCACAGGCCCCACGGCTGGGCGTACAGCAGCCTGCGTTTGGCGGAACGGCTGATTGCCGCCACCGCGCCGGCGGCCGATGCGCAGCAACAAGCGGCGCTGGACGCCACGCTGGCCGAACTGCCCGCGCAAGGCCGATGGACGGTGTTATTGCCCCTGGCGCTGACGCCGCAAGGCTGGACCGGTGAAGCCCTGGCCGCGCCGCGCCAGGGCCTGGCAGCGCGCCGCTTGCGCTGGTGCTACGACGCACCAACAGGGTTGCGCTTGCTGGACGGCGCGGCCACCGCCCCCCAAACCAAGGAGGACCCCGAGGCATGAACTTGCTGCACGACCCCTGGATGCCGGTGCGCGACGCCGCCGGCCAGCGCCACTGGATCACAGCCGATCAACTGAGCGATCCGCAGTGGCGGGCGTTCGATGCCGACCGACCCGATTTCAACGGCGCCCTGGCGCAGTTTGCGATCGGGCTGCCGCAAACCACCACGACAGTGGGCGACAGCATCGAATGGCGCGGCTTGTTCAACACGCCACCCACTGCGGCGCTGCTGCGGCAGTGGTTTGAGCCAGTGGCAGCGGCGTTTGCGCTGGACGGTGACGGGCCGAGGTTCATGCAGGACTTTGCTTTGGGCACAGACAGCGTGGCGGTCAACGACATCAGCGGCTTGCTGATCGACGCGCCGGGTGAAAACACCGTCAAGAACAACGCCGACCACTTTGTCAAACGGGCGCAGATCAACGCGCTGTGCCCGGCCTGTGCGGCGATGGCGCTGTTCACCTTGCAGACCAACGCGCCGTCCGGTGGTGCTGGGCACCGCACCGGCCTGCGCGGTGGTGGCCCGTTGACGACCTTGGTGCTGGCGCCCCAAGGCGGCTTTTTGTGGCACGACCTGTGGATGAATGTGCGTGACCGCCCAGCATTTCTGGCCCAGGGTGGCAATGCCGAGCGGGCCGATCCGCAGCGCGGTTTTCCCTGGCTGGGGCCGATCACGCTGCTGCAGGCCGAAAAGGGTGAGCTGGCCCAGGCGCAGGTCCATCCGTCGCATCTTTACTGGTCAATGCCCAGGCGAATCCGACTGCACATCGACAGCCACCTGGCAGGCCCGTGCGACTGCTGCAGCCGGTATTCTGCCCACCTGATCAGCCGCTACAGCACCAAAAACTACGGCCTCAACTACAAAGGCAGTTGGGCCCACCCGCTGTCGCCGTACTACGAAGCCAAGGAAGGCTGGCTGCCGGTGCATCCCCAGCCCGACGGCGTGGGCTACCGCCACTGGCTGGGCTGGGTGCTGGGCGCAACCGCTGACAAGAAATCAACCCGTGTCGCCGCCATCGTGGACCGCGCCCTGCTGCTGCCGCCGCGCCAGACCGGCGGGCATCTGCGCCTGTGGGCCTTTGGCTACGACATGGACAACATGAAAGCCCGCTGCTGGTATGACGCAGCGCTGCCGCTCTACAGCCTGGCCGATTGCGACCGCGACACCCGCCAGGGCGTGCAAGCCGAAGTGGCCCGCTGGCTGGCCGCTGCCGAGCTGGCGGGCCTGTACTTGCGCATGGCCGTCAAATACGCCTGGTTCAGCGCCGACGCGCGCGGTGATTTTGGCCACATCGACGCAAGCTTCTGAGGCGCCACCGAGCCGCCGTTCTACCGCCACCTGCAAGCCCTGATCGACGCCGCACGCAGCGGTGCCGAGCACCCGGCCCTGGCCGTGCGCCAAGCCTGGCACGCCACGCTGGTACGCAGCGCGCTGCGGCTGTTTGACCAAACCTTTGTCGGCACCGGCGCCATTGAGCGCCAGAACCCACGCCGTACCGCGCTGGCCCACAAGCAACTGGGCCGCAACCTGCACGGCCCCAAGCTGCGCCTGGCGCTTGGCCTGCCCACCGACGATCCCGGCCCCAAACCCGCTCGCAAAGCCTCAAAAAGCGCCGCCATACCCCCAGCCAAGGAATCAGCATGACGACGCCGCTCAATTTCCGTCAAGGCCAGGCCTGGGGCAGCTTGCTGCTGCGCTGGTGGCAATGCCTTGACGACGACCGTGGCGGCCGAGCCGCGCTGCGCCGGGCGCCTGACATCACCGCCGTGGTGATGCTGCCGGCGTTTCAGCAGCTTCACCGCCGCTTGCTGGCCGCCGGCTGGCCAACAGACGCCTGGCGCAACGACCACCTGGCCGCTGCTGCCGGCCTGCTGGCCCACGTCAAACAGCACCAGCCGCAAGCCCTGCCGGTGGCAATGAGCCAGCGCGATGGCGACAAAGCGCGCGTCAGCCCGCTGCGCTTCACCCGCCTGCTGGAGTCACCTGACATCGACGCGCTGTTTACCGGCTTGCGGCGCGCACTGCCGCTGCTGCAACACCAGGCCGATGTGCTGGCCCTGGCCACCGATGTGGTGAATTGGGGCGATGCCGTCAAAAAGCGCTGGGCTTACGGCTACGACTGGCCCGACAAGGCCGGTGGCTGACGCAGCGCAATCCACAACACCCAGCCATCACCTCATCAACATCCCCAGCGAGAACCCACCATGTCCCGATTCATTCAACTGCATCTGCTCACCGCCTACCCGCCGTCCAACCTGAACCGCGACGACACCGGCCGGCCCAAAACCGCGCTCGTCGGCGACGCGCTGCGGCTGCGCGTGTCGTCGCAAAGCCTGAAGCGCGCTTGGCGCACGTCGGATGTGTTCGAGGCCGCTGTTGGCCAGCACCTGGGCAAGCGCACCAAGATGATCGGCGTGGAAGTGTTCAAAACGCTCACCGGCGCCGACATCGCCGACAAGCCCGCCCG
>JANLOP010000014.1:0-17869 GCA_031366635.1 Betaproteobacteria bacterium | reverse complement strand
GGTGACCACAGCTTGCTGGGCACCACCGAGGTGCGCCGTTTCTGCCGCGACCACGGCATTGCCAAGGACGACACCGCGCTGGCCGAGTTTCTCGTCAAGCACCACCTGACGATGAGCACGGTGGCACAAAAGGAAGACCTGTCAGACGCCGACGTGATCCGCCGCTTCGCCGACAAGGTGGGCGACGTGCGCCGCCTGACCGCGCTGTACCTGCTGACGGTGGCCGACATCCGCGGCACCAGCCCCAAGGTGTGGAACGCCTGGAAGGCCAAGCTGCTCGAGGACTTGTACCGCCTAACGCTGCGCGCGCTGGGCGGCGCCAAGCCCAACCTCGACGCCGACCTCGAAGCCCGTAAGCAGGAGGCTCGGCAGATCCTGGCACTGCACAGTGCGCTGCCCGGCACCGAGCGGCCGCTGTGGCAGACGCTGGAGCTGAGCTACTTCGCCCGCCACGACGCCAGCGAAATCGCCTGGCACGCGCGCGCTTTGTGGCGCCACATCGACGCGCCGCAGACGGTGGTGCGTGCCCGGCCCAGCCCGATCGGCGACGGCCTGCAGGTGCTGGCCTACGGGCCCGACCAGCCCGACTTGTTCGCGCGCATCTGCGGCTACTTCGACGGCGCCGGCTTTTCGATTCAAGACGCCAAGGTGCACACCAGCCGCACCGGTTTTGCGCTCGACACCTTTCAAGTCACCCATCCGCAGTGCGAGGACGCCCAACCCGGCAGCTACCGTGACCTGATCTCGTTGATCGAGAACCAGTTGGCGCTGGCAATGGCCAGCACCGGCCCGCTGCCCGAGCCCAGCCGCGGCCGGGTGTCGCGGCGCGTCAAATCCTTCCCGATCACGCCACGTGTCTCGCTGCGGCCCGATGAGCGCGGCCAGCGCTGGCTGCTGTCGGTCAGCACCAGTGACCGGTCGGGCCTGCTGTACGGCATTGCCCGGGTGCTGGCCCGGCACAACATCAACCTGCAACTGGCCAAAGTCACCACGCTGGGTGAGCGGGTGGAAGACATGTTCCTGATCGACGGGCCGGCGCTGCAGCAAACCCGGGCCCAGTTGCAAATCGAGACCGAGCTGCTCGACGCCGCGGCGCCTGTCCGCTGATTGCATGGCATTGCGGTCCGTCACCGCCGCTGAAACGGCCGCCGACCTGGCCGCTTTTGATGCGGTGATCGACGCCCGCTCACCGGCCGAGTTTGCCGAAGACCACTTGCCCGGCGCCATCAACTGGCCGGTGCTGGACGACGATCAGCGCCGCGTGGTGGGCACCTTGTACGTGCAAGCCTCGGCGCTGGAAGCGCGCAAACTGGGCGCGGTGCTGGTGGCGCGCAATATCGCCAGTCACCTGGAGCGCTGGATGGCCGACAAGCCGCGCGACTGGCAGCCGCTGGTGTACTGCTGGCGTGGTGGCCAGCGCTCGGGCGCACTGGCCTGGTTTTTAGACCAGATCGGCTTTCGCACCGCCAAGCTGGCCGGCGGTTACAAGGGCTTCCGCAGCGTGGTGCGGCAAGATTTGGCCGAGCGGCCGGCGCGCTTTGATTTCCGCGTGCTGGCCGGGCGCACCGGCAGCGGCAAGACCCGGCTGCTGCAGGCCCTGGCGGCTGAGGGTGCGCAGGTGCTGGACCTGGAGGCGCTGGCCTGCCACCGGGGCTCGATCCTGGGCGGGCTGCCCGGCCAGCCCCAACCAGCGCAGAAGCATTTTGATTCGCGGCTCTGGCAGGCGCTGCGCGGGCTGGACGCCGGCCGGCCGGTGTTTGTCGAAAGCGAAAGCAAAAAAATCGGCCGGCTGCAAGTGCCCGATGCGCTGATTGCCCGCATGCACAGCCACGGCCAGGTGCTGCGGGTGGAGATGGACGACGCCGCCCGGCTGAGGTTGCTGCTGGACGACTACGGCTTTTTTGCCGCCGATGTCGAGCGCTTTTGTGGCTTGCTGGACGGCCTGGTCACACTGCGCGGGCGCGACACGGTGGCCCGCTGGCAGGCGCTGGCGCGCGGCGGCCAGTGGGCTGACGTGTTTGGCCAGATGATGACCGAGCACTACGACCCGCTCTACGGCCGCTCGATGGACCGGCACTACGGTGGCTTGGCCCAGGCCCGGGCGGTGCCATTGGGCAACGCCAGCCCGCACGCGCTGCAACAAGCCGCCCGGTCGCTGCTGGCCTGAGAGACTGAGCGTGGCGGGGCCGGCGCGCGCCGCGCCCCGTCAATCAGCCGCGCGGGCGTCCACCACGGCGCGGCCAAGGTCTTGCAGCAATTCGCCGCTGCCCGATCGGATGCGGTCGCCGTGCTGGGCCGGCAAGACGCCGAGCCTGGCCGGGTCGGCCGGGTCGGCCGGGTTGGCTGTCTCTGCCATGCCCCCGGCCGGCGCGGGGTGCGGCGGGCCCGGCGCTGCTGTCTGGCCTGGCGCTGCTGCCTGGCCCGGCCCTGCGGGATGGGCTAAGGCATGGCGGATTCGGCGCGCCAGCGCCTCTCGCGTGTAGGGCTTGGGCAACAAATCGACACCCGCCTCCAGGCGGTCACCGGGGCTGATGACCGTCTGGGCGTAGCCGGAGGTGAACAGCACGGCGATGCCCGGCAGGCTTTGCCGGGCGCTGCGCGCCAGCGCCAGGCTTTTGATCCGGCCCGGCATCACCACGTCGGTGAACAGCAGGTCGATGGCAATGCCGCTCTCGATGACGGTGAGCGCGCTGGCGGCGTCTTTGGCTTTGAGCACGCGGTAGCCCAGATCGCCAAGCAGCTCAACCACCGTGGCGCGAACCCCGTCATCGTCCTCTGCCACCAGAATCGTCTCGCTGCCGCCCAGCACCGGCCCGGCGTCCTCGGCCACGATCACGTCTTCAAGCTGCTGGGTGCGCGGCAAAAACAGCTCGATCGTGGTGCCGTGGCCCCACTGGCTTTGAATCTCGACATGGCCGCCCGACTGCTTGACAAAGCCGTAAACCATCGACAGGCCCAGGCCAGACCCGCTGCCCACCGGCTTGGTTGAAAAGAACGGCTCAAAAACCTGCGCCATCACCTCGGCCGTCATGCCGCAGCCGGTGTCGCTGATGGCCAGCCGCACATAGTCGCCCGGCAGCACGTCGGCGTGCTGTCGGGCATAAGCCTGATCGAGCGCCACATTGCTGACGGTCATGGCCAGCGTGCCACGCCCGCGCATCGCGTCGCGACCGTTGATGGCCAGGTTCAACACCGCGTTCTCGACCTGGGTCGGGTCGATGAAGGCGTTCCACGGCCCGTCGCAGACCCGGATTTCGATGTCGATGGCCTCACCGATGGCACGGCCCAGCATGTCCTCCATCGCCAGCACGAAACGGCCGACGTTGATCGCTTTCGGCGCCAGCGCCTGGCGCCGGCTGAAGGCCAGCAACTGCCCGGCCAGCTTGGCACCGCGCCGCACCGCGTCCTCGGCGCTGGCCAGACGGCGCTCGATTTTCTCGTTGCCGGCGGCATGCTTGGCCATCAGTTGCAGATTGGCCGAGATGACCTGCAACAGGTTGTTGAAGTCATGCGCCACACCGCCGGTGAGCTGGCCCACGGCCTCCATTTTTTGCGATTGCCGCAACTGCTCTTGCGCCACTTGCAAATCGGCCGCCGCTTGCTTTTCGGCCGTCACATGGCGCCCGCTGGCGTAGACCATCAAATCCTCGGGCGACGAGGCCCACGACACCCAGCGGTAGCTGCCGTCTTTGTGCAGGCTGCGGCTTTCGTAGGACGACAGCACGCTGGCACCGGCGGTGACCAGCGCCGTGCCGTCGGCCTGGCGGTGCTCGGGATGGCTGAAGTCGAGGTGGCTGCGGCCCACCACTTCGTCCGGATGCCAACCCAGCATCGTCGTCCAGGCCTCATTCGCCGCCCGGATGATGCCGTCAGCGTCGACGATCACCTGCAGGTCTCTTGAGTTTTTCCAGGCCCGGTCACGCTGGCCGAGCTCGCGCTGCACGCGCGCCTCCAGCGTCAGGTTCTGGTGGGTCAGTGCTGCGCGCGCGGCGTGCTGGTCGTCGATGTCGGTGGTGGTGCCGACCCAGCGCACGACTTGGCCGCCCGGGTCTCGCACGGCTGCGGCGCGGGACATATGCCAGCGGTAGGTGCCGTCGCGGCGCATGACCCGCATCTCACATTCGAAGGGTTCGCCAGACGCCAGCGCAGCGTCCCACAGCGCGGTGCGGGCCGCCAGGTCATCGGGATGCACCAGGCGGGCCCAACCCCCATCGGCCAACGTGCCAGGCTCAGCACCCGAATAGGCATAAACCCGGTCGTTGAACCAGTCCAGTTGGCCGTCGCGCCGCGCCGTCCACACATGGTGGGGCAGCGACTGGGCCAGGGTGCGGAACTGCGATTCACTGGTGCGCAGCGTCTGCTCGGCCAGCACGCGCTGGGTCACGTCCTCGAACACGCCCACCTGGCGCACGGCCTGGCCCTCGGCGCGCGGCAGTGCGTTGTTGACACTTTTGATCCAGCGCAGCGCGCCATCGGGCAAGACGATGCGGTAGGTGGTCTCCAACCTGGACGCATCACGCGCCGCCGTCATGGCCTCGTCACGCACCCGGTCCACATCCTGCGGATGCATGCGGCCAAACAACTCGTCGGCCTGCCTGCCCTCGGTCGGGCCGAAGCCAAAAATCTCTCGGCTGCGCTCAGACAAGACAACGGCATTCGAGCCGGTGTCCCACTCGAACAGGCCCAGTGACGTGATCGCCACCGCGCCCAGCAAGCGCTGCTCGCTGACGCGCAACGCCGTCTCGGCCCAGGCGCGCTCCAGCGCATCCCAGGCGCGCGCCGCCACGTCTTCCATCAGCGCCACATCGCCGGGCAGCCACTGGCGCGCGGCACTGCCATTGACATAGAGCGCGCCACGGAACCGGCCGCCGCGCAGCAGCGGCACCGCCACAAACGACCGGATCGCCAGCGCCTGCCAGTTTTCCGGGTTGTTGCTGGTGTCGGCGGCGGTGTCGTGGCACACCACCGTCAGCCCCTGGCGCATTCGGGCGATGTTGTCGGCGCCGAAATAGGCCATCGAAAACGAGCCGTGAATCGGCACCACGCCGTCGACAAACCCGCCGTGGAAAGCGACCGTCGCGTCGTCAGGCTGTACCTGACCAAAGCCCACCCGGCTGACGCACAGATGCTGGCCCAGCGCCTGCGTGGCGGCCAGCACAATGGCATCGGGCTGGTCCAGCACGCGCAGCCGGTCTGACAGTTGCAGCAAAAACGCCTGCCGCTGCTCGGCCGATTTTTGCTCGGTGATGTCGACCGACGTGCCGGCAAAGCGCACCGGCACGCCCTTTGCATCCCGGACCAGGCGCCCACGCGCAAAAATCCAGCGGATCGAGCCGTCCGGCTTGATGACGCGGTACTGGCATGAGAAAGCCACGCCGTCGGCCATCGTGCGGTCTACCGCCAACTGCACGCCCGGCACGTCTTGCGGATGAATCGTCTTCAGGTACTCGTCCAGCGGCGCGCCCGCAGCGGCGCGCGCCGGATCAAACGAGTAAATGCGGGCGTAGTTCGCGTCGCCGTAGACCAGGCCGGTGGCCAGATCCCAGTCCCAGGTGGCGACCACGCCCGACGCACTCAAGGCCATCGCCAGCCGCTCCTCGCTGAGCGCCAGCAGTTGATCGGTGCGATTGGCCTGGCTGATGTCGCGCGAGACGCAGAGCAGTTTGTCGGGCTTGCCGTCGGCGCCCAGGATGGGCGTGACCTGCACGTCCCACCATTTGGGCGTGCCTTTCATCGTGTTGGCCGGCCCGACAAAGTGCCCGAGGCCCCCTGCCAGCGCCGCCGCCACCGCCGACCTGGCCTGGGCATGGCAGTCGCCATGCCAAAAATCGGGCCAGGCACAGCCGTGAATGGCATTGAAATCACTCACCTCCAGCAAGCGCATGCCGGGCTCGCTGATGAACGTCAGGTTGGCGTCCAGATCAAGCACCTTGATGCAATCGCCCGAGGCGGCCAGCACGCTGCGCAAGAACGCCGCATCGGCGCGCTGGGCCTCGGCGGCCTGCCGCTCAACGGTGATGTCGCGCAGCACTTTGAAGAAGCCGAGGTGCGTGCCGTCGCTGCCGCGCAACGGCACCATGTTGCCGCTGCCCCAAAACAGCGAGCCGTCCTGTTTCAGGTACTGGCCTTCGCCATCGGCCCGCCCGGCATCAAGCGCGCATTGCATCTCGGCGGCAAAACGTCCCTGATCCCGGTCTTGCAGCGGGCAAAGCTGATCGGCCGATAACCCGTGCAGCGCCTGCGCCGACCAACCAAACAGCAGCTCGGCGCCATGATTCCAGTCGGTCACCCGGCCCTGTGCATCGGTGGCCATCATCGCGACCGGGATGGCGCTGTCAAAAATCAAGCGGCTCAGGCGCGCACCATCGCTGGAGTGGGCCGTGCTCATCGGCAGCCCCGGGGGAGGCACTTGCGGTGAATGGGTCGTCATAACCGCGAGCTCCTGGCACCCACGCCGGCCGTTGCCGGCGTGATCCTGCGCAAGCAGGCTGCCCAGCATACGACGGCTGCGGACCGCGACAGTTGACGCGCGCTGGCCGTCACCGTGAGTGGGCGCAAAATCCCGGCTTGATGCCACCACCAACGCCAGCCATGCGACTGCTTTATGTTGAAGACCATCCCGATGTGCGGGAGTTGATCGGCCTGCTGCTGGAAGAAGAAGGGCTGTCGGTGGTGGCCTGTGCCTCGGCTGAATCGGCCGAACTTGAATTTGCCCAGGGCGAGTTCGATATCTTGATGACTGATTTGAGCCTGCCGTCAATGCCCGGCACTGAACTCGCCACCCGCCTGCAGCAGCGTTGCCCTGGCCTTTGGGTGGTTTTTTGCTCGGGTTACCCGATGCAGCACGGCCTTAAATTGTGGGGACCACGGGCGCGCTGCCTGACGAAACCGTTCGAGGCCGACGAGCTGCATGCCTTGATGCAAGAGATTCGGGCCAGCAGCGCCGCGCCTGCGCCGCCCGCCAGCCCCGCATGACCGACAGCGCCGCATGACCGACAGCCCCGCCCTGCTGGCGTCGCGCCGCTTTGGCGTGCGCAGCGTGCCGCTGCTGCGCCCGCTGGGCTGGCTGGCCCAGGGCTGGCGCGATCTGTGGCGCTGCCCGCTGCCGGGGCTGCTGCACGGCCTGGCACTGGGCGTTTTTGGCGCAACGCTGCTGGCGTTGGCGGGCGACCGGTTCTGGCTGCTGTCGGGCGCCTTCACCGGTTTTTTGCTGGTAGCGCCGATCCTGGCCACCGGCTTGTACGCCGTCAGCCGGGCCCTGCAGCGTGGCCAGCCCGCCGGTGTGGCGGTGGCCGTGGCGGCCTGGAAGCCGGAACGCCGCCTGGTGCTGTTCGGCCTGCTGCTGGCGCTGGCCGGCACCGGCTGGGTGCTGACATCGGCCTCACTGATCACCGGCTTTGCCGCCGCGCCGGTGCGCACACCCTGGGATTTTGTGCGGGTGGTGGTGCTCAATCCGCAGTCCCATCTGTTTGAAGTCTGGCTGGCAATGGGCGCGATGCTGGCCGCCCCGGTGTTTGCCAGCAGCGTGGTGGCCATCCCGCTGCTGCTGGACCGGCCGGTGAGCGTGCTGGCCGCCGTGCTGACGAGTTGGCGCGTGGTGCAGGCCCAGCCGCTGCCGATGGCGCTGTGGGCCGCCCTGCTGATGGGCTTGACTGTTTTGGGCATGCTCACCGGCCTGATCGGCCTGGTGGTGATCGCGCCCTGGCTGGCGCACGCCAGTTGGCATGCTTACCGCGACCTGGTCAGCCTGGCCGATGTTGCCCATCCGGCCGGCCCGGCCTGACCTGGCCCGACCACCCACCCGGCCCGCCGATGCTCGGCTACACCGAAGAGCAAGTCGCCTGGTTTGGCCTGACCTTCGGCGTGGGCGCCTTTATGTTGTACATGGTGTTCATCATCGTGCAGTTGGCGCGTGATTCAAAAGCCGGCCGCATGGGCACCTTTGTGCTGCTGCTGGGCCTGGGCTTTGGCCTGATCGGCTTTGCCGCCAAGGGCGTGATCAAGTTTTTTCTGGCAGGCATCGTGGAATAGAAAAGGCCGACGAGGTCGGCCTTTTTGTCAATCTGACTGGAGCCCCCTCCTGGAGGGGGCTGGGGGTGTCCAACATTCACCCGAAGGGATGAACGTCGGCTCCGCCGCTTGCCCCAGCCAGCGCGCAAGCATGCGCGCTGTCGTTCGCCAGGCGTACATCAGGCCGCAGGGCCTGATGTACGTCCGGGCTCACCCCATGTGCAGCCCGCCGTTGCACGAGAAATCAGCGCCGGTGGTAAAGCCCGAGTCATCGCCCGCCAGCCAGGCGCAGATCGAGCCGATCTCGTCCGGCGTGCCCAGGCGCTTGACGGGGATGGTGGCGACGATCTTCTCCAGCACCTCGGGCTTGATGGCGCGAACCATTTCGGTGCCGATGTAGCCCGGGCTCACCGTGTTCACCGTCACGCCCTTGTTGGCCATTTCTTGCGCCAGCGCCATCGTGAAACCGTGCATGCCGGCCTTGGCGGCCGAGTAGTTGGTCTGGCCGGCCTGGCCCTTCTCGCCGTTGACTGAGCTGATCTGGATGATGCGGCCCCAGCCTTTTTCAACCATGCCCGGCACCACCTGCTTGGTGACATAGAACATGCTGTTCAGGTTGGTGTCGATCACCGCCTTCCAGTCGTCGGGCGTCATTTTCAAGAACATGCGGTCGCGGGTGATGCCGGCGTTGTTCACCAGCACATCGATCACGCCATGCTCGGCCACCGATTTGGTGAAGGCATCCACCGTGGACTGCCAATCGGCCACATTGCCGACCGAGGCGTGGAAGTCATAGCCCAGCGCCTTTTGCTCGTCCAGCCATTTGACGAAGTCGCGGCTCGGGCCGCAGCCGGCGATGACCTTGAAGCCGGCCTTGTGCAGGCGCTGGCAGATGGCGGTGCCGATGCCGCCCATGCCGCCGGTGACGTACGCTACTTTTTGGCTCTGCGTTTGTGACATTTCTCTCTCCTGGTGTGTGTGTGGTGTGGCGGGAATGTGGCCGGATGGGCAACTGCCGGCAAGTTGTCGTCAAGCCCGGTGAAGGTCAATCAGGGACAAGCTGCACGGCGGATCGAATGTGCAGATGGGTTCAGCGCTCCAGCGTCAGCGCCACGCCCATGCCGCCGCCGATGCACAGCGACGCAATGCCCTTCTTGGCGTCGCGCTTGATCATCTCGTGCAGCAAGGTGACCAGGATGCGGCAACCGGACGCGCCAATCGGGTGGCCGATGGCAATCGCGCCGCCGTTGACATTGACCTTGTTCATGTCCCAGCCCATTTCCTGGTGCACCGCACAGGCCTGGGCGGCAAAAGCCTCGTTGATTTCGAGCAAGTCAAGATCGGCCGGGCTCCAGCCGGCGCGGGCCAGGGCTTTGCGCGCCGCCGGCACCGGGCCCATGCCCATCAGGGCCGGGTCGAGCCCGGCGCTGGCATAGCTGGCAATGCGGGCCAGTGGCGTCAGGCCGAGGGCGGCGGCCTTGGCCGCGCTCATCACCAGCACCGCAGCGGCGCCGTCGTTCAGGCCTGAGGCATTGCCGGCCGTCACCGAGCCGGTCTTGTCAAACGCCGGGCGCAGGCCGGCCAGGGCCTCGGCGCTGGTTTTTTTGTTGATGAACTCGTCAGCGGCAAACAGCACCGGGTCGCCCTTTTTCTGCGCGATGGACACCGGCACGATCTCGTCCTTGAAGCGGCCGGCCTCTTGCGCGGCGGCGGCTTTTTGCTGGCTGCCCAGCGCCAGCGCGTCCTGCTGCTCGCGGCTGATGCCGTATTTTTTGGCCACGTTCTCGGCCGTGGTGCCCATGTGGTACTGGTTGTACACATCCCACAGGCCGTCGGTGATCATCGAGTCGATCAGCTTCCAGTCGCCCATGCGCTGGCCGTCGCGTGAGTTGGGCAGCACGTGCGGGGCCATGCTCATGTTCTCTTGGCCACCGGCGATGATGATGTCGCTGTCGCCGTCGCGGATGGCTTGCGCCGCCAGCATCACCGCCTTCAGGCCCGAGCCGCAGACCTTGTTGATCGTGAAGCCCGGCACCGCCTGCGGCAGGCCGCTTTTGATCACCGACTGGCGGGCCGGGTTCTGGCCCGCCCCCGCTGTCAGCACCTGGCCCAGGATCACCTCGTTGATCTGCTCACCGGCCAGGCCGCTGCGCGCCAGCAGCGCCCGGATCACGGTGGCCCCCAGCTCGGGCGCGGCGGTCTTGGCCAGGCTGCCACCAAATTTGCCGACTGCCGTGCGGGCAGCGGCGACGATGACGATGTCAGTGCTCATTTGCGGGTCTCCAGAGTTGAATTGAAAAGCATAGCCGGTCAGGCCGAGGCTTTTTGTTTGACGTAGCGGCCCGGTGCCGGCTCAATCACCGGGTGGCTGCGGTTGCCGTAGGTTTTGGCCGCGGCAATCTGCTTGCCGCCGTGGCCGGCCAAAAACGCCGCCCACTCGGGCCACCAACTGCCGGGCTTCTCGGCCGCAGTCTTGAACCAGTCGTCGGCCTGGGCCGGCAGTTGGGCATTTGTCCAGTGGCAGCGCTTGTTCTTTGAAGCCGGGTTGATGACCCCGGCAATGTGGCCCGACGCACCGAGCACAAAGGTTTTCTCCTGGCTGCCCGACAGCACGGCGGTGGACAAATACGCGGCCTGCCACGGCACGATGTGGTCCTCACGCGAGGCGTAGATAAAAGCCGGGCTCTTGATCTGGGCCAGATCCAGCTTTTCACCACACACCGTGAGCGCGCCCGGCACCATCAGCTTGTTTTCCAGGTAGGTGTTGCGCAAATACCAGCAGTACATCGGGCCTGGCAGATTGGTGGAGTCGCCATTCCAGTACAGCAGGTCAAAAGCCGGCGGCGCCTCACCCTTCAGGTAGTTGCCCACCACGTAGTTCCACACCAGGTCATTCGGCCGCAGCAGGTTGAAGGTGGTGGCCAGCTCTTTGCCTTTGAGCAGGCCCGGGCCTTTGGGCGCATCGGCGCCGATGCTGGTCTCACGCTGCTGCACCGACGCCTCATCGACAAACACGTCCAGCACGCCGGTGTCGGAGAAATCGAGCAAGGTGGTGAGCAAGGTCAGTGATTCGGCCGGCTGCTCACCGCGCGCGGCCAGCACCGCCAACGCCGTGGTCAAGATCGTGCCGCCAACGCAAAAGCCGAGCGTGTTGATGGTTTTGGCGCCGCTGATGGCCTGCACCACCTCGATTGCCTTGATGGGGCCTTGGGCGATGTAGTCGTCCCAGGTGGTGGCGGCCAGGCTGTCGTCGGGGTTGCGCCAGCTCAGCACAAACACCCGGTGGCCTTGCGCCACGGTGTAGCGGATCACCGAGTTCTCGGGCTGCAAATCCAGGATGTAGTACTTGTTGATGCACGGCGGCACAAACAGCATCGGCCGCTCAAACACTTTGGCGGTCAGCGGCTTGTACTCGATCAACTGGAACAAGGCGTTCTCAAACACCACCGCGCCCTCGCTGGTGGCCACGTTGCGGCCCACCTCAAACCCGCTGGCATCGGTCTGCGAAATGTGGCCCTGCTCGATGTCGTTCCACAGCAGCTTCATGCCGTGGGCAATGCTCTCGCCGCCGGTCTCAACCGCCCGCGCCAGCGCCTCGGGGTTGGTCGCCAAAAAGTTGGCCGGGCTGGCGGCATCTACCCACTGCTGCACCGCAAACCGCACCTTGGCCCTGGATTTGGCGTCGCCCTGCGTGCTGTCAGCCATCTGCATCAGCGTGCGGGCGTTCAGCAGATAGGTTTGTGCCACCAGCGCGGCGGCCGGGTTCTGGCCCCAGGCCTGGGCCGAAAAGCGCTTGTCGCCCAGCGGCGCGGGTGGCTGGGCACCGGGCTGCAAGCCGGTGAGCGCGCTGTTCCACATCGCGGCAGCCTGGCTCAGGTAGCCCGATTGCAGTGTGCTCATGGCATCAACGGGCAGGCTCAAGCCCGACAGCGTCTTCACCAGATCCGCCACGGCCGCGACGCTGGCCTGGGCGCCTTCTTGCGCGGCGTGGGCCATCTCACCGAGGGCGGGCCGCGTGCTTTTTGTCATGTTTGTCTCCTGGTCCGGTTGGCGCCGGTGGCGCTGTGCGATGCTGTGCAAAGCCTAACGTTGTAGAGCGGGGAGCTTACCGCAGCATGACGTGACTTTTCAATAAGTGATATTGCGTACCGCCATTTGAAATGCACATCGTCGCCGTCGCCTGGATTTTTGTCGTGTTGCTGATGACGGTGGCCGAGGCCACCTCGACCCAGGGCACGCTGCTCGGGGCCTTTTTTACGCTGGTTTTGTACGGCGCGCTACCGCTGGCCATCGTGCTGTACCTGATGGGCACGCCGGCCCGCAAGCGGGCGCGGCGGGCGGCTGAACAGGCGGCCGACCAGACGCCATCAACTGCGGATGGCAATGGCAGCGGCCATGCGACCGGTGGGCCCGGCGCGGCCGTCACGCCGGAACGAGAAAAACCGTGACGCATCGGCCACCGTGCAGTGCCTGCCGCCGCTGATGCGTTGCACGCCCAGCGCGGCCAGCCGGCGCCGGGCCAGCGCGGGCAGGTTGGCATGCCAGCGCGGGCTGGCGTCGGGCCCGGGGCTGGGCACAAAAAACGCCGGATCGGGTTGCCGCCCATCGGCGCCAAACGCCAGTAACACGTCCGAGCCCACCTCAAACGCCGCCGGCCCGATGCAGGGGCCCAGCCACGCCAGCAACTGATCGGCCGGGCAGCCGGCGGCTTCGCACAGCGCGGCCACGGTGTTGTCGATTACGCCCGCCGCCAGCCCGCGCCAGCCGGCATGGGCGGCGGCCACCGCGCTGCCATCGCGGCTGCACAGCAAAACCGGCAGGCAATCGGCCACCAGCACGGTGCAGGCGATGCCCGGCAAGGTGCTGACGCTGGCGTCGGCCTGCGGCAACTGGGCGCCGGCTTGCTGCGGTTCGGCGCCGAGCCGCAGCACGGCCGTGCCGTGTACCTGATCCAGCCAGACCGGCGCCGCGCCCAATGCCAGTGCAAAGCGACGTTGGTTTTCGGCGATGGCCTCGGGCGTGTCGGCCAGCGCAGCACCGGGCGCCGACAGCGCCGCCGGCCGCAGGTTCAGGCTGTCAAACGGTGGCCGGCTGATGCCGCCCGACCGGGTGCTCATCAGCGCGCTGATGCCGGGTGGGGCCGGCCAGTCAGGCCGCAGCGCCTGGGCCAATCTCACCCGACCGGCCCTGAAAAAGCCTCGGCGCAGGCGGTCACGCCACCCGCACCCGCAGCACACCCAGCCCGGCGATGCGGCCCTCCATCAGGTCGCCGGCGACCACCGCGCCCACCCCCGCTGGCGTGCCGGTGAAGATCAGGTCCCCCGGCTGCAAGGCCCAGGCGCTGGACAAGGTTTCGATGGTCTCGGCGACGTTCCAGATCAACTCGGCCAGGTCACCGGTCTGGCGTTGCACGCCGTTCACCGCCAGGCTGATGGCCCCGCTCGTCAGCTCACCGGTCTGGCTGATGGCATGCAGCGGGCCGATCGGCGCTGATTCATCAAACGCCTTGCCGATGGACCAGGGCCGGCCCTGTTTTTTCATGTCGTTTTGCAGATCACGCCGGGTCATGTCCAGGCCCACGGCATAGCCCCAGATGTGGCGGGCGGCATGCGCTGCGGCAATGTTGCGCCCGCCGGTGCCGATGGCCACCACCAGCTCGATCTCGTGGTGCAAGTTGTGGGTGAGCGGTGGATAGGCCATCTCGCCCAGCGTGCCGTCCGCCACCGGCAGCACCGCGTCGGCCGGCTTCAAAAAGAAAAACGGCGGCTCGCGGCCGGTGAAACCCATCTCTTGCGCATGCTCAGCGTAGTTGCGGCCGACGCAGTAAATGCGGCGCACCGGGAACAAGCCCCCGCCGGCCACCAGCACGGTGGGTTGGACGGGCGGGGCGATGACAAAATTCATGGCGGGCTTGATGGCGGCTTTACAACGGGTTTGGCCAGGGTTTGGCCCGGGTTTTGCAGGCAGGCCAGCGGCGTCAAAAGCCAAAGGTTGAAGCCCTGCCCGCGCGGGATGATGCCACGCCGCCCGCTACACTTTTGGCCACCATGATCGAAATGCGCCGCATCAAACACTGCCGCCAATGCGGCGCTGCCGTGACTTACCAGACGCCGGACGACGACAACCGCGACCGTGCGGTTTGCCCGGTCTGCGCCACCGTGCACTACGAGAACCCGCTGAATGTGGTGGGCACGCTGCCGGTGTGGGGCGACCAGGTGCTGCTGTGCAAGCGCGCCATCGAGCCGCGCTACGGCTTGTGGACGCTGCCGGCCGGCTTTATGGAGCTGGGCGAGACGCTGGCCGCCGGCGCGCTGCGCGAGACGGTGGAAGAAGCCGGCGCCCGGGTGGAATTGCAAGAGCTGTTCAGCGTGATGAATGTGGTGCGCGCCGGCCAGGTGCATATTTTCTACCGCGCCAGGATGCTGGACACCTCACTCGACCCCGGCAGCGAGACGCTGGAAGCGCGGCTGTTCCACGAGCATGAGATTCCGTGGGACGAGATCGCGTTTCGCACCGTGCGTGAGACGCTGAAGCATTTTTTTGCCTGCCGGCAGTCGGGCGCCTACCCGCAGCTCTGCGCCGACATCGGCTAGCCGGCCACGGCCGACACGGCGGGCACGGCCGCAACCGCCCACCCTGCAGGCCCGGCGGGCGCCGACGACAGCACCGGCCCGGTGGCAGCGTCGAAGCCCAGCGACCACAGCAGCGCCAGATCGTCGGCTGAGCGCACGCCCTCGGCGGTGACCTGCAGGCCCACGGTCTGCACCAGCTTGACAAGGCTTTGCAGGTGGCGCCGCGCAGCGGCCGCGCGGGGCCCGGCAATGCCGTTGACAAACCGGCTGTCGATGCGCACGCAGTCCAGCCCCAGGTCGATCAACTGCGGGATGCGGGCCAGGCCGTGGCCGGCATGCTCCAGCCCCAGCATCACGCCCAGCGGACGCCAGCGCCGCGACAAGGCCCGCACCAGCAGCGGCTGGTCGAGTGCCAGCGCCTCGGGCAGATCAATCCACAGGCGGCAGGCCAGCTCGGGCTCGGCGGCCAGCCGGCGCGTGGCGGCGGCCACAAACTCGGCCGACGCGGCCGATTGCGCCGCCACATTGATGCAGCGCGCCACGCCGTCGCCGGCAATGGCCGTCAGCGCCAGCGCCAGCGCCCGCTCGTCGGCCGCCGCGCACAAGCGGCTGCGCGTGGCCAGTGACAGCCAGCGCGCCGCCGGCTCCAGCGGGCCATCGGTGAGCAACTGCACGCGCAGCGGGCAGTCCAGGTGCAGCAGCCGGCCGTCGGCGGTGCAGACGGCAAACTCACCCAGCGCCACCCGGCCCTGCACCAGCGCGCGGGCGATGCGGCGCTGCCAGGTGGCGTCGGCCCGGGCCGCATCGGGGGGTGTGGTGGACGGGGTGGCGGATGTCTTGACGGGCGTTGTGGCCGACGGTGTGCAGGACGGCATGGCCGGCCCGGGCAGTATCACCAGCCCGTCCGCGGCTGCGGCGCCGCCGCTGCCACCGCCGCTGCCCGCCAGCAGGCTGGCCAGCGCCGCGTCGGCCAGCGCCAGTGCCTGGGCCGCGTTCAACGGTGAGCGCAGCTCGACCCCGCTGGCCACCAGCCGGGCCGCCGCATCGATGCGCTGCACCGGCCGGTGCAGCACCTGCAGCAGCGACGCGGCGGTCTCGGCCGCCATGCCGCCCACCGGCAACAGCAGCGCAAAGTCAGCCCCGCCCAGCCGGCCGGCAGCGCAGCGCTCGATGCGGTCGGGGTAGGCTTGCAGCGCCTGCGCCAGGGCTTGCAGCACTTGGTCGGTGGCCGCAGGACCGATGCGCTGGTTCATGCCTTGCAGGTCACACACGCGCAACAGCAGCAGGCCGGCCCCGGCCGGCGCGCCGTCTGCGGCCAGAAAGCCGTCCAGCGTGGCCATGAAGTGGCGCCGGTTGGCCAAGCCGGTCAGCCCGTCGTTGTGCGCCCGCTGGCGCAGCGCCTCCAATTGCTCGGCCTGGGCATTGAACAGCGCTTGCTGGCGCAGCAGCAGTTGCTGCAGGCCATCGGCCAGCGGGCGCAAGACCGCCAGCCCCGGGGCGGGCGGCGGGGTGAGCAGATGGCTTGGCAGCGGCAAGCCAGCGCCGTCGGCGCCGCTGGCCAGCGGGTGGCGGGCGCTGCCTGGGCGGGCGGGCGCGGGGTGCAGCATGGGCTGCAGCGCGTCTTGCAGCAAACCGGCCACCGCCGCCGCCAGCCGATGGCGCGACCAGGCCACACCGGCCAGCGCGCCGCCGGCCAGCGCCAGTAATAGCGCCGGCAGAACGCCGACCACCCCCTGGCCCTGGATGGCCACCACGGCCGCGCCACAGGCGCACAGCAGCCCCAGCATGGCCAGGCCGGCCTCGGCGGGCCAGCGCAGCCGCTGCTGCGGCCGGTGTACAGGCAGGGAGAGGGCGGTGTCGGGCATGGCACGGGGCGCGCAGGGGCGGCGCGAAGGACGGCATCACACAGTGGAATGGGCAGCGCCGGCCGGCATCGCCTGCCGGCCGGGCGGCTGCCCGCTTGCTGTGTTGTCGTCAGGATGCGCGGCGACTTGAGCGCCGCCGCCCGCCGCCTCCTACCGCCTGGCCGGCGGCAAATCCGTGCAAGTGCCGTGCGCCACCTCGGCGGCCAGGCCGATGCTCTCGCCCAGCGTCGGGTGCGGGTGGATGGTCTTGCCGATGTCCACCGCGTCGGCGCCCATTTCGATGGCCAGCGCCACCTCGCCAATCATGTCGCCGGCATGGGTGCCGACGATGCCGCCGCCCAGGATGCGGTGGGTTTCGGCATCAAACAGCAGCTTGGTAAAGCCCTCGTCGCGGCCGTTGGCAATGGCCCGGCCCGAGGCCGACCACGGAAACAGGCCCTTTTTGACCTGGATGCCGCGCGCCTTGGCCTCGTCCTCGGTCAGGCCGACCCAAGCCACTTCGGGGTCGGTGTAGGCCACGCTGGGGATGACGCGGGCATCAAACTGCGCTCGACGCAAGCTGGCGTCGTCCAATACGTCGCCAGCGGCCACTTCAGCCGCGACATGCGCCTCGTGCACCGCCTTGTGCGCCAGCATCGGCTGGCCCACCACGTCGCCGATGGCAAAGATGTGCGGCACGTTGCTGCGCATCTGCACGTCCACCGGGATAAAGCCGCGATCAGTGACGACCACACCGGCTTTGTCGGCGCCGATCTTGTTGCCGTTGGGCGTGCGGCCCACGGCTTGCAGCACCAGGTCGTACAGGCCCTCGCTTTGCTGGCCGTCGCTGCCTTCAAACTTGACCTTGATGCCCTCGGCCGTGGCCTCGGCGCCCACGGTTTTGGTCTTGAGCATGATTTTGTCGAAGCGCGGCGCGTTCATCTTTTGCCACACCTTGACCAGGTCGCGGTCGGCCCCCTGCATCAGGCTGTCGAGCATCTCCACCACGTCGAGCCGGGCGCCGAGCGTGGAATACACCGTGGCCATCTCCAGCCCGATGATGCCGCCGCCGACGATCAGCATGCGCTTGGGTGTCTGGCGCAACTCCAGCGCGCCGGTGCTGTCCACGATGCGCGGATCGTCGGGCAAAAACGGCAGCCGCACCGCTTGCGAGCCGGCGGCGATGATGCATTGCTTGAACTTGATCGTTTGGGACTTGCCGGTCCTGGCCTGGGCGTCACCGCTGGTTTCTTCCACCGTGACGTGGTGCGGATCGGCGAATGTGCCGTAGCCGCGCAGCACCGTCACCTTGCGCATCTTGGCCATCGCCGCCAGGCCGCCGGTCAACTTGGCCACCACCTTGTCTTTGTGGCCCAGCAGCTTGGGCAAATGCACCGTGGGCGGGGCAAATTCAACGCCCAGATCGGCAAAGTGCTTGACCTC
>JANLOP010000288.1:0-15515 GCA_031366635.1 Betaproteobacteria bacterium | reverse complement strand
TTTGTCTATGAATGGAAAAAGGGTGCACTCGATTGGGAGTAATGGTGCCCCTCGGCCGACGAGTACGCCGGCCGATCCCCCAGGGGGATACGGGCCGGCTTGGGGGCGGCCCGGCGCTCGGCCCGTCGCGGTTTCACAGATTGGGAATGCATCATGGGCATTGAAGGCGTCTTGAAAGAGGGCTTTGTCACCACCTCGGTCGACAAATTGATCAACTGGTCGAAGACCGGATCGCTCTGGCCGATGACCTTCGGCCTGGCCTGCTGCGCGGTGGAAATGATGCACGCCGGTGCGGCGCGTTACGACATCGACCGCTTTGGCATGCTGTTTCGCCCCAGCCCCCGGCAAAGCGATTTGATGATCGTGGCCGGCACGCTGTGCAACAAGATGGGGCCGGCATTGCGCAAGGTGTACGACCAGATGGCCGAGCCGCGCTGGGTGCTGAGCATGGGCTCATGTGCCAACGGCGGCGGCTACTACCACTACAGCTACTCGGTGGTGCGTGGCTGTGACCGCATCGTGCCGGTGGATGTGTATGTGCCGGGCTGCCCGCCCACGGCCGAAGCGCTGCTTTATGGCATCTTGCAGTTGCAGGCCAAGATTCGCCGCGAAAACACCATCGCCCGGGCCTGACATGCAGCCCCAAGCTCACATTCGCTCGCTGCCCCCCGAGGGGGCGCAGGCATCTCTTGGGGTGGCCCGGCGAGAGGCCTGACATGACGCAACGCCTCGACAAACTGCAAGCCGCGCTCGAAGCCGCGCTTGGCAACAAGATCAAGGTCTTCAAACGTGAGCGCGGTGAAATCAGCCTCACGGTGACGGCGGCCAACTACCTGGCGGTGGCGCAAACCCTGCGTGACGATCCGACGCTGAAGTTTGAGCAATTGCTAGATCTGTGCGGCATCGATTTCAGCCAGTGGAAGGATCGGCCCTGGGACGGCCCGCGCTACTGCGCCGTCTCGCATTTGCTGTCGGTCAGCCTGAACTGGCGCGTGCGGTTAAAGGTATTTGCACCCGATGACGATGTGCCGGTGATCGCTTCTTTGAACGACCTGTGGTCATCGGCCAACTGGTTTGAGCGCGAAGCCTTTGACATGATCGGCATGATCTTCGAGGGCCACAACGACCTGCGCCGCATCCTCACCGACTACGGCTTCATCGGCCACCCGCTGCGCAAGGATTTCCCGGTTTCAGGCCATGTCGAGATGCGCTACGACGCCGAGAAAAAGCGCGTGATCTACCAGCCGGTCACCATCGAGCCGCGTGAAATCACGCCGCGCATCATCCGCGAAGACAACTACGGCGGCTTGCATTGAGGCACCGGATTCATGGCTGAAATCAAGAACTACACGCTCAACTTCGGGCCCCAACACCCGGCAGCCCACGGCGTGCTGCGCCTGGTGCTGGAGCTGGACGGCGAGATCATCCAGCGCGCTGACCCGCACATCGGCCTGCTGCACCGCGCCACCGAGAAGCTCGCCGAGAGCAAGACCTACATCCAGTCCTTGCCGTATATGGACCGGCTGGATTACGTGTCGATGATGTGCAATGAGCATGCCTACTGCCTGGCCATCGAGCGCCTGATGGGGCTGGACGTGCCGATCCGCGCCCAGTACATCCGCGTGATGTTCTCTGAGTTGACCCGGCTGCTGAACCACCTGTTGTGGCTGGGCGCGCACGGCATCGACTGCGGTGCGATGAACATCCTGATCTACTGCTTCCGTGAGCGCGAAGACATTTTCGACATGTACGAGGCAGTGTCGGGTGCGCGCATGCATGCGGCCTACTTTCGGCCGGGCGGCGTGTACCGCGATCTGCCCGACACCATGCCGCAGTACAAGGCATCGAAGATTCACAACGCCCGGGCGATTGGCGTGATGAACCAGAACCGGCAAGGGTCGCTGCTGGATTTCATCGACGATTTCTGCCGCCGCTTTCCGGCCAATGTGGACGAGTACGAAACCCTGCTGACGGACAACCGCATCTGGAAGCAGCGCACCGTGGGCATTGGCGTGGACACGCCCGAGCGGGCGCTGAACCTGGGCTTCACCGGCCCGATGCTGCGCGGCTCAGGCATCGAGTGGGATTTGCGCAAGACCCAGCCGTATGACGTGTACGACCAGATGGATTTCGACATCCCGGTGGGCGTCAATGGCGACACCTATGACCGCTATCTGGTGCGCATCGAGGAGATGCGGCAGGCCAACCGCATCGTCCAGCAATGCGCGCAATGGCTGCGCCACAACCCGGGCCCGGTGATCACCGACAACCACAAGGTGGCGCCGCCGCCGCGGGTGGGCATGAAGAGCAATATGGAAGAGCTGATCCACCACTTCAAGCTGTTCACCGAGGGCTTTCATGTGCCCGAGGGTGAGGCTTATGCGGCGGTGGAACACCCCAAGGGCGAGTTCGGCATTTACATCGTCAGCGATGGTGCCAACAAGCCGTACCGGCTGAAGATCCGGCCGCCGGGCTTTCCGCATTTGGCCGCGCTGGATGAAATGGCGCGCGGCCACATGATTGCCGATGCGGTGGCCATCATCGGCACCATGGACATCGTGTTTGGTGAAATTGATCGATGACGAACACCCCCGCAGCGCCTTCGGCGCCCGCCCTCAAGCCTGAAACCTTGGCGCGCTTCGACAAAGAAGTGGCCAAATACCCCGCCGACCAGAAGCAGTCCGCCGTGATGGCCTGCCTGGCCATCGCGCAGCAAGAACAGGGCTGGGTCTCGGCTGACGCCGAAGCGCAAATCGCTGCCTACCTGGGCATGGCGCCGATGGCGGTGCATGAGGTCACCACCTTCTACAACATGTACAACCAGCAGCCGGCGGGGCAGTTCAAATTGAATGTCTGCACCAACTTGCCGTGCCAGTTGCGCGATGGCCAACAAGCGCTGGCCCATCTTTGCCAAAAGCTCGGCATTGAGGCCGGTGGCACCACCGCCGACGGCCTGTTCACGGTGCAGCAAAGTGAGTGCCTGGGCGCTTGTGCCGACGCGCCGGTGCTGCTGGTCAATGACCGACAGATGGTCAGCTTCATGAGCAAGCAGCGCCTCGATGCGCTGATCGACACCTTGAAAGCCCAGGCACGATGAGCGCGCGGATGGTGGACCTCTCCCAGTTCCAGGCCCAGGGCACAGAAAGCTGCTTCCATGACCGCCACATCACGCCGCAAATCTTGACCGGCCTGGACGGCAGCAACTGGCGTTTGAAAGACTATGAGTCGCGCGGCGGCTACCAGGCACTGCGCAAAATCTTGAGCGCGCAAGCCGATGGCACGCCCGGCATGACGCCCGACCAGGTGGTGGCCGAGGTCAAGGCCTCCGGCCTGCGCGGCCGGGGCGGTGCGGGCTTTCCCACCGGGCTGAAGTGGAGCTTTATGCCGCGCGCGCTGCCGGTACAAAAGTACCTGGTTTGCAACAGCGACGAGGGTGAGCCCGGCACGTGCAAAGACCGCGACATCCTGGCCTACAACCCGCACATCGTGATTGAGGGCATGGTCATCGCGGCTTACGCGATGGGGATTTCAGTGGGTTACAACTACATCCACGGCGAGATTTTTTCGGTCTACGACCGTTTTGAAGAAGCGCTGGACGAAGCCCGCGCCGCCGGCTATTTGGGCGACAACATCCTGGGCAGCAAACACCGCTTTCAACTGCATGCCTTCCACGGCTTTGGCGCCTACATCTGCGGTGAAGAAACCGCCTTGCTCGAATCGCTGGAGGGCAAAAAGGGTCAGCCCCGCTTCAAGCCGCCGTTCCCGGCCAGCTACGGCCTGTACGGCAAGCCGACCACGATCAACAACACCGAGACCTTTGCAGCGGTGCCGTGGATCATCCGCAACGGCGGCCCGGCCTACCTGGATTGCGGCAAGCCCAACAACGGCGGCACCAAGATTTTCTCGATGGTGGGCGATGTGCAGCGGCCCGGCAACTACGAGATTCCGATGGGCACGCCGTTTGCCAAGATTCTTGAGCTGGCCGGTGGCGTCAAAGGCGGCCGCAAGTTGAAGGCGGTGATCCCCGGTGGCTCGTCGGCGCCGGTGCTGCCGGCCCACATCATGATGGACTGCACGATGGACTACGACAGCATCGCCAAGGCCGGCTCGATGCTGGGCTCGGGCGCCGTGATCGTGATGGACGAGTCCCGCTGCATGGTCAAAAGTCTGCTGCGGCTGAGCTACTTTTACATGCATGAATCCTGCGGCCAGTGCACGCCCTGCCGCGAGGGCACCGGCTGGCTGTGGCGGCTGGTCAACCGGCTGGAGCATGGCCGGGGCAAGCCCGAGGATCTGGCACTGCTGGACTCGGTGGCCGAGAGCATCATGGGCCGCACTATTTGCGCGCTGGGCGATGCGGCGGCGATGCCGGTGCGCGGCATGATCAAGCACTTCCGCGAGGAGTTTGTGCACCACCTTGAGCACAAGACCTGCATGGTCCCCGCTTATGTTTGAAGCCGGGCAGGGGCGATCCAAATGATCGAAATCGAACTCGACGGCAACAAGGTCCGCGTGGCCGAGGGCAGCATGGTGATGCATGCGGCCGATGCCGCTGGCACCACCATTCCGCATTTTTGCTACCACAAAAAGCTCAGCATTGCGGCCAACTGCCGCATGTGCCTGGTCGATATCGAGAAAGCGCCCAAGCCGATGCCGGCCTGTGCCACGCCGGTGATCCCGGGCATGGTGGTGCGCACCAAATCCGACAAGGCGATCAAGGCGCAAAAGTCGGTGATGGAGTTTTTGCTCATCAACCACCCGCTGGACTGCCCCATCTGCGACCAGGGCGGTGAATGCCAGTTGCAGGATCTGGCAGTGGGCTACGGCGCCAGCGCGTCGCGCTACGACGAAGAAAAGCGGGTGGTCTTCCACAAAAACGTGGGCCCGCTGATCTCGATGCAGGAGATGAGCCGCTGCATCCACTGCACCCGCTGCGTGCGCTTTGGCCAAGAGCTGGCCGGGGTGATGGAGCTCGGCATGCAAAACCGCGGTGAGCACAGTGAGATCACCACCTTTGTCGGCCAGACCATCGACAGCGAGCTGTCGGGCAACATGATCGACATCTGCCCGGTGGGCGCGCTCACCAGCAAGCCCTTCCGCTACGCCGCCCGCACCTGGGAGCTGTCGCGCCGCAAGAGCATCAGCCCGCATGACAGCACCGGCACCAATTTGATCGTGCAGGTCAAGGCCAACCAGGTGCTGCGGGTCGTGCCGCTGGAGAATGAAGCCGTCAATGAATGCTGGATCGCTGACCGCGACCGCTTCAGCTACGAGGCGCTGAACAGCCCGCAGCGCCTGCACACGCCGATGATCAAGCAGGGCGGCCAGTGGTTGGCGGTTGACTGGAACACCGCCCTCGGCTTTGTCGCCGACGGCTTGAAGCGCATCAAAGCCGATCACGGCGTGGCCGGCATTGGCGCGCTGGCCACCGCCCACCGCACGGTGGAAGAGTTGCACCTGCTGGCCAAGCTGGTGCGCGGCCTGGGCAGCGAGAACATCGATTTCCGCACCCGCCATGCTGATTTCAGCAACACCGCACCGGCCGGCAGCGCGTTTTGGCTGGGCCTGCCGATTGCTGCACTGTCCACACTCGACCGGGCGTTTGTCGTCGGCTCATTCCTGCGCAAAGACCATCCGCTGTTTGCGCAGCGGCTGCGCCAGTCGGTGCGCCGGGGCGGCGCGGTGATGAGCCTGAATGCCATGCAGGATGATTGGGCGATGCCGCTGGCCGCCACCATCACCGCAGCGCCGGCCAGTTGGGTGCAAGCGCTGGCCGATGTGGCGGCGTGCATCGCCACCGCGCAGGGCGTGGCAGCGCCGGTCGACGTAGCGCAACACGGGCAGCCGAACCGGGAAGCCGAAGCCGTGGCCCAAGCCCTGCTATCGGGCAATCACAAAGCCGTGTTGCTGGGCAATGCCGCAGCGCAACACCCGCAAGCCAGCACGCTGCTGGCGCTGGCGCAGTGGATCGGCGCACAAACCGGCGCCAGCGTGGGCTACCTCACCGCAGACGCCAACACCGTGGGCGCGCAATGGGTCAACGCGCTGCCGGGTGCAGGCGGGCTGAATGCCGGCCAGATGCTGAGCCAGCCGATGAAAGCGCTGCTGCTGCTGGATGTCGAGCCCACGCTGGACGCCGCCGACGCCGCTGCGGCCCGCGCCGCGATGGCCGGCTCGGGCCTGATCGTCGCGCTCACCTCGTTCAAAGATGCGCTGGTGCACAACGCCGATGTGCTGCTGCCGATCACCCCGTTCACCGAGACGGCCGGCACCTTTGTCAATGCCGAGGGCCGGGTGCAAAGCTTCCACGGCGTCGTCAAACCCGCAGGCGACAGCCGGCCGGCCTGGAAGGTGCTGCGCGTGCTGGGCAATCTGCTGGGCCTGCCGGGTTTCGACTGCGAAACGTCTGAGGACGTGCGGGCTGAGGCGCTGGGCGATCTGGCCGCACTCGCGGGCCGGCTGGACAACCGCAGCAGCGCGCCGATCACCTTGCCGGCTGCCGTGGATGGCCTGCAACGGCTGGCCGATGTGCCGATTTACGCCACCGACGCGCTGGTGCGCCGCGGCAACGCTTTGCAAATGACGGCCGATGCCCGCGCCCCGATGGCCGGCTTGCCGTCTGCGCTGTGGCAGCAATTGGGCCTGGCGGCTGGCGACAAGGTGCGGGTGTCGCAAGGTGCGGCCAGTGCCGTGCTGCCCGCACGCGCCGAGCCGTCGCTGGCGGCCAATACCGTGCGGGTGTCGGCGGGCCACGCCGACACTGCCATGCTGGGCGCGATGTTCGGCGCGATTTCGGTCGAGAAAGTCTGACGATGATCGACCAGTTCAATCAATTCGGCGGCGCGCTGTTCGACGGCAAAGTCTGGCCCCTGCTGTGGCTGGTGATCTGGAGCTTGATCAAGATCATCGCGGTGGTGGCGCCGCTGCTGCTCTGCGTGGCCTACTTGACACTCTGGGAGCGCAAGGCCATCGGTTGGACCCAGATTCGGCCGGGCCCCAACCGGGTTGGCCCATTCGGCCTGCTCACGCCCATTGCCGATGCCGTCAAGCTGATCTTCAAAGAAATCATCCGCCCCACCGCCGCGCACAAAGGGCTGTTTTTTCTCGGCCCGGTGATGACCATCATGCCGGCGCTGGCGGCCTGGGCGGTGGTGCCGTTTGGGCCGGACGTGGCGCTGGCCAATGTCAACGCCGGCCTGCTGTTCTTGATGGCCATCACCTCACTTGAGGTTTACGGCGTGATCATCGCCGGTTGGGCGTCCAATTCGAAATACGCTTTTCTCGGCGCACTGCGGGCCTCGGCCCAGATGGTGAGTTACGAGATTGCAATGGGCTTTGCGCTGGTCGTCGTGCTGATGGTGGCCGGCTCGATGAACATGACCGACATCGTGTTGAGCCAGGGCCGGGGTTTAATGGCCAGCGCGGGTCTGGGCCTGCTGTCCTGGAACTGGCTGCCGCTGTTCCCGATATTCATTGTTTATTTCATCGCGGGCCTGGCAGAAACCAACCGCCACCCGTTCGACGTGGTCGAGGGTGAATCTGAAATCGTCGCCGGCCACATGATCGAGTATTCGGGCATGTCGTTTGCCATGTTCTTTCTGGCCGAATATGCCAACATGATTCTGGTGTCCACGCTGTGCGTGCTCCTGTTTCTCGGCGGCTGGCTCAGCCCGTTTGGTTTTCTTGAATTCATTCCCGGCTGGATCTGGCTGGCGATCAAGGTGTTTGTGGTGGTCACGATGTTTTTGTGGGTGCGCGCCACCTTTCCGCGCTACCGCTACGACCAGATCATGCGGCTGGGCTGGAAGATATTCATCCCCATCACCTTGATCTGGCTGGTGGTGGTCGGACTGTGGATTCAAACCCCGCTCAATATCTGGAAGTGATGAGATGAGCCCCCCCCGATGCGCCTTCGGCGTCCTTGCAGGCCGCGCCGGGCCAAAGGCCCAGCCCTTCGGCAGGCACAAACGGCACGCCGTTTGTGTCCGGCCTCAGCCCCCCCAGGGGGGCGACGCCAGCGGCCCGGCAAAACCGGTTCTGCGGCGCCCGCTTGCATTGTCCTGATGCGTGCCCCATGCCTTGGTGCGTGCGCGGTGGAGAAATAATTTGGCCCAAACCGCATCACTGAAAGACTTCCTCTCCAGCTTCATGTTGCTGGAGTTGCTGAAGGGCATGAAGCTGACCGGCAAATACTTCTTCGCGAAGAAGATCACGGTGCAGTTTCCGGAAGAAAAAACCCCGCAAAGCCCACGCTTTCGCGGCTTGCATGCGCTGCGCCGTTATGAAAACGGCGAAGAGCGCTGTATCGCCTGCAAACTGTGTGAGGCGGTATGTCCGGCGCTGGCCATCACCATCGAGAGCGAGGTGCGCGACGACGGCAGCCGCCGCACCACGCGCTATGACATCGATTTGACCAAATGCATCTTCTGCGGCTTTTGTGAAGAAAGCTGCCCGGTCGATTCCATCGTCGAAACCCATATCTTCGAGTACCACGGTGAGAAGCGTGGCGACCTGTACTTCACCAAAGACATGTTGCTGGCCGTGGGTGACCGCTACGAAACCGAGATTGCCGCCAACAGGGAGGCTGACGCGAAATACCGCTGACCGTCTCGTTCAGGCCCAGCCACCGGCACACAGTTGCCAGGGCGGGCCAAAGGAGGAGGGCAGCGATGACCCCATCGCGGCAACAACAACCATGACCACCACTGGCGCACTTTTCTACTTTTTCTCAGCCGTGCTGCTGTTTGCAGCCTTCCGCGTCATCACCGCCCGCAGCACGGTGCATGCCGCCCTTTATCTGGTGCTGGCATTCGCCAATGCATCGGTTATCTGGATGCTGCTGCGTGCCGAGTTTTTAGCCATCACCCTGGTGCTTGTGTATGTGGGCGCGGTGATGGTGCTGTTCTTGTTCGTCGTGATGATGCTGGACCTGAATGCCAACGAAGACCGCGACGGTTTCTGGAAGCACCTGCCGCTGGCCGGCCTGATCGGCGCGGTGATTGCGCTGGAGATGGCATTGGTGCTGATGGGCGGCTTCCGCCTGACCGACGCGCCAGTGCTCGACCCCGCACTCGCCAAGCTGGGCAACAGCCGGCTGCTGGGTATCGAGATTTACACCAAATACCTGTATCCGCTGCAAGTGGCTGCGGTGCTGCTGCTGGTGGCCATCATCGCGGCCATCGCACTCACGCTGCGCCAGCGCAAAGACAGCCGATCCCAAGACCCGTCGCAGCAGGTGCTGGCCAAAAAGGCCGACCGGCTGCGCATCGTCAAGATGGGCCCGGTGATGGAGTTGCCCTCAGGCGCGCCCGGTTTGTCGGCGGGCGCTGCAGGCGATCCGACTGTGACCCGCGGAGATAAAAAATGAGTTTCGGACCGGTCACGCTCGGCCATTACCTGTCACTCGGTGGCCTGCTATTTGCGCTGTCGGTGATCGGCATTTACTTGAACCGCCGCAACCTGATCGTGCTGCTGATGGCCATTGAGCTGATGCTGCTGGCGGTCAATATGAACTTCGTCGCCTTCTCGCATTATCTGGGCGACATGGCCGGCCAGGTATTCGTATTTTTCATCCTCACCGTGGCGGCCGCCGAATCGGCCATCGGCCTGGCGATTCTGGTGGTGCTGTTCCGCAACCGCGCCACGATCAATGTCGAAGAGCTTGACACGCTCAAGGGCTGAGATCAGGACAAACTAAAACAATATGGCCGCTCAACTTTCTCAGAACCTGCTGCTGGCGGTACCTCTGGCGCCTTTGGCGGGCGCGGTGATCGCCGGCTTCTTCGGCAAAGCCATCGGCCGGGCCGGCGCCCACACGGTCACCATCCTCGGCGTGTTGATTTCTTTCGTGCTGTCGGCGATGGTGCTCAATGACGTGCTGGCCGGCGCCCGCTTCAATGCCACGATTTATGAATGGATGCGTCTTGGCGATACGGATGCGCCAGGCGGCGGGCTGAAGATGGAAATCGGCTTTTTGGTCGATGGCCTGAGTGCGATGATGATGGTGGTGGTCACCTTTGTCTCGTTGATGGTGCACATCTACACCGTCGGCTATATGGTGGACGACCCCGGCTACCAGCGCTTTTTCTCGTATATCTCGCTGTTCACCTTCAGCATGCTGATGCTGGTGATGAGCAATAACTTTTTGCAATTGTTTTTTGGCTGGGAGGCGGTCGGCCTGATGAGCTACCTGCTGATCGGCTTCTGGTACACCCGGCCGACAGCGATCTTCGCCAACATGAAGGCGTTTTTGGTCAACCGGGTGGGTGATTTCGGCTTCATTCTCGGCATCGGCCTGATCGTGGCTTATGGCGGCACCCTGGGTTACGCCGAAGCCTTCGGCAAAGCCGACGAGTTGGCCAAGCTGACGTTTGCCAATCCGTTTGGCGGCGCCGACTGGATGCTGATCACGGTGGCGTGCATCTGCCTGTTCATCGGCGCGATGGGCAAAAGCGCGCAGTTTCCGCTGCATGTCTGGTTGCCCGATTCGATGGAAGGCCCGACGCCCATCTCAGCGCTGATCCACGCTGCGACGATGGTGACGGCCGGTATCTTCATGGTGGCGCGCATGTCGCCGCTGTTTGAACTGTCGGATACCGCGCTCAATTTCATCCTGGTGATCGGCGCCATCACCGCGCTGTTCATGGGCTTTCTGGGCATTATCCAAACCGATATCAAGCGGGTGGTGGCGTATTCCACGCTGTCGCAACTGGGTTATATGACAGTGGCCCTGGGCGCATCCGCTTATTCGGTGGCGGTATTCCACCTGATGACGCATGCGTTTTTCAAGGCGCTGCTGTTTCTGGCTGCCGGCTCGGTCATCATCGGCATGCACCATGACCAGGACATCCGCAATATGGGCGGCTTGCGCAGGTACATGCCGATCACCTGGATCACCTCGCTGCTGGGCAGTTTGGCGTTGATCGGCACGCCGCTGTTCTCAGGCTTTTATTCCAAAGATTCGATCATCGAAGCGGTGCACGCCAGCCACTTGCCGGCCGCGCAATGGGCTTATTACGCGGTGGTTATCGGTGTGTTTGTTACCGCGTTTTACTCATTCCGCATGTATTTTCTGGTGTTTCACGGGCCGGATAATTTTCACCACAAACCCTTTCCGCCAAAGGCCGACCCGGCACATGACGCGCACGGGCATGACGCGCAGCCCGGCCACGCCGCCCACGACGATCATCACCACGATCATCACGACCACCACCACCCTGCCCACATGCCGCATGAATCGCCCTGGGTGGTGACGCTGCCGCTGGTGCTGCTGGCTGTTCCCTCGGTGGTGATCGGCTACTTCACCATCGGTCCGATGCTGTTTGGTGATTTTTTCAAGGATTCTATTTTGGTGCGCGCTGAGCACCACCCGGCGATGCAAGAACTGGCGGCTGAATTCCACAGCGCCGCCGCGATGGCGTTGCATGCGCTCACGGCGCTGCCGTTCATGCTGGCCGCCGCTGGCGTGCTGCTGGCTTATTTGTTCTACAACGTGATGCCGGCCGTGCCGGCGGCGATCGGCAAAGCCCTGTCGCCGCTGGTCAAGCTGCTGGAGAACAAGTATTACCTCGACTGGTTCAACGAGAACGTGCTGGCTGCCGGTGCGCGGGGGCTGGGCCGGGGCCTGTGGAAGGGCGGTGACATGGGCCTGATCGACGGTGTATTGATCCACGGTTCAGCCCGGTTGGTGGGTGGCCTGGCGGGCCTGACCCGGCTGGTGCAGACCGGCCATATTTACTGGTATGCGCTGGTGATGTTGCTGGGCGTTTTTGGCCTGCTCACCTGGCAGTTGTGGCCCACGTTGTCCGGCCTGGCCGGCCGTTGATCGGCGCAGGCGGAGAACAAGAAAATGGCAATGGGTTTGTTGAGTCTGTCGATCTGGCTACCGATTGTGTTGGGCTGTGTGCTGCTGGCCATCGGCCGCGATGACCGGCCGGGCCTGGCCCGCTGGCTGGCATTGATTGGCGCGGTGGTCAGTTTCCTGGTCACCATCCCGCTGATCAGCGGCTTCGATGTCGCCAGCGCCGCGTTGCAATTTCAAGAAAACCGGGCCTGGATTGAGCGCTTCAATGTGCGCTACCACCTTGGCGTGGACGGCATCTCGGTCTGGTTTGTGCTGCTCACCGCCTTCATCAACATCGTCGTGGTGGTGGCAGCGTGGGAGGTGATCACCGAGCGGGTGGCGCAGTACATGGGCGCGTTTTTGATCTTGTCCGGCTTGATGATTGGCGTGTTCTGCGCCGCCGACGGCTTGCTTTTTTATGTGTTCTTCGAGGCCACGCTGATCCCGATGTACATCATCATCGGCGTCTGGGGCGGGCCGCGCCGGGTGTACGCCGCGTTCAAGTTTTTCTTGTACACGCTGGCCGGCTCACTGTTGATGCTGGTGGCGCTGGTCTACCTGTACTACAAATCCGGCGGCAGTTTCGACATCGCCAGTTGGCACAGATTGCCGCTCAGCCTGCACCAGCAAGCACTGCTGTTCTTCGCGTTTTTCGCCGCGTTCTCGGTCAAGGTGCCGATGTGGCCGGTACACACCTGGTTGCCCGATGCCCACGTTGAGGCGCCCACCGGCGGCTCGGTGGTGCTGGCGGCCATCATGCTCAAGCTGGGGGCTTACGGCTTCTTGCGCTTCTCGATGCCGATCACGCCCGACGCATCACATGAGTACGCCTGGGTCATCATCACCTTGAGCCTGATCGCGGTGGTCTACATCGGCCTGGTGGCACTGGTGCAGCAGGACATGAAAAAGCTGGTGGCGTACTCGTCCATCGCGCACATGGGTTTTGTCACGCTGGGCTTTTTTATCTTCAACGAGCTGGGCGTCTCGGGTGGCCTGGTGCAAATGATCAGCCACGGCTTTGTCTCGGGTGCGATGTTTCTGGCCATCGGTGTGCTGTATGACCGGGTGCACTCGCGTGACATCGCCAGCTACGGCGGCGTCGTCAACACCATGCCCAAGTTTGCGGCGTTTGCGCTGTTTTTCACGATGGCCAATTGTGGCTTGCCCGGCACCGGCGGGTTTGTCGGTGAGTGGATGGTGATTCTGGGTACGGTGTCGGTCAATTTCTGGCTGGGCGCGATTGCCGCCACGGCATTGATCTCGGGCGCGGCCTACTCGCTGTGGATGTACAAGCGGGTGTACTTTGGCGGCGTCACCAACCACCACGTGCGTGATCTCACCGATCTGAGCGCCCGTGAGTTCGGCCTGATGGCGGTGCTGGCCGCCGCCACGCTGTTCATGGGCGTCTACCCCAGGCCGTTCACCGATGTGATGCATGTCTCGGTGACGGCGCTGCTCAAGCATGTCGCTGCCAGCAAATTGCAGTGAGAGGCGGAGAGTTTTTCGATCATGCCCACTCATCACGCCAAAAGCCGCTCGCTCGTCGTCGAACGCCTTTTGTCGCGCCGCTCGGTCACTCTCGAAATCCTCTCAGCCTCTGAGCCGGCGCCCAACAATATGAATCCAATGAACTGGCTTGTCGCATGAACTGGCTCGTCGCATGAACTGGCTCGTCGTATACCCCGAAACCCTGCTGTTGGTGATGGCCTGCGCCGTGGCGCTGGTCGATTTGTTTGTCACCGACCCTTTGCGCCGCCCCACCTTCTGGCTGGCCCAGATCAGTCTGGGCGCGGTGGCCGTGCTGTACTGGGCCTACTACGACAGTGGCGCCACCGTCTACGGCATGCAACGCATGATGGTGGGTGACCCGATGGGCCACCTGCTGGCGTTTTTTGCCACCGTCGCAGTGATGGTCACGCTGGCCTACGCCCAGCCCTACATCGCCAGCCGCGACATGCTGAAGGGCGAGTTTTTCACGCTGTCGATGTTTGTGCTGCTGGGCATCTGCGTGATGTGCTCGGCCAACAACTTTCTGGTGGTCTACCTCGGGCTGGAGTTGATGAGCCTGTCTCTCTACGCGCTGGTGGCGCTGCGCCGCGACCACGGTGTCAGCACCGAGGCGGCGATGAAGTATTTTGTGCTGGGCGCGCTGGCCTCGGGATTCTTGCTCTACGGCTTGTCGATGATGTACGGCGCCACCCGTTCACTGGAAATCAACGAGGTCTTCAACGCGATTTCCACCGGCCGAATCAACGGCACGGTGCTCACTTTCGGCGTGGTGTTTGTGGTGGCCGGCCTGGCTTTCAAGCTGGGGGTGGTGCCGTTCCACATGTGGGTGCCCGATGTCTACCAGGGCGCGCCCACGGCGGTCACGCTGCTGATCGGCGGCGCGCCCAAGCTGGCCGCATTTGCCATCACCCTGCGGCTGCTGGTCGAGGGCATGCTGGGCCTGGCGGTCGACTGGCAGCAGATGCTGATCGTGCTGGCGGTGGCCTCACTGGCCATCGGCAACCTGGCGGCCATCGCGCAGACCAATCTGAAGCGCATGTTGGCCTACTCCACCATCTCGCAGATGGGCTTCATGCTGCTGGCCATGACGGCCGGCGTGGTCAGCGGCAACACGCTGTCGGCGGGCAACGCCTACAGCTCGGCGATGTTCTACGTCGTGACCTATGTGCTCACCACGCTGGGCACCTTCGGCCTGATCATGTTCTTGTCGCGCGCGGGTTTCGAAAGTGAAGAGATCACCGACCTGGCCGGCTTGGGCAAACGTGCGCCCTGGTTGGCCGGCATCATGACGCTGTTCATGTTCTCGCTGGCGGGTGTGCCGCCGCTGGTGGGCTTCTACGCCAAGCTGGCCATCCTGCAGGCGCTGGTCAGCACCAACCTGGTCGGCTACATCGTGCTGGCGGTGGTGGCGGTGCTGCTGTCGCTGATCGGCGCGTTCTATTACTTGCGGGTCGTCAAGGTGATGTACTTCGACGAAGCGGTCGACGCCTCGCGGCCGGTGCAGAGCACCGGAATCAGCGCGTTGCTGGCGATCAACGGCGCCGCGGTGCTGGTGTTCGGGCTGCTGCCGGGTGGGCTGATGGCGGTTTGCCGCGACGCCATCGTGCGCGCGCTGGCCACCTGAGGCGCGGGCTGCTGCGCCGCATGTCGGGTTCTGCCCAGGGCTGGCTGGTCTTGCTGGTCGGCTTCATCGCCGCCAACCTGCCGTTCTTGACCGAGCGCCTGCTGCTGGTCGGCCCGCGTCGCGCGCCCAAGCCGCTGGGCTGGCGCTTGCTCGAGTTGTTGCTGCTGTCGGGCCTGACCATCGCGCTGGGCATGGCGATCGAATCGCGCATCGGCCAGCGCGCGCCGCAGGGCTGGGAGTTCTACGCCGCGGCGCTCTGCCTGATGCTCACCTTCGCGTTTCCGGGCTTTGTCTGGCGCATCTTGCGTCGGCAAGCGCCAACGCCCCAAGCCGGCAGTGGCGTGTGAGTGACGACCGCCTGACCGAGCATTTGGTGGCTGGCGAGCAGGTCTGGCGCGGCCACTTTCTCGACGTGCGGCGCGACACCATCGTGCAGCCCGATGGCCACCGCGCCACGCGCGAATACATCGTGCACCCGGGCGCGGTGATGGTGGTGCCGCTGCTCGATGACGGCCGGCTGGTGCTGGAGCGCCAGTTCCG
>JANLOP010000365.1:0-11314 GCA_031366635.1 Betaproteobacteria bacterium | reverse complement strand
TGGGTGCTCGGCTTCGTCAGCCTGCTGATGGACATCTCCTCCGAGATGGTCCACGCGCTGCTGCCGATGTACCTGGTCGGCTCGCTGGGCGTCAGCGTGCTGGCGGTCGGGCTGATCGAGGGCGTGGCCGAGTCGACCGCGCTGATCACCAAGGTGTTCTCCGGCACCTTGAGCGACTACCTGGGCCGGCGCAAGGGCCTGGCCGTGCTGGGCTACGCGATGGGCGCCTTCACCAAGCCGGTCTTCGCAATGGCCTCGGGCGTCGGCGCGGTGGTCGCCGCGCGCTTCATCGACCGGGTCGGCAAGGGCATCCGCGGCGCACCGCGTGACGCGCTGATCGCCGACCTCACGCCGCCCAACCAGCGCGGCGCGGCGTTCGGCCTGCGTCAGTCGCTCGACACGGTGGGCGCCTTTCTCGGCCCCTTGCTGGCCACCGCGCTGATGCTGCTGTGGGCCAACGACTTTCGCGCGGTGTTCTGGGTCGCGGTGATCCCGGGGCTGCTGGCGGTGGTGCTGTTGGTGGTCGGCATCCGTGAGCCGCCACGGGCCGCGACCGCCCGCCCGGTCAACCCGGTCAGCCGTGCCGCGCTGGCCCGGCTGGGTCCTGCCTACTGGCGGGTGGTGGCTGTCGGCGCGGTGTTCACGCTGGCCCGCTTCAGCGAGGCCTTTCTGGTGCTGCGGGCACAGCAGGTGGGCATCGCGGTGTCCTGGGTGCCGCTGGTGATGGTGGCGATGAGCGCGGTCTACGCCGCCAGCGCCTACCCGTTCGGCAAGCTGTCCGACAGCATGAGCCACCGCCGCTTGCTGGCGCTGGGGCTGCTGGTGCTGGTGGTGGCCGATCTGGTGCTCGCGGCGGCCAGCGGCTGGCCTGTGCTGCTGATCGGCGTGGCACTGTGGGGCGTGCACATGGGCATGACCCAGGGCCTGCTGGCCGCCATGGTCGCCGACACCGCACCGGCGGACCTGCGCGGCACGGCTTTCGGCTTCTTCAACCTGCTCAGCGGGGTGGCGATGCTGGTCTCCAGCGCCATTGCCGGCCTGCTGTGGGACGGTTTTGGGTCGGCCTTCACCTTCTACGCCGGTGCCGGCTTCGCCACGCTGGCCCTGCTGGTGATGCTGGGCTTGCGCTGGCGCGCTTGAACAGCAACACCGGGCGCGCTGGCTCGGGCTCCTGAACGCCCCTCGGGCGTCCGGCGCTCAGACGCCCGGCGCTCAGACGCTGTCGTCGGCCACCAGGCTGTCGATCGCCGGGCGCAGGCCGTCGCCGATGGCCACGCCCTGCCACCGCAGCGCCGCCTCCACCGCGCCCAGGCAGCCCAGGATGGTGGCCGGGTTGCTGTCGCCCAGGTGGCCGATGCGGAAGGCCTTGCCCTGCAGCGGGCCCAGGCCACCGGCAATCGCCACGCCAAACCGATCTCGCGCCACGTCGCGCAAGGCCTCCACGTCGAAGCCCTCGGGCACGCTGATCGTCGTCACCGACACCGAGCGGCTGGCCGGCTCGCGGGCGAAGAAATCCAGCGTGCCGGCCTGGGCCCAGCCGGCCACCGCGGCCTGCACGGCGTTGGCCAGCCGGCGGTGGCGGGCCAACACGGCGTCTTCGCCCTCCAGCTCGATCAGACCGAAGGCGGCGGCCAGCCCGGCGATCAGCGTCTGCGGCGGCGTGCCGCAAAACTTGCGGTAGCTCAGCGGGCTGCTGCGTGGCCGCCAGTCCCAGTAGTAACGCGGCGCCGGGTTGCGCGCGGCCACCGCGGCGGCGCGGGCGTCGACCGCCACCAGGCCGATACCGGGCGGCGTCATCAGCCCCTTTTGCGAGGCGCCCAGCACCACGTTGGCGCCCAGCGTGTCCATCTCGATGCGGCTGCAGCCCAGCGAGGCCACCGCATCGACGACCAGCAGCGCCGGGTGGTCGGCCGCATCGATCGCCGCGCGCAAGGCCGGCAAGTCGGAGCTGATGCCGCTGGCGGTGTCGGTGTGCACCGCGAACACCGCGACGATGGCGTGGCCGCGGTCGTCGCGCAGCGCCTGGGTGATGGCCGCGTTGTCGATCGCCCAGCCCGGCTGCCAGGGCGTGCGCACCACGTGACGGCCCAGCGCCTCGGTCTGCTGCGCCCAGCTTTCGCTGAAGTGGCCGGTGCCGGGGATCAGCACGCTGGCACCGGGTGGCAGCAAGTTTTCGACCACCACCTCCCAGGCGCCGTGGCCGTTGGTGGCGTAGAAATAGACCTCGGCGGCCGCGGTGTGCAGCAGCCGGCGCAGGCCGGTCTCGCAAGCGGCGATGGTCTCGGCTAGCCGCGGGTCGCCCATGTCCATCGGCTGGCGGGCCATCGCGGCCAGCACCTCGTCGGGCACCGGCGACGGGCCGGGGGACTGCAGAAAACGGCGACCGGGGATGCGGGAGGGGCTGGGCATGGATAGAAGCGGTGTGGCAGGGTGGCTTGGGTGGACCTCATGCTACGGCCGAACGCCCCCGGCGGCGCCTGGCGACGTGGCACAGGCCTTGCGCGCACTGGCCTTGCGCGCACTGGCCTTGCAAGCACAGGCCTTGCACGATGGGGCGTGGCAGCCACGCAGCCGATCACCATGAGCGGCAAGTTCCTGCCCTACCGACCGTACTGACCACCACCAGCGCCGCTGACGCCGCCGCCATGCCACGGCCGCGCCGCCAACCCACAGCGGCCGGTTACGCTGTGGCCGCCGCCACTGCCTGCCCACCCCACCATGCTGATCCGCAACGCCACCCTGCCCGACGGCCGCACCGGCATCGACCTGCTGGTGCAGCACGGCCGCATTGCCGCTGTCGGCGCGATGTTGTTTGCCGGCCAGCCGGCGCCCGACGGCGGGCCAGAGATCGACGCCGCCGGCTGGCTGCTCAGCCCGCCGTTTGTCGATGCGCACTTTCATCTGGACGCCACGCTCAGCCACGGCCTGCCGCGCAGCAATGCCAGCGGCACGCTGCTGGAGGGCATCGCGCTGTGGGGGGAATTGAAACCCCTGCTGACGCACGACGCGCTGGTTGAGCGCGCCCTGCAGTACTGCGATTGGGCGGTGGGCAGGGGCCTGCTGGCCATCCGCAGCCATGTCGATGTCTGCGATGCACGCCTGCTGGCGGTGCGCGCGCTGCTGGATGTCAAGCAGCGGGTGGCGCCTTACCTCGATCTGCAATTGGTGGCCTTTCCGCAAGACGGCTTGCTGCGCTGCCCCGGCGCGCTGCAAAACCTGCAAGCCGCGCTCGACCTGGGCGTGGACGTGGTGGGCGGCATCCCGCACTTCGAGCGCAGCACCGAGCAAGGCACTGAGAGCGTGCGCATCCTGTGTGAGCTGGCGGCCCAGCGCGGCCTGGCGGTGGACATGCACTGCGACGAGACCGACGACCCGCTGTCGCGCCACATCGAGACCCTGGCGTTCC
Source organism: Betaproteobacteria bacterium (assembly GCA_031366635.1). Lineage (GTDB taxonomy): Bacteria > Pseudomonadota > Gammaproteobacteria > Burkholderiales > Burkholderiaceae_C > Pseudaquabacterium. Next base: position 7,908 of record JANLOP010000365.1, on the reverse strand, counting down.
ATTGCCAGCGCCTCGGCCTGCACGGCCGGGTCACCGGCTCGCACCTCACGTCCATGCACTCGATGGACAACTATTACGTCTCCAAGCTGATCCCGCTGATCAAAGAGGCCGGCGTGCATGCCGTGGCCAACCCGCTGATCAACATCACGCTGCAAGGCCGGCACGACAGCTACCCCAAACGGCGCGGCATGACCCGGGTGCCCGAGCTGCTGGCGGCCGGCGTCAACGTCGCCTTTGGCCACGATTGCGTGCTGGACCCGTGGTACAGCCTGGGCTCGGCCGACATGCTGGAGGTGGCGCAAATGGGCTTGCATGTGGCGCAGATGACCAGCGCGGCCCAGATGCAAGCCTGCTTCGATGCCGTCACCGTCAACGCCGCCCGGGTAATGGGCTTGGCCGGCTACGGCCTGGATGTGGGCTGCAATGCCGATTTTGTGCTGCTGCAGGCGCGCTCGGTGGCCGAGGCGCTGCGCCTGCGCGCCACCCGGCTGGCGGTGATCCGGCGCGGCCAGGTGCTGGCCAGCAGCGCGCCGGCGGTGGCCACGCTGGCGCTGCCCGGCCGGCCGGCGCAGGTGGACTGGACCTTGCTTCGTTGACGCTGGCCGCGCGGATGGCCGGCAAACCGCTTGGCTAGAATCGATTTGTCACCGTTGCCCTGCCAAACTCCGTTGTCCCGCCAAACACAGCCGCCGCGCCAAAACCAGCCACCATGAAACTCATCGGATCGCTCACCAGCCCCTACGTTCGCAAAGTGCGCGTGGTGATGGCCGAGAAAAAGCTCGACTACCAGTGGGTGGTCGAGGACGTGTGGGCCAGCGACGCGATGCTCAAATTCAACCCGCTGGGCAAGGTGCCGTGCCTGGTGATGGAGGGCGGCGAGGCGGTGTTTGACTCGCGCGTGATCGTGGAATACGTCGATACCCTGTCGCCGGTGGGCAAGCTGATCCCGCCGTCCGGGCGTGAGCGGGTGGAGGTGCGTACCTGGGAGGCGCTGGCCGACGGCCTGTGCGACGCGCTGTTGCTGGCCCGGATGGAGGCCACCTGGCCACCCCGTGAAGGCGCACGCTGCCAGCCCTGGATCGACCGGCAGATGAGCCGGGCGGCGGCCGCTGTCAAAGCCATGAGCCTGGGCCTGGGCGACAAGTCCTGGTGCAACGGCAACCATTTCACGCTGGCCGATGTGGCGGTAGGCTGCGCGCTGGGCTATTTTGATTTCCGCTTCGGCCACATCGCCTGGCGCGGCGATTACCCCAACCTGGCCCGGCTGACCGAGAAGCTGGCCGCCCGGCACAGCTTCATCGACACCGCCCCGCCCACGGCCTGAACGGCCCGTCCCACGTCGCCACTCGCCAGCGGCGCCGATTCGCCAGGCGGGGCGCAGGACGCCGGTGCTGCGGCCCGTCCAGGCTCAATCCACAGCCACCGCCTGGTGCTGGGCCAGCACCGGCTGGCCCCGGTCCGGGCGCAGCACCGCCGCCACCCCATCGCCCGGCAGCGCCGGCTTAAAACTGTCGCTGCGCGCCAGCGGCCAGTACCGGCTGAACACCGGGTGTGGCCAATCGGCCTCGCCGCGCTCAGCCGCCAGCAAGGCGCCGGGCGCCACGGTGACCAGCAGGCCCGACAGCAGCCGCACCTCCTGGTCGGCGCTGCGGCGCACGATGTGGCTGGCGCTCAGTTGGTTGGGGTGCGTCAGCCCGGCGGCCTGCACCAGCTCTTGCAGCGCTTGCAGCGTCTGGCGGTGGAAGTTGAAGACACGCTGCGCCTTGTCGGGCACTACCAGCGCCTGCTGGCGCAGCGGGTCTTGGGTGGCCACGCCGGTGGGGCAGGTGCCGGTGTGGCAGTGCTGGGCCTGGATGCAGCCGAGCGAGAACATGAAGCCGCGCGCCGAATTGCACCAGTCCGCGCCCAGCGCCAGCGCCCGGGCGATGTCAAACGCGCTGACGATCTTGCCGGCGCAGCCGATGCGGATGCGGTTGCGCAAATTCAGCCCGACCAGGGTGTTGTGCACCAGCCGCAAGCCCTCCTGCATCGGCGCGCCGACATGGTCGGTAAATTCGAGCGGTGCCGCGCCCGTGCCGCCCTCGGCGCCGTCCACCACGATGAAGTCGGGCAGCAGCCCGGTCTCGACCATCGCCTTGGCCAGCGCCAGCCATTCCCACGGGTGGCCGATGCACAGCTTGAAGCCCACCGGCTTGCCGCCGGACAGCGTGCGCAGCCGGTCCAAAAAGCGCAGCAGCGCCAGCGGCGTGCCAAATGCGCTGTGCGCGGCCGGCGACACGCAGTCCACGCCCACCGGCACACCGCGCGCGGCGGCGATCTCGGCCGACACCTTCGGCCCCGGCAGCACGCCACCGTGGCCCGGCTTGGCTCCCTGGCTCAGCTTCAACTCGATCAGCTTGACTTGTGGGAGGCGCGCATGGGCCTCGAACTTCGCACCGTTGAAGCTGCCGTCATCGTTGCGGCAGCCAAAGTAGCCCGAGCCGATCTCCCAGATCAAGTCACCGCCGTGCTGGCGGTGGTGGGCGCTGATCGAGCCCTCACCGGTGTCGTGCGCAAAACCGCCGAGTTGCGCGCCCCGGTTCAGCGCCAGGATGGCGTTGGCACTGAGCGCGCCAAAACTCATCGCCGAGATGTTGAACAGGCTGGCCGAGTACGGCTGGGTGCAGCGGTCGCCGCCGATGGCGGTGCGGAAGTAGTGGCTGGCCAACCGGGTGGGTTGCAGGGAGTGGTTGATCCACTCGTAGCCCGGCTGGTGCACATCCAACTGGGTGCCGAAGGGGCGCTTGTCGGGCTCGCCCTTGGCGCGCTGGTAGACGAGTGAGCGCTGCTGGCGCGAGAACGGCACGGCCTCGCGGTCGCTCTCCAAAAAATACTGGCGGATCTCGGGCCGGATCCACTCCAACAAAAACCGCAGGTGGCCGATGACGGGGTAGTTGCGCAGCAGCGCGCGCGCCGTCTGGCGCAAATCACGCACCCCGATCAGCAGGCCAGCCGCACCCAGCAGCGCCAGCCAGGCACCCTGGCCGCTGCGCGCCCACAGCCCCGCGCCACCCAGCAGCGCCAGCGTGGCCGCCAGCAGCGTGAGGTAGCGGATCGGGAAATGGCGGTCCAGCGCGGTCAACCAGGTGGGCATGGGGTGTTGTCCTTGATGCTGTTTTGGCGCTGCACGGCCGCAGCACCTGGATGCTGGGTCGGGCGAGCGGGTTGAACCTTGCATTGCAGCGCGGCGCGCCGGCGCGTGATCGTTGGAAATCGGGGGTGATTGGCGGTGCTGTCGTCAGGTATCGCCCTCACCCCAACCCTCTCCCGCGTGCGGGAGAGGGGGCCAATCCCCCGGCCTTCGCGGCGTCGTGCCTGTCTCCCTCTCCCGCACGCGGGATAGGTTTGGGGTGTGGGCCGTCGATCAACCACACCCAAAAACCCCGTCGCTACACTGCCGCCACCCCGCCGACCCCCCATGCAAGGCCAACTCTTTACCCAGGATTTTTTGCACCGCGGCATCCGCGACACGCCGCCGTGGCTGGCCTTCAGTGACGACGCGCTGGCCGATTTCAGCACCGCGCTGCACGCCCTGTACGCCCCGGTCAGCAGCCAGTCCGCGCTCAACGAGGCGCAGACCGAGCAGTTGCTGATCCACCCGGTGCTGGCGCAGTTGGGCTGGGGCGACGACACGCTGGCGCAAGTCAACCTCTCCGGCAAGCGCCGGGAGGACGTGCCCGACCTGCTGCTGTTCCCCCACCCCGCCGCCAAGGCTGCGGCCATCGCCGAGCCCAAGGACGACCGCCGCTACCGCCACGGCCTGGCCATCCTGGAGGCCAAGCGCTGGCTCAAACCGCTCGACCGGGGCAACCCCGAAGAGCCGCAAGACCCCGACGCCCCGTCGTCGCAAATGCTGCGCTACCTGAGCCGGGTGGATGTGGTGGCCGACCGCCGCGTCAAATGGGGCATCTTGAGCAACGGCGCGGTCTGGCGGCTGTACTGGCAAGACGCGCGATCCCGTGCCGAAGAGTTTTTTGAGATTGATCTGGCCGCCGCGCTGGCCGTGCCGGGTGTGGCCGCCAGCGCCAGCAGCTTTGACGATCCCGCGCCGGCGCACGCGATCAAGCTGTTCTTCCTGTTTTTCAGCCGTGCCGCGTTTTTGACGCAAACCTGGGACGAGCAAGGCCGCAGCTTTCATGCCTACGCCCGGATGGAGTCGCGCCACTACGAGGAGAAAGTCTCCCAGGATTTGGGCCAGCGGGTGTTTCTGGAGGTGTTTCCGCAGTTGGCCCAGGCCCTGGCCAAAGGCGACTTGCAATCGGTCAAGCAGCCCACCGGCTACGGCAGCTATACCCGATCGCAATACACCGCCGCTTATCTGGACGAGGTGCGCGAGGCCACCTTGATCCTGCTCTACCGGCTGCTGTTTTTGTTCTACGCCGAAGACCGGCTGCTGCTGCCGGCCCGCGATGCGCGTTACGCGCCGTACAGCGTGCGCGGGCTGCGCCAGCGGGTGCGTGACGGCATCGATGCCGGCCAGGTTTATTCCAGCCGGCTCGACAATATCTGGCGTGATTTGCAAGGCGTTTTCTTGCTGATCGACGAGGGCGACGACGCGGTGGGCATGCCGGCCTACAACGGCGGCCTGTTTGAGCGCGCCCGCTCACTGCTGCTGGAGCGGTCGAGGATTCCGGATGCGGTGCTGGCGCCGATCATCGACGCGCTGTCGCGCCGCACCACTGATTTGTTGCGCGGCTGGATCAATTACCGCGATCTCTCGGTCTCCCACTTGGGCGGCATTTATGAGCGGCTGCTGGAATACAGCCTGGTGCATGAGGTGCAAGCCGCCGAGAGTTACCACGACCGGCCCGAGATCGACCGCATCCATGCCCGGCCGGCCAGTTTTGCGCGCAAAGTATCGGGCAGTTATTACACCCACGATGATCTGGTGCGGCTGATATTGCGCGAATCGGTGGGCCTGCTGGCGGACGAGCGCATCCATCAGTTTGAAGCCCAGATCAAAAGCTGGCAAAACCGCGCCACCCTCACCCCGCCGCTGTGGGACAAGCTGGACGGCCAGCTTGAGGCCGGCCAACGCGACGCGATCGACCCGGCCACGCGGATTCTGGAACTCACCGTCTGCGACCCGGCGATGGGCAGCGGCCACTTTCTGGTGGCGCTGGTGGACGACCTGGCCGACCGGGTGCTGGAGGCCGTCAGCCGCGCCACCGATCTGGTCAACCGCCAGCCCTGGGCGGCGCATCTGGTGCAGCGCGGCCGGGCCTGGCAAAGCCCGGTGATCGTGCGCATTGCCCACATCCGCGCCAGCATCCGGGCGCAGGCCACCGAGCACGGCTGGGCCGTGACGGAGGCCCAGCTCGATGACCGGCACATCGTGCGCCGGATGATCTTGAAAAAATCCATCTTCGGCGTGGACAAAAACCCGATGGCGGTGGAGCTGGCCAAAACCGCGCTCTGGCTGCACACCTTCACCGTCGGCGCGCCGCTCAGTTTTCTCGACCACCACCTCAAATTGGGCGATTCACTGCACGGTGAGCGCCTGCCGGCGGTGCGGGCTGATTTGTCGTCGCTGGGCATGCTGTTCAACCAGGATGGGCTCGACCGGCTGGGCCTGGCGGCACGCGGCCTGGCCCAGGTGGCCGACCTGACCGATGTGGACATTGCCGAGGCGCGTGAATCAAAGCGCCTGGCCACCGAGGCCGACGCCCGCACTGCGCCGCTGCACGCCCTGCTCGATTTTTGGCGGGCCCTGCGCTGGCGGTTGCCCGGCTGGCCGGTGGCCGATGCCCGCAAGCTGGGCAAACTTGGATCGCCCGACGACAAAGCCATCCGCGACGCGCTGGCCGAGTTGTTTTCACCCGGCCGCAACCTGGTGGCGCTGCTGCACCAGGGCACGCTGTCAGGCAACGATGCCGGCGTGGCCGAGGCCAATGCGTTGATGGCCGAATGCCGGGCGCTGGCCAGCCGCGAAGATTTTTTTCATTGGTGGACCGCCTTCCCCACGGTATTTGCGGCCGACGGCCGTGGCGGGTTTGATGTGGTGCTGGGCAACCCGCCGTGGGACCGCATCAAATTGCAGCAGGTGGAATGGTTTGCCGAGCGCGAGCCCGATATTGCCAACCAGCCGCGCGCGGCCGACCGCAAACGGCTGATCACCGCGCTGGAAAAGAAAAAGTCCCCGCTGTGGGCCGATTACCAAACCGCAGTGCAGCGCGCCGAGGCCCAGGCCCGGGTGCTGGCCAAATCGGGCGACTTTCCGCTGCTGGGCGGCGGCGATGTCAATTTGTACAGCCTGTTTGTCGAGCGGGCGTTGTCTCTGGTGCGGCCGGACGGCCTGGTGGCGCTGCTGACGCCCAGCGGCATTGCCGCCGACAAAGGCGCGGCCGAGTTTTTCAAGAGTATCTCGGCCACCGGCCGGCTCGGCGCTTTGTTCGATTTTGAGAACAAGAAAGTGTTTTTTGCCGATGTGCATGCCAGCTTCAAGTTTTGCACGCTGGTATTTGGCGGGCCCGAGCGGCAATTTGCGCAAACCCGCTGCGCTTTCTATTTGCACAGCCTGGCTGAGCTGGACGCCGGGCAAAGCCTGCTGGTCTTGAGCAAGGACGACTTCCAACTCGTCAACCCGAATACCGGTGCGGCGCCAATATTCCGCAGCCGGCGCGATGCGGACATCACCTTGCAGCTTTACCGAGAAAACCCGGTGCTGGCGAAAAACGGCGGCAACAGCGAGACGCAAGGCGTGCTGCCCAGCCACAAGGTGTGGCCGGTGAAATACGCCACGATGTTTCACATGACCAATGACTCGCGGCATTTCATCAAGCCCGAGGAGTTGGTGGCGCAGGGCTGGCAGCCTGCGGCCCAGGGGCGCTGGCGCCTGGGTGACGCCGAAGCCTTGCCGCTGTACGAGGGCAAGATGGTCCAGTTGTACGACCACCGCGCCGCCGATGTGGTGTTGAATCTGGCCAATCTCAAACGGGCTGCGCAACAGGAGTCACTGACAGCGGAAGAGAAAACCAACCCAAACAGGCTGCCTGAGGCACAGTATTTTGTCAGCGCGCATGAGGTTGCCAAGGTGTGGGCGGGTAGCTGGGTGATCGCTTATAAATCTGTCACCGCGCCGAGCAATATGCGGACAATGATTTCAGCAATATTGCCGAGAGGTGGTGTCGGCAATAGCATGGCGATGTTGTTACCGATGCCCGGCGGCGAAGATGAGTACTCAACTTGGGCGCCACTGCTGTTGGCGAACCTGAATTCGATGGCCTTTGACTTCGTGCTGCGTCAGAAGGTGCAGGGTCAAAATCTCAACTGGTTTATCGTCGAGCAGGCCAGTGTCATCACCCCCCCGCGCTTTGAGCAAACCATCGGCGGCGTGGCCATCGCCGATTTCATCCGCGAGCAAGTGCTGCACTTGAGCTACACCGCCCACGACCTGGCGCCCTTCGCCCGTGATCTGGGCTGGGTAGACGGCCAAGGCCAGGTCAAACCGCCGTTTGTCTGGCACGCCGAAGACCGCCGGCAACGGCTGGCCGCGCTCGACGGCCTGTTCTGCCACCTCTACGGCCTGAGCGACGACGACGCCGCCCATGTGCTGGCCAGCTTTGCCATCGTGCGTGAGCAAGACATCGCCGCGTTTGGCCGCTTTCGCACCCAGGACGATGTGCTGGCGCAATTGCGGGCCATCCGCAGCGGGCGGCTGGTGGTGGGCGCGGGCTGACTTCAATCCCGCCGAGGCCCGGCAAAACGGGCCGGCCAGGCGCTCAAGCCGCGTCAGCCAGCGCGATATGCACCTGCTGGCCGCAAGCCGCCGCCATGTTCACTAGCGCATCGAGCGAGAAGCGGCTGATACGCCCGCGCAGCAGATCGTTCAAACGCGGCTGGGTGACGCCGCATTGCTTGGCGGCCTGC
>JANLOP010000354.1:0-10328 GCA_031366635.1 Betaproteobacteria bacterium | reverse complement strand
CCCATCCTGGACCGGGTGCTCACCCCCAACACCCCGCTGGACGAAGCCGCCAAATGCGCGCTGGTGTCGATGGACTCCACCCTCAAATCCAACCTGAGTGTGGGCCTGCCGCTGGATTTGCTGGTCTATGAAGAAGGCACGTTCAAGAGTGAGCAAATCGTCTGTATCGACGAGAACAACCCCTACTTCCAGATGATCCACAGCACCTGGGGCCAGCGCCTGCGTGAGGTGTTTGAAGGCATCAGCGACCCGGTGTGGGACGGCGGCGCCGCCGAGCACCCGCTGGTGCCACCCGCCGCGTCACGCTATAAGCCGCTGAAGAAGATTACCAGCCCGGGTGAGCGCATCGTCTGATGCCGGCCACGCTGGTTTTCTCGCACGCCAACGGCTTTCCGGCGGGCACCTACAGGCAATTGTTTGACCATTGGCGCGCCGCTGGCTGGCGCGTGTTGGCAATCGACAAGTTTGGCCATGACCCGCGCTACCCGGTCACCAGCAACTGGCCCAAACTGCGCGACCAGTTGGCTGACTTCATCCAGGCCGAGGCGCCACAGGGCGCCTATCTGGTGGGCCACTCGCTGGGCGGGCTGTTGAGCCTGCTGGTGGCCAGCCGCAGGCCGGAGCTGGTGCGTGGCCTGATACTGCTGGATTCACCGGTGATCACCGGCTGGCGCTCGCACACGGTGCAGGTGCTCAAACGCAGCCGGCTGATCGGCAAGGTGTCACCGGGCAAGATCTCGCAGACGCGGCGGCAAGAGTGGCCGTCACTGGACGCAGTGGCCCAGCACTACGGTGCCAAGTCCCTGTTTGCCCGCTGGGCGCCCGGTGTGCTGGCCGATTACTTGGCCTGCGGCACCACCCAGCGAGGCGGCAAGACCGTGCTGGCTTTCGAGCGTGCGGTGGAGACGCGCATCTACAACACCCTGCCGCACCACCTGGGCGCGCTGCTGCACAAGCACCCGCTGCGCTGCCCGGTGGGCTTCATTGCCGGCACCCGGTCCACCGAGATCCGCCAGGGCGGGCTGGGCATGGCCCACACCCTGGCCGGTGAGCGCTTTACATGGCTGGAGGGCACCCACCTGTACCCGATGGAAAAACCCATCGCCACTGCCGACGCGGTGTTAGCAATGCTAGACAGCATGGCGCCAGCAGCCGCCTGACCGGGCTTGGGCCAGCGCCATAGCCGCTGCGGCGCTGCGGCGCTGCGGCACCACGCGGGGTTGTGGAAATTACGGAATACAGGGCTGCCGCAACGGCGCATCATGCTGCGCACTGGAGGAAACCCTGATGGCCAATCACCCCATTCCCTTAAGCCCGACCACCGCTGCCGCCGCGCCGCACCGCTTCTACCACTCGCTGTATGTGCAAGTGATCACCGCCATCGTCATCGGCGTGGCGCTGGGCCACTTCTGGCCCGCCACCGGCGAGGCCATGAAGCCGCTGGGTGATGGCTTCATCAAGCTGAACAAGATGATCATCGCGCCCATCATCTTCTGCACCGTGGTGGTGGGCATCGCCGGCATGGAAGACATGAAGAAGGTGGGCAAGACCGGCGGCCTGGCGCTGCTGTACTTTGAGGTGGTCAGCTCACTGGCGCTGCTGATCGGCTTGGCGGTCGTCAACTTGGTGCAGCCCGGCAGCGGCATGCACATCGACGCCAAGACACTCGACACCAAGGCCATCGCCGCCTACACCGGCCCGGGCAAGATGGTGGGCACGGTGGACTTTTTGCTCAACGTCATCCCCAGCAGCGTGGTGGATGCGTTTGCCAAGGGCGAGATCCTGCAGGTGCTGCTGTTCTCGGTGATGTTCGGCTTTGCGCTGCATGCCTTTGGCGGGCGCGGCACGCTGGTCTTCGACTTCATCGAGAAAACCTCGCATGTGCTGTTCCGCATCGTCGGCTTCATCATGAAGGTGGCGCCCATCGGCGCCTTTGGCGCGATGGCCTTCACCATCGGCAAGTACGGCGTCGGCTCGCTGCTCAGCCTGGGCCAGTTGATGGCGACGTTTTATGCCACCTGCCTGATTTTTGTCTTTGGCGTGCTGGGCCTCATTGCCCGTCTGCATGGCTTCTCGGTCTGGCGCTTCATCAAGTACATCAAAGAAGAGTTGCTGATCGTGCTGGGCACCAGCAGCAGTGAAAGCGTGCTGCCGCGGATGATGGCCAAGCTTGAGAACCTGGGCGCCAGCAAGCCGGTGGTCGGGCTGGTGGTGCCCACCGGCTACTCGTTCAACCTGGACGGCACGTCGATCTACCTGACGCTGGCGGCCGTCTTCATCGCCCAGGCCACCGATACGCCGATGTCGCTGATGCAGCAAATCACCTTGCTGGCCGTGCTGCTGCTGACCAGCAAAGGTGCTGCCGGCGTCACCGGCTCGGGCTTTATCGTGCTGGCCGCCACGCTGAGCGCGGTGGGCAATGTGCCGGTGGCCGGGCTGGCGCTGATCCTGGGCATCGACCGCTTTATGAGCGAGGCCCGGGCGCTGACCAACCTGGTGGGCAACGGCGTGGCCACGCTGGTGGTGGCCAAGTGGTGCGGTGAGCTGGACATCCCCCGTATGCAAGCCCATCTGGCGGGTGAAACCCAGCTTGAAGCCGATTCGCCCGAGGTGGTGCTGGACGCCAAGACCGGCAGGCTGGCTGCTTGACCGGTTGCTATCGCCCGACCCGCCCGACCCGCCCGACCCGCCCGACCCGCCCGGCGCCGCCGCGCCGGCCGGGCCCCGATCAAACCGGGCGGGCCCTGCTGCGGTGCAACAACCCGCCCATCAAACCGAGGCCCAGCAGCATCATCCAGCCCGTCTGCGGCTCTGGCACCGGCGCCGTGCCATATAGAAACTGCGCGCCGGCGATATCGTCGCTTTTGAGCTGCTGCGTCACCAGCGTGAGATTGGCGCAGTTTGCGGTCGGGTCGCCGCACATCACCGTGGTGTTGTCGGCCGAATGCAACAGCCCCAGCGTGTGGCCGATCTCGTGCAAGGCCAGGCCCTTGATGTCGTTCATGTAGAAACCGCCGCCGTTCGGAAACAACTGCAACGCACTGTTCTCGGCACCGCTGGCCAACTGGAATCCCACTTGAGTGTTAAACAGCAGGTCGCCGGCCCCGGTGCCCCCGTTGGGCGGCGGCGAAAAGCCCACTGCGGCGGAAAACCCGCTGCTAAAAGCAAAGGCACCGACACGAATAGACGGGGCGATGGCCAAGGGGTCGTTGATGGCCAGGCCCGAGTTGTCGACACCAACAAACTGGAACTTCACATTGGCCACCGCCGACCATTTGTCAAACGCCGCCTGCAGCGGTGCTTGAAGCGCGAGCAGGCTTAGCGGCGTGGTGGTGTTGCTGGTCGCCGGATCGGCATAAAAATTCGGCAAGGTCAGCGTGCTGGTTCCCGGGCAGCTGCTGCCGCAAAAAACACTGCCCGGCGTGCCAGCGGCGATAAAGCCCCAGGTCACCACCCCACCGGGCGTGCCGGCCATGCTGGACGGGCCCCACTTGTTGTAATTGCCGCCACCCTGCGGGATGACAACATAGGCCTGGGCCGCACCGGCGCAGGCCAGCAAGGCCACGGTCAGCAGCCCGGCGGGCTTGAAGCGATTGAACGACTGTGTCATGTCGGATACCCCTGAATGATGGTGTGAACACGATTTGCTGGCGACCGGGTGACGGGGAGGTGCTCAACAATCTCGCTACAACGGCGTGCAGGGTTTTCTCACGTTCCGCCCGCCACCACAAGGTGCGTCCCCGTGAATGAGGGGCGGCCGCAGTGCCACGTCGTCGGTCAGCCAGAGGGCTGCGGTGACCGACAGGCCCTGCGCCTGGGCGCCGCAGAGGCACCGGATGTGCAGCACCCCCCACCTATAATCGCGCTTTACCAATTGAGCATGCCTGCGCCCCTCCCCGGGGCCGCGCCAAGGGTGCTGCGCGACATGACCAAGTACGTCTTCGTCACCGGCGGTGTGGTGTCTTCCCTCGGCAAGGGCATCGCATCGGCGTCGCTGGCGGCGGTGCTTGAATCGCGCGGTTTGCGGGTCACCCTGATCAAGCTCGACCCCTACCTGAATGTCGATCCGGGCACGATGAGCCCGTTTCAGCACGGTGAGGTGTTCGTCACCGATGACGGCGCCGAGACCGACCTCGATCTGGGCCACTACGAGCGCTTTATCACCACGCGCATGAAGCGCAGCAACAACTTCACCTCGGGCCAGATCTACAAAAGCGTTTTGGAGCGAGAGCGCCGGGGCGACTATCTGGGCAAGACGGTGCAGGTGATTCCGCATGTCACCAACGAGATTCAAGACTTTGTGCGGCGCGGCGCGGTGGACGTGGATGTGGCCATCGTCGAGATCGGCGGCACCGTGGGTGATATCGAATCCCTGCCATTCCTCGAAGCCGTGCGCCAGATGAGCCTGAAGCTGGGCCCCACCAACACCGCGTTTGTGCACCTCACTTACGTGCCGTGGATTGCCGCCGCCGGTGAGCTGAAGACCAAACCCACCCAGCACACGGTGCAAAAACTCCGCGAGATCGGCATCCAGCCCGATGTGCTGCTGTGCCGGGCCGACCGCGAGGTGCCAGCCGAGGAGCGCGAGAAAATCTCGCTGTTCACCAACGTGGTGCCGCACGGCGTGATCAGCATGTGGGACGTGGACACAATCTACAAAGTGCCGCGCCTGCTGCACGAGCAAGGCCTGGACGAACAGATCTGCATGAAGCTGCAACTGCTGACCAAGCCGGCCAATCTGTCGCGCTGGGACCGGCTGGTGCACGAGGTGGCGCACCCGCTGCACGAGGTGACGATTGCGATGTGCGGCAAATACACCGATCTGTCGGACTCGTACAAATCACTCAACGAGGCGCTGCGCCATGCCGGCATCCACCAGCATGCGCGGGTGAAGATCGAGTATGTGGACGCTGAATCACTGAATGCCGGCAACGCCGGGCAACTGGCCAAGTTCGATGCCATCCTGGTGCCGGGCGGCTTTGGCAAACGCGGTATCGAGGGCAAGATCGTGGCGGTGCAATATGCGCGTGAGCACCGGTTGCCGTATTTGGGCATCTGCCTGGGCATGCAGGTGGCCACGATTGAGTTTGCGCGCCATGTCGCCGGGCTGGCCGGTGCCAATTCCACCGAGTTTGAGCCCGACACACCGCACCCGGTGATTGCGCTGATCGATGAATGGCAAGACGCCGACGGCACGATCCAGAAGCGCGATGCGCAGTCGAATATGGGCGGCACGATGCGGCTGGGCGCGCAAAGCTCCGACGTGCTGCCCGGCACCCTGGCGCAGCAGATTTACGGCGCGGTGGTGACCGAGCGCCACCGCCACCGCTACGAGGCGAACGAGAAATACCTCGACGTGTTGCAGCAAGCCGGCCTGGTGGTCTCGGCCATCACCCAGCGCGAAAAGCTCACCGAGATCGTGGAGCTGCCGCAAACCCTGCACCCGTGGTTTGTCGGCGTGCAGTTCCACCCTGAGTTCAAAAGCACGCCTTGGGACAGCCACCCGCTATTCATCAGCTACATTGCCGCCGCGCTGGCGCACCGGGCGGCCCAGCTTGGCGCCGCGCCCTTGCCCACACCCACGCCTACGCCGGCCTCGCTGGCCGCCTGACGCGCCCCGTCGGGCATGCACCCGCCCCGGCGACCTGACCTGAAGAGACTCACCATGCAACTCTGCGGCTTCGAGATCGGCCTGAACCGCCCGTTTTTCCTGATCGCCGGGCCTTGCGTGGTCGAATCGCTGCAATTGCAGATCGACGTGGCCGGCCGGCTCAAAGAAATCACCACCGAACTGGGCATCCCCTTCATCTTCAAAAGCAGTTACGACAAGGCCAACCGGTCGAGCGGCAGCACGTTTCGCGGCCCGGGCATGGACCGCGGGCTGGAGATTCTGGCCACCGTCAAGCGCGAGCTGGGCGTGCCGTTGCTCACCGATGTGCACAGCGAGGCCGAAATTCCTGCGGTGGCGGCGGTGGTGGATGTGCTGCAAACGCCGGCGTTTTTGTGCCGCCAGACCGATTTCATCCACGCCGTGGCACGCAGTGGCAAACCGGTGAACATCAAGAAAGGCCAGTTTCTGGCGCCACACGACATGAAAAACGTCATCGCCAAAGCGCGTGACGCGGCCCGCGCTGCCGGCTTGAGCGAAGACCGGTTCATGGCCTGTGAGCGCGGCGCCAGCTTTGGCTACAACAACCTGGTGAGCGACATGCGCAGCCTGGCCATCCTGCGCGAGACCGGCGCGCCGGTGGTGTTTGACGCCACGCACAGCGTGCAACTGCCGGGCGGCTTGGGGCAAGCAAGCGGCGGCCAGCGCGAGTTTGTGCCGGTGCTGGCACGGGCGGCTGTTGCCGTGGGCGTGGCCGGGCTGTTCATGGAAACCCACCCCGACCCGGCCAACGCGATGAGCGACGGGCCGAATGCCGTGCCGCTCAAACACATGCGGGCGTTGTTGCAGCAGTTGCTGACACTCGACCGGGTGATCAAGTCCCAGCCGCTGCTGGAAAACGATTTTTCATGCTGAGAACGGACAACCCCATGCCCTGCGCCTACATCATCGTCGACAGCCAAATCAGCGACCCCGATCGCTTCAAGGCTTACATGGCCGCTGCCCCGGCCGTCGTGGCCGCTGCCGGTGGCCAGTACCTGGCCCGAGGCGGCCGGCTGGCGGTGCTGGAAGGCGACTGGCAGCCGACGCGCATCACCGTGCTGCGCTTCCCCAGCTTCGAGGCGGCACAGGCTTTTTACGATGCCGAGTCGTACCGCGCCGCCCGGGCGTTGCGGCTGGGCACCACCGACCGCTTCAACATGATCCTCACCGAAGGCCTGCCCATTTGAGGCCTGGCCAGGCCCGCCCGGGCCGGCCCCGCGCAGCAGGCTCGCGACACCGCATCCCACCCCGCCAGGAACCCCTTCATGAGCGCCATTGTTGACATCGTCGGCCGCGAGATTCTCGACAGCCGAGGCAACCCCACTATCGAATGTGATGTGCTGCTGGAAAGCGGCACGATGGGCCGCGCCGCCGTGCCGTCGGGCGCGTCCACCGGCAGCCGCGAGGCGATCGAGCTGCGCGACGGTGACAAAAGCCGCTACGGCGGCAAGGGCGTGCTGAAGGCGGTGGAGCATGTGAACAGCCAGATCAGCGAGGCCGTGTTGGGGCTGGACGCCAGCGAGCAAGCCTTTCTCGACAAAACCCTGGTCGATCTGGACGGCACCGACAACAAATCCCGCCTGGGCGCCAATGCCACCCTGGCGGTCAGCATGGCCGTGGCCAGGGCGGCGGCTGAAGAATCCGGCCTGCCGCTGTACCGCTACTTTGGCGGCTCGGGCGCGATGAGCCTGCCGGTGCCGATGATGAATGTGATCAACGGCGGCGAACACGCCAACAACAACCTCGACCTGCAAGAGCTGATGATCATCCCGCTGGGCGCGCCCAGCTTTCGCGAAGCGCTGCGCTGGGGCGCCGAGACTTTTCATGCGCTGAAAAAAATCCTGGCCGACCGGGGCATCAGCACGGCGGTGGGCGATGAGGGCGGTTTTGCACCCAACGTGGCCAACCACGAGGCCGCCATCCAGATGATTCTGGAGGCCATCGACAAGGCCGGCTACACGCCCGGCACGCAGATTGCACTCGGCCTGGATTGCGCCGCCAGCGAGTTTTATAAAAACGGTGAGTACGTTCTTGAGGGCGAAGGCGGCCTGAAACTCAGCGCCCCGGCCTGGACCGACATGCTGGCCAGTTGGGTGGACAAATACCCGATCATCAGCATCGAAGACGGCATGCACGAAGGCGACTGGGACGGCTGGAAGCACCTCACCGAGCGGCTGGGCAAAAAAGTGCAACTGGTGGGTGATGACTTGTTTGTCACCAACACCAAGATCTTGAAAGAGGGCATCGACAAAGGCATTGCCAACTCGATCCTGATCAAGATCAACCAGATCGGCACCTTGACCGAAACCTTTGCCGCCATCGAGATGGCCAAACGCGCCGGTTACACCGCCGTCATCAGCCACCGCTCGGGTGAAACCGAGGATTCCACGATTGCAGATATCGCCGTCGGCACCAATGCCGGCCAGATCAAGACCGGCTCGCTCAGCCGCTCGGATCGAATGGCCAAATACAACCAGTTGCTGCGCATCGAAGAGGACCTGGGCGACATCGCCAACTACCCCGGCCGCGCGGCGTTCTACAGCCTGCGTTGAGCCGGCCCTGCCCCACGCCCCCGCACGGCCATGCGCACCGTCACCGCCGCGCTGTTGCTGCTGCTGGCCGGCGTGCAGGCCGAGTTGTGGTTTGGCGATGGAGGCCTGCCGCAGGTGATGAAATTGCAAGCGCGGCTGGACGCCCAAAAACAGCGCAACCTGGGCCAGCGCCACGCCATCGAGCGGCTGGTGGCCGAGGTGGACGATCTGCGCCAGGGCCTGGAGATGGTGGAAGAGCGGGCCCGGGCCGATCTGGGCATGGTCAAGCCCGACGAAATCCTGGTGCAGTACGCCGCCCGGCGTTGATCCGGCCGCCACGCTGCGCCCTGCGCGCAGCCCACCCATGACCGACCTGCTGGCCGCCACCGCCCCGCTGCTGATGCCGGCTTTCACCTGGGCCGGCAGCGCCTTTACCTGGCTTGAACTGGTGGCCACCGGGCTGGCGCTGGGCATGGTGGCCTGCAACTTGCACGTCAACCCGCTGGGCTGGCCGCTGGCCATCGCCAGCTCGGCGCTGTACGGCCTGCTGTTCTTGCACAGCAAGCTGTACGGTGAGGCGGCTTTGCAAATGGTCTTCATCGTGCTGGGCGGCTGGGGCTGGTGGCAGTGGCTGCGCGGCACTGGCGCGGGGGGCGGGCCGCTGCGGGTGCGCCAGCTCAGCGCCCGCCAACGCGCGCTGGCGGTGCTGATCACCTTGCTGGCCTGGCCGCTGCTGGGCGCCTTGCTGGCCCGCATCACCGACAGCGATGTGCCCTACCTCGACGCCTTGCCCACCGTGGGCAGTCTGACCGGCCAATACCTGTTGGCGCGCAAATGGCTGGACAACTGGCCAGCCTGGGTGGCCGTCAACCTCGTCAGCGTGGCGCTGTTTGCGGCCAAGGGCTTGTGGCTGACAGTGGGGCTGTACGCGGTGTTTGTGCTGCTGGCGCTGGTCGGCTGGCGGGCCTGGGCGCGGCTGTTGCCCGGTGCGCCGGGCGGGGCTGCCCGTGGCTGAGGCGCTGCGCATCGCCATCGTCGGTGCCGAGAGCACCGGCAAAACAGCCCTGGCGCAGGCTCTGGCCGGCCGGCTGGCTGAGCTGACCGGCCGGCGCTGCACCTGGGTGGGCGAATGGTTACGCCAGTGGTGCGAGCGCCAGGGCCGCACGCCCCGGCCCGATGAGCAGGCCGGCATCGCCGAGCACCAGCACCAGCTGATCGACGCGGCCGCCACCCACCATGACATCGTGGTCTGCGATACCACCGCGCTGATGACCGCCGTCTACAGCGCCCTGCTGTTCGACGACCACAGCCTGCTGCCCCACGCCATCGCCCAGCAGCGCCGCTGCGATCTGACCCTGCTGACCGCGCTCGACATCCCCTGGGTGGCCGACGGCCTGCAGCGCGATGGCCCTCAGGTGCGCGGGCCGGTGGACGACCATGTGCGCGGGCTGCTGATCGGCCACCAGATCGCCTGGTCACTGGTGTCGGGCCAAGGCGACGCCCGTCTGGAGGCGGCGTTGGACGCGGCAGCCCCGCTGCTGCGGCGCGCTGGCCTGGCGGGCAGCGGCCTGTTCACCCGGCTGGCAGCGCGTGACGCCGCGCCAGCAGCGCGGGCTTGGCTGTGCCTGGATTGCGACGAGCCCGCTTGCGAGCATCGGCTGCTGGCCGGGCACAACACAAGCACTTGAGCCGATCAGGTTCCCAGCACCGGCCGCTTGCTGCGCCGGGACAAGCCCAGCGCTGCCAGCGCGACAGCCGCCAGCAGGCCGCCTTGAGGCTCGGGCGCCGTCTGGATGGTCTGCAGGTTGTCCATGATGAAAACGTTGTCAAAAGACTGGACGCTGATCGTCAGCCGGTCCAGCGCGATGCCCTCGAAGCCATAGAAGTTGAGCGGATCGATGTCGGACGTCGACCCGGTGAAGCTTTCAACCAGGCCGCCGTTCAGAAAGGCCTGGAAGGTCGCCGTGCCCGGCGCGGAGACGATGGCAAACGCCACCTGCTGCTGGGCCGGCTGCTGTCGCGCCGCTTGCCGGCGATCCACTCGCGATCTTCATCGTCGAGATGGAAGTAGCGCGCCAGTTCCTCGGCGGAGAGAGCGTCTGGGTAACGGCCGTATCGTTCGCGCTGAGCGGGCGTCAGGAAGTCGA
>JANLOP010000284.1:0-25680 GCA_031366635.1 Betaproteobacteria bacterium | reverse complement strand
GCTAGGAGCCTGTCGGGCTTGGGGCGTCGAAGCGTTCACGCAGTGCGGCGTAGCCAAATTTGGCCCCAGCGAGGACAGTTTTTGCCGGGTTTGCAGGCCCATAGCCGTAGCTATGGGACAAAAAACCGGTGTTCACGAAGTGCGGCGAAGCCAGAAATGGACCGCTGCGGCCAAATTGCAGCCGACGATCCCCAAGCCCGACAGGCTCCTAGACGCCGCCGTGCGCGTTGTTGCAGGCCAGGCGCCGCCGTGCGCGTGGTGTCGGGATAGTGCGCAAAACCATAAAAACACCGGGCTTGTGCTGATCTGGCCTCGGCGCAGCCCGCCGCCAGCAGCGAAAATGCGCGGGTGCACCTTCTCAACGCCGACCTCCACAGCCATTCCCGCTACTCCGATGGCACGCTCAGCCCCACCGCGCTGGCAGAGCGGGCACAGCGCAACGGCGTGGCGCTCTGGGCCCTGACCGACCATGACGAGACCCGCGGCCTGGCTGAAGCCGCAGCCGCCGCGTCGGCATTGGGCATGGGCTTTCTCACCGGCACCGAGGTCTCGGTCACCTTTGCCGGCGAGACGGTGCACATCATCGGCCTGGGCTTTGATGCCGACAACGCCGCGCTGCAAGCCGGCCTGGCCCGCACTCGCGGCGGCCGGCTGGCCCGCGCCCAGGCGATGGCCGACGGCCTGGCCCAGGTGGGCTTGAAAGGCGCTTTCGACGGTGCGCTGCGCTATGTCAGCAACCCCGATTTGATGTCGCGCACCCACTTTGCGCGCTGGCTGGTCGAGACCGGGGTCTGCGCTGACACCCACTCGGTGTTTCGCCGCTACCTGACCGAAGGCAAGCCCGGCTTCGTCAACCACTGCTGGGCCGGGCTGGGTGAGGCGGTGCGCTGGATCACCCAGGCCGGCGGCGTGGCGGTGATTGCCCACCCCGGGCGCTACCGCTTGACGGTGAATGAAGAGTTTGCGCTGTTCTCCGAGTTCAAAGCCCACGGCGGCCAGGGCGTGGAGGTGCTGACCGGCAGTCACGGCCAGGCCGACCGCAGCAAATACGCCGCAATGGCGCAAGAGTTCGGCCTGCTGGCGTCACGCGGCAGTGACTTTCATTCGCCCGCCGAGAGCCGCACCGACCTGGGCAGCCTGCCTGACCTGGCGGGCCACCTGCTGCCAGTGTGGCAGGCGCTGGCGCACCGGGTGCAAAACGCGCCTTTGCCGAATGCCGCCGTTGCCTGATGCCGCAGCCGCCTGAACCGGCCACGGCCTGATTTCGCAACGGCCTGATGTCGCAGTATTTTGAGGTCCACCCCGACAACCCGCAGCCCCGGTTGATCAAGCAGGCGGTGCAGTTGCTGCACGGCGGCGGGGTGTGTGCCGTGCCCACCGACTCCAGCTACGCGCTGGTCTGCCACCTGGACGACAAAGCCGCCGCCGAGGCGCTGCGCCGCATCCGCCAGGTGGACGACAAACACCACCTCACCCTGCTGTGCAGCGATCTGTCCGAGCTGGCCAGCTACGCCCAGGTGGACAACCGGCAGTACCGGCTGCTCAAGCTGGGCACGCCCGGGCCGTACACCTTCATCCTGGACGCCACCAAAGAGGTGCCGCGCCGGCTGTCGCACCCGTCGCGCCGCACCATCGGCCTGCGCGTGCCCGACCACCGGGTGACGCAGGCGCTGCTGGCCGAGTTGGGCCAGCCGCTGCTGGCCACCACCTTGATCGCGCCGGGCGAGACCGAGCCGCTGAACGACCCCGAAGACATCCGCCAGCGTTTGCAAAAGCTGCTGGCCGCGGTGGTGGATGCCGGCGCCTGCCCGATGGCGCCCACCACGGTGATCGACCTGAGCGGCGCGCAACCAGTGCTGGTGCGCCAGGGCCGGGGCGATCTGGCGCGACTCGGCTTGTGACGGCTACGCGCTTGCGGCGGGCGGCTGGCGACAACCGGCCGGCGCAGCGCTCACAGCGCAGCGGTGACGACGATCTCCACTTTCCACTCGGGCCGGGCCAGCGCGGCCTGCACCGTGGCGCGCGGCGGTGCGTGGTTGGCCACCACCCAGCCGTCCCAGACCGCGTTCATGCCGGCAAAGTCAGCGATGTCGGCCAGGTAGATCTGCGCTCGCAGGATGCGGGTCTTGTCGGTGCCGGCCCGAGCCAGCAGCGCGTCGATATTGGCCAGCACCTCGCGGGTCTGGCCTTCGATGTCGGGCTCACCCTCCACCGCCACCTGGCCGGCGAGGTAACACACGCCGTTGTGCACCGCCATCTCGGACATGCGGGCGCCGACATCAAAACGCTGGACCATGGCGGTTAACTTCCTTTCGGGGGGTGGGACGACTCGGCGGTTTCCGAGCCGTCGTTGTGCAAACGCCGCACCCGGCGGTGGCGCTGGCGCGGTGGTGCGGCGGCCTTCTCGCCGATCTTCAGCTCTTTGCCGGTGAACAGCTTGATCAGGTTGCGGCTGTGCCGCCAGATCAGCAGCAAGCTCATCACCGTGACGGCCATCGCCACGCTCGGCCGGTCAAAGAACATCAAGGTGAAAAACGGCGCAAACGCGGCCGCCACCACCGACGCCAGCGACGAATAGCGGAACAATGCGGCCACCACCGCCCAGGTGACCAGCGTGGCCGCACCCAGCAGCGGCTCAAAGGCCAGCAGCACGCCGGCCGCCGTGGCCACACCCTTGCCGCCGCGAAAGCGGAAAAAGATCGGGAATAAATGCCCGAGAAACGCCGCCAGGCCAACAAACGCGATGGTGTTGTCGTCAAAGCCCAGCTCAAACGACTTCCACTCGACCAGCGCCACCGGGGCCCAGCCTTTGAGCGCGTCCAGCAGCAGCGTCAGCACCGCTGCCACCTTGCTGCCCGAGCGCAGCACATTCGTCGCCCCCGGGTTTTTGGAGCCGTAACTGCGCGGGTCGGCCAGACCCATCAGCCGGCTGACGATCACCGCAAACGACAGCGAGCCGATCAGGTAGGCGATGAAGAAGGCAGCGTAGCTGTAGACCAGGTCCATGAAAGTTCGGCTTGGGGTTTGGGCTTGGGCTTGGCGCGGAGGGCGCGGCGGCCCCAGCGAGCCGGGGTTGCGAAAAACTGCTGTTCAACCAGCCGCCCATCAGCCGCCGAGTGTAAGCCGCCGCGTTGGCCCGCTGGCCGATGCGCCCCGCCCCATCCCCCTGGGCGCGGGGCGCTGTTTCAGGGGGCCAGCAACCGCGCCGACGCGCCCGACTAAACTGTTTGCCCTGCCTGGTTTGTGCCGCCACCGCAGCCATTGCACGCCGGGTCGGTGGCGCAGCAGCACGGCCCGCCGCAGGCCGCCAGGCCCACCCCTCCCGCTGCGCTCGGCCTGACCAGCGTGCCCCCGCGACGCCGCTTTTCATCCCGGCTGTCGGGCGCACTGCGGCTTGACCACCGCATCGACCGCCAAACCCAAAGGATCCCCATGCCGCACCGCCCCCGCTTCACGCTGCCCACCACCCTGCCCGCCTGGCTGTTGCTGGGCCTCATCGCGCTGCCCGCCGGGGCCCAGACCACCGTCACCGCGCCGTGGGTGCGTGGCACGGTGACGGCGCAAAAAGCCACCGGCGCTTTCATGCAGATCCAGTCCAAGACCGGTGGCAAGCTGGTGTCGATCAGCTCACCGGCGGCTGGCGTGGTGGAAATCCACGAGATGAAAATGGATGGCGACACGATGCAGATGCGCCGCGTCAGCGCACTCGACCTGCCTGCCGGCCAGCCGGTGGACCTGAAACCCGGCGGCTACCACGTCATGCTGCTGGACCTGAAAGCCCCGCTGAAGGCCGGCGACACCGTGGCGCTGACGCTGGTGGTCGAGGCGCCGGGCGGCAAATCAGAAACCATCACCGTCAACGCGCCGGTGCGGGCGTTGGGCAGCACCGGCAAACCGGCCGAGGGTGAGCACAAGCACTGACACGGCCACGGACCCGCATGGCGGCGGCCGCCGCCATGCGGGTCCGCCGCGGGCGGGCGTGACAACTTGCTGACACGGTTGGGTTGTATATTTCCATAAACATGGAAATATAGTAGCATCCGCCTCGTATTTCAGCCCCAACGACCAAGACTGGCCCGGCCGGTGCCACGTCAGGAGACCACGATGGATGAAAAAACAGCCGTCAATTCACTGGCCGCCCTGGCCCAAGCCATGCGTTTGCGGGTCTTCCGGGCCCTGGTGGGCACGGCGCTGGACGGCATGACACCGGGCGCGCTGTCTGCCACCCTGGGCGTGCCGGCCTCCACCCTGTCGTTTCATTTGAAAGAGCTGATGCATGCCGGCCTGGTATCGCAGCAGCGCGAGGGCCGCAACCTGATCTACCGGCCGGCGTTGGCGCAGATGAACGATCTGCTGGCCTACCTCACCGCCCATTGCTGCCAAGGCGCAGCGTGCGAGTTGACGCCGGCCACCGGCTGCAGCGCCCTTTGCTGAATCCCATGCGTGTGGCTGGCGCACGCCAGACCCATCACTGCCAACGCTTGCCCTTTTTTGCCCACCCCAGGAGCCGCCCATGCCCGATCGAATCTACAACGTGCTGTTCGTCTGCACCCACAACGCCGCCCGGTCGATCATGGCCGAGGGCCTGATGAACAGCCTGGCGGGCAGCCGCTTCAAGGCTTTTTCAGCCGGCAGCCACCCGGCCGGCAGTGTCAACCCGGTGGCGCTGCAAACGCTGGCGGCCCTGCACATCCCGACCGACGGGTTTCGCAGCAAGAACTGGGACGAGTTTGCGCAGCCCGGCGCCCCGGTGCTCGATTTCCTCTTCACCGTCTGCGACAACGCAGCCGGCGAGGTCTGCCCCGTCTGGCCCGGCCAGCCGATGACGGCCCACTGGGGTGTGGCCGACCCGTCGGTGTTTCAGGGCACGCCCGACCAGACCCGCCGCGTCTTCCGCGACACCGCCTTCATCTTGAAGCGCCGCATCGAGCGGCTGCTGGCCCTGCCGCTGGCGTCGATTGACGCGCTGGCGATCCAGCGCGAGATCAAGGCCATCGGCAGCCGCTGAATCGAGGCCAACCCATGTCCACCGCCACGCTCACCGCCCCAACCGCAGCACCGGCGCCGATGAGCGTCTTCGAGCGCTACCTGAGCGTCTGGGTCTTGCTGTGCATCGTCGCGGGCATCGCGCTCGGGCATTGGTTGACCGGGCCGGTGCAGGCCGTCGGCCGGATGGCGGTCGCCCAAGTCAACCTGCCGGTCGGGCTGCTGATCTGGGTGATGATCATCCCGATGCTGCTGCGGGTTGACTTTGGCGCCTTGCAGCAGGTGGGCCAGCACTGGCGCGGCATCGGCGTCACGCTGTTTATCAACTGGGCGGTCAAACCGTTTTCAATGGCATTGCTGGGCTGGCTTTTCATCCGCCATGTTTTTACGCCCTGGCTGCCAGCCGACCAGACCGACAGCTACATCGCCGGCCTGATCCTGCTGGCCGCCGCGCCCTGCACCGCGATGGTGTTTGTCTGGAGCCGGCTGACCGGCGGCCATGCGCTGTTCACGCTGTCGCAGGTGGCGCTGAACGACCTGATCATGGTGTTTGCCTTTGCCCCGCTGGTGGCGCTGCTGCTCGGCCTGTCGGCCATCAACGTGCCCTGGCAAACCTTGCTCACCTCGGTGCTGCTGTACATCGTGATCCCGGTGCTGCTGGCCCAGCTTGGGCGCCGGGCCCTGCTGCAACGCGGGCCGGCGGCGCTGGACACCCTGCTGGCGCGCATCGGCCCGTGGTCGATCAGCGCCCTGCTGGCCACGCTGGTGCTGCTGTTTGCTTTCCAGGGCCAGGCCATCCTGAAGCAGCCGCTGGTGATCTTGATGTTGGCCGTGCCCATCCTGATCCAGGTGCTGTTCAACGCCGGGCTGGCCTACTGGCTGAACCGGCGGCTGGGTGAACCGCACAGCGTGGCCTGCCCGTCGGCGCTGATCGGCGCCAGCAATTTTTTTGAGCTGGCGGTGGCCGCTGCGATCAGCCTGTTCGGCTTTGAGTCCGGTGCCGCGCTGGCCACCGTGGTGGGTGTGTTGATCGAGGTGCCGGTGATGCTGCTGGTGGTGCGGGTCGTCAATTCAAGCAAGGGCTGGTATGAACGGGGTTGATCTGCCGAATGTGGATGCGGCGCTGTGGCGCTTGCCCACGCTAGACACGCTGCTGCCAGCCCGGCCGCCAAGCCACCCACCGCGCATCCTGCTGCTGTACGGCTCACTGCGTGAGCGCTCGTTCAGCCGGCTGCTCACCGAAGAAGCGGCCCGGCTGTTGCTGGCGCTGGGCGCCGAGCCGCGCATCTTCAACCCCGCCGGCCTGCCGCTGCCCGACAGCGTGCCTGACGCCCACCCCAAAGTGGCCGAGCTGCGTGATGCTGCGGCCTGGGCCGAGGGCATGGTGTGGACCTCGCCCGAGCGCCACGGCGCGATGACCGGCCTGCTCAAAGCCCAGATCGACTGGATTCCGCTGGCACTCGGCGCGCTGCGGCCGACGCAGGGCAAGACGCTGGCGGTGATGCAGGTCTCGGGCGGCTCGCAGTCGTTCAACGCCGTCAACCAGTTGCGCGTGCTGGGCCGCTGGCTGCGCATGATCACCATCCCCAACCAATCCTCGGTGGCCAAGGCCTTCATGGAGTTTGACGACGCCGGCCGGATGAAGCCCTCGGCCTACTACGACCGGGTGGTGGATGTGATGGAAGAGCTGGTGAAGTTCACCCTGCTGACCCGGGGCGCGGCCGGCGCGCTACTCGACCGCTACAGCGAGCGGCGCGAGAACGCCGAGGCGCTGTCGCGGCGCTCGCTTTAGCGGTCAACCAGCGGGTGATTTGATCGGCCTGGCCAGGCAAAGCGGGTGGCGCTTGGTGCCGGCCGGTGCGCAGGCGCGGCCTGCCTGGCCCGGTGCCAGCCAGTACGCAGGTGCGCAGGCGCGCCGGCTATTTGCGGCCGCGCCTGGCGCCCGGTTTGGCTGCCGGCTCGGCCGGCGGGTGGCCGCCCGGCGGGGCCGTGAACAGCTTGGCGGCGCGGCCTTTGAGCTCCAGCAGCTCACTCGGCGTGATCGAGTATTTGCGGCCCACCACGTCCACCTCGATGCGGAACTCCACATCCTTCGTGCCGTTGCTCAAGGTGCCGCAGGTGAAGTCGTAGTCCGGGCTCTCGGCCGGGAAGCCACCCGACCCGGTGTCGAAGTTCAGGTACTTGACGTCGCGTATCTCGCCGCTGGCCAGGTCGAGCATGCCGGTGGCTTCAATCACCTGTTCGTCAAGTTCATCGTGGATGGTGATCGGCAGTTTCAGGTCCATCTTGGGTCGCTGGTGCCGCCGGGGCGGCGCTCGGTGAAGGGGATCGCGATGATGCCACGGCCGGCGCGCCTGCCCGCCGGGAACGGGGCGCCGGCCGGTCAAGCCTGGGCCGAGACAAACACGCCGGTGGCTTGCAGCAACAGCGCCGTCAGCAGCCGGGCGTGCACCGTGAACACCCGGCCCTGGGCGCGGCAGCCCACCACCTGCACCACACCGTCCAGCGCGCTGTCGATCAGCCGCAGCGTCTGGCCGGCAAGGATGGGTTGCGCGGCGTAAAAGCTCAAGCCCGTCAGCGACAGGTCGCGCCAGCGCACCGGCAGCGCCGGTGACGGCCAGCCCACATGCACCAGCGCGACATGGCTTTGGTCGCGCCGCACCGCGCCGCGCCGGCCCAACAGCTCATGGCCTTGCGGGTCGGTGCCGGGCAGTCGGGCCAGCGGGCTGTGGCAGGCCGGGCAGCGGCTGTCGGGCCGCGCAGGGGCGCAGGTCGGCTGGCGACACAGCGGGCAGGCTCGGGTGCCCGGCCGTAGCGCCAATGACGCGGCCACCGGCCCGGCCAACGACGCGCCCACCGGCCCGGCCACGGGCTCGGCCGGTGACGCGGCCATCGGCTCCGCCGGCGCCGTCACCGCCTGCACAGCCCACCGTGGCAGGCCAGCGTCGTAAGCAGCGCGCTGCGCCGCATCACCCAGCACCGCCCAGGCCTGGTTGATGGCCACCGCCTGGGCGGTGCCGCCGCCCAGGTCCGGGTGCTGGCGCAGCCGGCCCAGCAGCGTGCGCCAACTGGCCTTGATGACCTCGGCCGGGGCGTCGGGCTGGACATGCAGCAGGCGGTAGTGATCGGGCACGGATGGCATGGGGTGGTGGCTCATGGCGCTGAAATGACGCTGGCCGGCGGTGAGTCGCCGGGCGCGCGCCTGGTCGGTTCATCGGCCGCCAGCGGGCCAACTTGAGCCCGGTGTGCCGCCGCTCTCAAGCCAGCATGGCCGCCACCCGCAGCCACGACCAGTACGCCGCCAGCGCGCCGATGGCGTACAGCGTGGGCGCCTTCAGGCGCGCCGCGCCCGGCTGGCGCCGGATCGCCGACACCAGCGCCCAGGCCGCGCCCAGCGCCAGCAACTGGCCCAGCTCGACGCCCAGGTTGAAGCTGAGCAAGGCCGCCGCCAGGTGTTTTTGCGGCAGGCCGATGCTTTGCAGCGCGCCGGCAAAGCCCAGGCCGTGCACCAGGCCGAACAAAAACGCCACCAGCGCCGGCAGCCGGCGGGCCAGCGTCTGGCGCTGGCGCAATGCCTCGCCGGCCACCAGCACGATGGACAGCGCGATGCAGGCTTCCACCGGGGCCGGGCGTAGCGTCAACCAGCCGAGCGCGGCGCTGGCCAGCGTCAGGCTGTGCGCGGCGGTGAAGGCGGTGATCGTCCACACCAGCCGGCGCTGCAAGCCCACCAGAAACAGCAGGCCGGCGACGAACAACAGGTGGTCGATGCCGCTCAGGATGTGCTCGACGCCGAGTGCGGTATAGGCCCAGGCGATCTCACCCAGGCCGCGCGGATCATCGGCGGCGCCGTAAAGCTGCACCGTCGGCTGGCCGCCGGTCAGCGTGTAGACGCGCGACTGGCCGTCGAGCCAGACCACCTTGACGAGTGCGGCTGAGTAGCCTTTGCCCACGCCGTCGATGGCCAGCCTGCCCTGCAGGCCGGCAGCGCCGCATTGCAGCCGGTTGGCCTCGGCGCGGCAGCCCTCGGGCCAGCGCGGCACCAGGTCGGGGCTGCCGGCGGCCAGGCCGGCGCTGCGGTCATTGCTGGCCGTCCATTGCCAGATGAACTCACCGCGCGCCGTTTCACGCACGTCCATCTCGGCCATGCTCATCTCATGCGCGGCGGCCGTGCCGGCGCCTGCCGCCAGCGCCAGCCCCAGCGCGAGGCGCGCCACGGCGCGACAGCCGCCGCTCATTTGGCGGCCACCTCGGCGCTTGCGTCGGCGGTGGGCCCGGTCTTCACGCGGTATTTTTGGGCCAGGGTGCGCACGGCGGCGGTGCGCAGCCCGGCCATCGTGGCGTCGGTCCAGTCTTGCAGCAGCACGCCGCGCAACGCCTCGAACCGGGCCGGCCTGGCCGCGCTGACGGCGTCCAGCCGCATCGCCCGCCAGCCGTCCCGGGTGGCCAGCGCCTGCCACTGGCCGGTTGGCGCTGCGGCCAGCGCGGCGGCAAATGCCGCGCCGTAGCTCTGCACCAGATTGGCCTGCGGCCGGCCCTTGAACACCCGCAAGCCGGCCTTGGCATCGCCCGGCGTGCCGGCGTTCAGCGCGTCGGCAAAGGCCCGCACGGTGGCCTCAGACGCCTCACCGGCCAGGGCCGCCTCTTGAAAATCAAAGCGCGCCGGCTCGTCGTAGCGGGCCCGCTGCTGCTCAAACCAGGCGCGCAGCAGGCTGTCGTCAACTGCCGGGCGCCTCAGGTTGGCCTCGACGAGGCTGAGCGATTTGAAGATCACCCGCTCGCGGATCGCGGTGTCGCCCTGGTCCACCCGCAGCGCCAGGCCTTCCCGGTACAGCACCTCGTTGTCGAGCCAGACCTGGCGCAGCGCCTTCAGCTCGCCGGCGCTGGGTTCACGGGCGCGTGCGGCCTTGAACACCTGGCGCGCCTCGCGGTCTACCTCGGCGCCCAGCACGATGGTGCGCGGGTCGTCGGCGCGGCCGAGCACAAAGTGGTCGATGCCAAACAGCACGCCGCCGAGCAGCACAAAGTGCAGCAGCGGCTCGCGCAGCCAGGCCGGCCAGGCGGGGCGACGACCGGCGGACCCGGCGCTAGCCGCAAGGGCGGCAGCGGCGGCAGCGGCGGCGTGGACGGCAGTGGCGGCAGGCGCGGCGGGCAGCGGGGTGGACATGGTGCTTTCAACGGTGACAAATGAGCCGGGCCGGCAACGGCGAAAAGGCGCCGCGCAAATCACGTGGCGCCCGGGGGTGCGGCAAGCCGCGCGGCGTCAGCGCACGCCGGCCACCACCGCCGAGCCGCTGACCTGGACAAAGACCGGGTTGCTGTAGAACCACAGATCGGCCCAGGCCGCCACGTCAAAGCTGACGTACTTCTGGCCCGCCACCACCGCCAGATGCGCCGGGCAGCCGTCGGTGGTGCCGGTGAAGGTGCCCGGCGGGATCACGCTGCTGGGCACGGCGGTGCACGGGATGCGCAGCAAGCTGGCGCTGCCGGCATTGGTGTAGATGTCGGCCAGCGGGTTGCCGCCGGCGTCGGTCTCAAAAGGCACGCTGGCCGGCAGGTTGCTGCCGCGCAGCCGCAGGTACTGCGACGCCGTTACCGCTGGGATGCGCACGCTCATCTTCAGCAAGTCATTGCCGGCCGCCGTCCAGCCGGAGGCGTTGAAGGTCTTGAGCACCGCCGCGCTGGTGTTCTTGGCCGCTGCCGGCACGGCGGCCAGCGTGGCAGTGCTGCCGTCTGCGCGCAGCCAGTTCAGGTTGCGCGGCCATTCACCGGCGTAGTCGGCCGCGCCGGGCGTCTTGTAGCCGGTGACCAGGCCGCGCACCAGGTCGATGTGGTCGAGCACCGGCTTGTTCAGCGGCTGGCTGATGCCCACCTGCTTCAAGCTCGGGTTGTCAAAGGTGTAGGGCGAGTAATTCGCGCCCGACGGGTCTCGCACCACGATGGCCACCACCACGTCGGCGCCCGGACGCAGCACCAGTTTTTCGCCCATCGTGGCGCAGCCGGCCACGTCGATGTCGGTGTTGTGGGTGGCCGCAGCCAGCGCCAACGCCTCCACCGCCGCATTGCTGCGCGCGCCCGGGCCGGGGTAGGAAGCGCAGGCGACAAAGGCCAGACGATCGATCAACTGGCCGCTGGCCGAGAAGTTGTTGCCGGTGCGCAGGCCATCGACGATGGATTGCGGCCGCAATTTGTCAGCGCCGTTGCGCACCAGCGTGTAGTTGCGCTGGTATTCACCGGGGTAGAAGTCTTGGGTTGAGCGGCGGTCGTCCGGGCCAAAGCTGCCCCGGTTGTGCCAGTCCGAGTTGGCAAAAAACCAGAAATTCCGGCCCTCGCCCAACAGCGCGTCCCAGACGCCGCCCACCTGCGCGCCGTACACCCCCGTGCCGCCGTAGGTGGTGCCGCCGGCCGAATCGACCTGTACACCGCCAAAGTTGTTGCGGTTGGGATGGTATTCACCCCGGTTCGCCGATGCGCCGTGGCCGGGCTGGGTTTCGAAGCCAAAGGCCACCTTCGGGCCGACATTGTTGAAGGTGCGCAGGTGCTCCACATTGAAGCCGTTGTTGCCGTCGCTGTTGAACGGGCCGGCGCGCTCCGCGTGGGCCGGCAGGTAGTAGCTGGCGTTGGCATGGTTCTCGGCCAGCCACTTGACGGCCTCCACGGTTTTCAGGTGGCCCCGGTCACCGCTGCCGGCGCCGCCGGCCGGCATCAGCTTTTGCGCCCGGGCGCTCCAGCTCGGGTCGCCGGCGTTCAGGCTGCCGGCGACGCTGCAATGCCAGTTGTTGCCGGCGTTGCTGCCGGTGACGTTGCCCCGGCTGGTGTCGGTGTCGCCCCGGTCAAAGCAGTACGACCATTGGGCCAGCCCGGTGGCATTGCCCAGCGCGGTGTAGCCGGCGCTGCCGGGCAGCACGGCATTGTCCAGCGCGGCCGGCATCTGGCCAGTGATCACCGCCATCGAGGTGTGCTCATGGCCGGCCACCACCGATTCGAGCCCCAGGTACATCGGCAGGTTCTTCAGCGTGGCCAGGTATTCCATCACCGGGTATTGAAACTCTTGCAGCGATTGCCAGCGCCACATGCTGCCGTTGCCACCGACGCCACCGTTCAAGCCCTTCAAGTTGGCCGCGCCGATGCTGTTCGTCCAGGGGGTGGTCGGGCCCTGGCCGGCGACAAACGGGTAAGCCGGCGTGCTCAGGCTGGCGTCTTCGACCAGCGTGCAATTGCGGCTGCCGCTGCCGCCGTGGCCGGCCTGCACAAACCAGTCCAGGCCCCACGGCGTGTCGCTGGTGTCGGTGGCCTTTTTCACCAGTTTCTGCATCGAGATCGAGCCGTCCGAGCAGGTGGTGTGGTTGTGGAAGTCACCGGCCACGTACTTGCCGGCCACCTTGCCGGCGCTCACCGGCGTGGGGGCCGTGGCCAGCGTGGCGCTGCCAAGTACCGCGACCACCGCGAGGGCGATGGGGCGTTGCTTGAAGGGGGATGTCATGGCAAGGGCTCCTGGGGGTGGTGGGGAGAAAACGGCGGGTCGGTGCGCCGGTCAGGCAAACCGGGCGTAGTCGATGCTCAGCGTGGCTTGGATAACACCGCCTTGCTCAAAGACGAGTTGCAGCGGGTAGGCCCGCCCCACTTCGAGCGGCGATTTCAGGCCGGTGAGCAGGATGTGGGTGCCGGCCTCACTCAGCACGGTGTCCTGGCCGGGCGGGATCGGCAGGTTGATCAACCGGCTGGCGCCCGTGCCAGCCAGCTCGGCGGCGGCGGCCACGGGGGTGTGCACGCCGATCAGGCGGTCGGCCTGCCGCACCTCGTCAAAGCGCAGGCTGACTTTTGCGGTGCTGGCGTTGTCGGTGCTGGCCCGGGCCCAGGGGTGGGTGATGCGCAGGTGGGTGGAGAAAAACTCACAGGCGCGGGCGCTGGGGGCGGCGAGACAAACACCCAAAGACAGGCCGGTTTGCAGCAGGCGGCGTCGGTACAGGGCTGGGGTCATGGGGCTGCCTGAGTGGTCAAGGCCGCCAGTGTCTGGACGCTGCATGAAAGTTTGACGACAGCCGCCGCTGGGCCCCCGGCGGGCGGCGCCCGAGCGGCACCCGACCGCCAAACCCGATCTTGGTCACGCGCCTGTCGCAGGCGGCCGGCAGACTGGCTGCCAATGCCCCCCGCTCACCAGGAGATCCCCATGAAACTTGTTTCCATCACCGCCCTGGCCTTGCTGGCCGCCGCCCCGGTGTTTGCCAACACACCCGTGACGCTGGATTTCGAAGGCGCGGCCGGTTATGTCAACCCGATCGGCGAGTTCTACAACGGCGGCACCGACAGCCTGGGCCACTCAGGCCCCAACGTCGGTGTCTCGTTCACCAGCGCCGCCGTGGCGCTGTCCAATGACGCGCTGGGCCCGTATTACGCCAATGCACCGTCGCCGCTGACAGTGCTGTACGCCGCCGATGCCAGCGCGGTGATGAATGTGGCGCTCGGCTTTGTCGACCGGCTGAAGTTTTTCTACTCGTCCACCCACGGCGTGCTGGACGCCGTCAACATCTACTCGGGCCTCAACGCCACCGGCACCCTGCTGGCCAGCGCCAGCCTGTTTGGCAATGCCCAGATCGGCTGCGCCGGCCCCGCGTTTTGCCGCTTCGATTTGACCAGCGTCAAGTTTGCCGGCCTGGCCCGGTCGGTGAGCTTTGGCGGCGACGCGCCGAATGTGCTGTTCGACAACGTCACCATCACTGCGGTGCCCGAGCCCGAAACGGTCGCCATGCTGGTGGCCGGCCTGGCCGCCATCGCCTTCGTCCGGCGCCGCCGCAGTGACTGAGGTCATCGGCCTGTTTGCCACGCCCCTGATGCGGGTGCCGGGCGCCCTGCCCCAGCCGCTGGTGGCCGGGCTGGTGCAGCACTTTGGCGCCCGCGCGCTGCGCGACAACAGCTCGTCGCAAAACCTGTCGCACACCGAGCTGTTGCGGCCGGCCGACAGCCCGTTGTTTGTGCAGGCGGCCGCGCTGATCACGCCCCGGCTGGTCGAATTTGGCGCGCTGCTGTTTGGCGAGCAGATCGGCTGGTCGGTCAAGGAGATGTGGGTCAATGTGCTGCAAACCGGCGGCCGCCAGGCGATGCACAACCATGCCAACAGCTTTGTTTCGGGCGTGGTCTACCTGACGCCCAGCCACCCGGACGCCCAAACGGTCTTCATGAAATCCCCCGGCGGCAGTGATTTCACCTTCAAGAACGACCACGCCGGCATGACCCCGGGCCCGTACAGCGCCGACAAGTGGATCAGCCCGGCGCCGAAGCCCGGCGATCTGCTGCTGTTCCCCAGCTATTTGATGCATGCCGTGCCGCCCAACCCCGGCGAGCGGCGCATCACGATGGCCTTCAACGCGATCCCGACGCGGCTCGACTCCTGGGGTTATGCCATCACGTTTGCCGGCTGATGCCGTCGCGTTGGCCGGCTGATCCGGCAGCCGGCGCGCCCTGGCGCGCACCAGCCGCGCTGGCCGTGATGGTGGCGTCCGGCTTTGCCGGCCTGGGCTACCAGATCGTCTGGACCCAGCAATGCGCCTTGTGGCTGGGCCACGAGTCGGCGGCGCTGCTGGCGGTGGTGACCGCTTTTTTTGGCGGGCTGGCGCTGGGCGCGCTGGCCTTCGGTGCGCGCATCGAGCGCAGTGCGCAGCCGGCGCGCTGGTATGCCGCCGGCGAGGGGGTTGTCGCGCTGTGGAGCCTGGCGCTGCTGGGCTTGATGGGCCCGGTCAGCGCCGGGTTGCTGGCGCTCACCGGCGCCCGGCCGGCACCCGCCTGGCAATGGGCGGTGGCCTTTGCCGGCACTTTTTTGATGCTGCTGCCGGCCACGGCGGCGATGGGCGCCACGCTGCCGGCGATGGCCCGCCTGCTGGCGCCGCTGCGCTGGCAAGCCCGCCGGGTCGCCGCGCTGTACGCCTGCAATACGCTGGGCGCGGTGATCGGCGTGCTGGCTGCCGCCTTCTGGCTGGTGCCAACGTGGGGCCTGGCGCGCACCGCCGGCCTGTGCGCCGTGCTCAGCGGGCTGTGCGCCGGGGCGGCGCTGGCGCTGCTGCTGGCGGTCTACCTGGTGGGCACGGCGCTGGGGGCGGCGGCGTATGCCCGTGGCTGGGCCGGCCCGCCCGAGCCCGATCTGCGGCAGGCCGG
Source organism: Betaproteobacteria bacterium (assembly GCA_031366635.1). Classification (GTDB taxonomy): domain Bacteria; phylum Pseudomonadota; class Gammaproteobacteria; order Burkholderiales; family Burkholderiaceae_C; genus Pseudaquabacterium. Next base: position 10,548 of record JANLOP010000284.1, on the reverse strand, counting down.
CCCGCTGCACGCCGCGCCACAAGACCGGCGTGCCGACCGCCTGCTGTGCGCGCTGGCGCTGGCCTGCCTGCTGGGCGCGGCCAGCCTGTGGGCGGCCGACAGCACCCGGGACGCGGTGCAGCGCGCCCTCGGCCCTGGCATGGCCCCTGCGCTGGCGGCCGAAGCCACGCTGGCGCTGGCGGCATTTTTGTTGCCCACGGTGCTGATGGGCGCGCTGTTCAGCCACCTCACCCTGCGCGCGCGGTCGGCCGGCGTGGCGCTGGGCCGCGCGCTGGGCGCCAACACGCTGGGCGCGGCGGCCGCGCCGCTGCTGCTGGGCGTGCTGGCGCTGCCGGCGCTGGGCGCCAAGGGGGCGCTGCTGGCGTTGCTGCTGGGCTACCTGGCGCTGCTGTTGCGGCGTGCCTGGGCCCGACCCGGCGCCTGGGTGGCAGCGGGCCTGGTGCCGCGCTGGCGCTGGGTGCACCGCCGCTGGTGTTTGTCGATGTGCCCGACGGTGGCCGCCTCGTCAGCTAGTGTGGTGTTGCACGCTAAACGCGACATAAAACCGCGTCTTTGCGCCCGTGACGTCGTTGAAAATCCTCGCGATGCCTACGGGCATCGCTGCGGTTTTCGCCTAGCCACAGGCGCAAATCCATCGGTTTTCTTAAGTCGCGCTCAGCGTGCAACACCACACTACCAGGACGGCGCGATGGCCGCTGTCAGCGTGATCGAAGACGCCGCCGGCGTGCGCCGCCTGCGCATCGACAACCGCCAGCAAGAGGGCAGCAGCGCGAGCCGGCTGGCCGATTCGCGGCAAGCTTATTTGCCGCTGCTGCTGCACCCGGCCCCGCAGCGCGTGCTGTTTCTCGGCCTGGGCACCGGCGTGACGGCAGCGGCGGCGGCCGAGCACACCGGCTTGCAGGTGGATGCGGCCGAGCTGCTGCCCGAGGTGATCAGCGCCGCCGCGTTTTTCACGCCGCGCACGGGCGGCGGTGCGGCGGCGCCTCGGCCCGGCGCCGAGTGGCCGCCGGGAACAGCCACCGGACTGCACCCCAGCCTGCAAGTCGACCTGCAACCCGGCTTGCAGCCCGGTTTGCACCCCTTCGCCGCCGACGCCCGGCGCTTTGTGCGTGCCACCGGGCCGGCCTACGACGTCATCGTCTCCGACAACTTTCACCCGGCGCGCAGCGGCTCGGGCGCGCTGTACACGGTGCAGCATTTCCAGGCGGTGCGGGCCCGGTTGGCGGCGGGCGGCGTGTTCTGCCAGTGGCTGCCGCTGCACCAGTTGGATCTCGACAGCCTGCGCAGCATCGTGCAGTCGTTCCGGGCGGTCTACCCCGGTGGCTGGGCGATGCTGGCCACGCACAGCCTGGACACCCCCGTGCTGGGGCTGGTGGCGCGGGTGAATGGCCACCCCGGCGCCGCCGCAGCCGCCGACCCCGACGGCGCCCGCTTCAAGCTCGATCAACTGCGCCAGCGCCTGGCCGGCAGCGCGCTGGCGCCGCGCCTGGCCGAAGTCGGCCTGGGCGACGAGCTGGCGTTGCTCGGCGGCTTTGTCGCCGGCCCGGCAGCACTGGCGCGGTTTGCCGGCGCCGTGCCGCCCAACACCGACGGCCGGCCAGTGGTGGCATACCGGGCGCCGCGCATCACCTACGCGCCCGATTCAGCGCCGCGAGACCGGTTGCTGGCGCTGCTGGACCAGCTCAAAATCGATCCGGCCGAGCTGGTCGAGCCCGGGCCGGACGGTGCAGCAGCGCAGCGCCTGGCGGCGTACTGGGCGGCGCGGGACGCCTTCATCGCCGCCGGCCACGGTGTGCGCCCGTCGGCCGATGTGCACCTGATGCTGGCGCAGGTGCAGGCGCCGCTGCTGCGGGTGCTGCGCATCAGCGCCGACTTCCGGCCGGCCGACGACCCGCTGCTGCGCCTGGCCCTGGCGCTGGGCCGCACCGACGCGGCGGGCGCGCGACGGCTGCTGGCCGCGCTGGCGCAGGCCCAGCCGGCGCGGCCCGAGGCGGTGGCCGCGCTGGGCCGGATTTCGGCCGACGCAGCGGCGCATTGACGGGCCAACCGGCAGGCCGAATGGCGGACCGAAGGGCTGACCGAATGGCTGGCCGACCGACGGGTCGAATCGGCTGATCTGGCGAGCAGCGCAGCACGCCCGACAAGTCGCTGACCTGCCGGAAAAGCCCGCCCACCAGCGGTCAATTCAAGCCTTGCCTGCCGGGCGCCTGCCGCAAGAATCCGGTTCAAAGGACTTGCCGAATGAAACCTCTACTCGCCACCCTGGCCCTGGGCGCGCTCACCGCCGCCTGGCTGGTCAGCAGCCATCCGGCGCAGGCGGCCACCGGCAAGCTGCTGCTCACCGGCGGCGTCAGCAGCATCGACGGCGCGGCCGGTGGCGGCTTGACACCCTGGGCGGTGATCGGCAGCAATGCCACCGCCGGCCAGTGGGGCGGCACCGCCTTCGCCACCCGGGTGGCGACGCAAGACTACCGGCTCAGCGTGGGCGGCGTGGCTGTGGCCTGGGACGAGCGGGTGGAGCTGTCCTTCGCCCGGCAAGACTTTGACACCGGTGCCACCGGCGCAGCGCTCGGCCTGCCCGGTCTGCGGCTCAAGCAAGACATCGTCGGCATCAAATGGCGGCTGGCCGGCGACGCGGTGCTGGACAGCGACCGGCTGATACCGGCCATCTCGCTGGGCCTCGAAGCCAAGCGGCTGGACGCCGGTGGCCTGGCCCCCACACTCGCCGCGCTGGGCGCGGCGCGGCGCGGGGCCGACATCTACCTCAATGCCACCAAGCTGTTTTTGGCCCAAAGCGTGCTGGTCAACGCCACCTTGCGCGCCACCAAGGCCAACCAAAACGGCTTGCTGGGTTATGGCGGCGCGGCGCACAGCGGCTATCGCCTGCAGCCCGAGGTGTCACTGGCCTGGCTTGTGCACCGCACGCTGGCGCTGGGCGCCGAGTACCGCGCCAAGCCCGACAACCTGAACCCCAGCGCGCTGGGCGCGGGCCTGAAAGAGGACGACTGGCGCGACGTGTTTGTCGCCTGGGCGCCCAACAAACACCTGTCGGTCACCGGTGCCTGGGTGGATTTGGGCGCCATCGTGCCCGCCGTCAAGCCGCGCCGCCAGACCGGCGGCTATCTGTCAATCCAATTTGCGTATTGAGCCCACCCATGCACCGTCCCTTTGCCTTCACCCTGGCTGTCACCGTGACCGGCCTGCTGCTGGCCCTGCCGGGCCTGCCGACACGGGCCCAAGTGGCCGCCCGCCCGGCGCCGGCCGCCGTCGCGCCCGGTCTGGCGCCCGGCCCGGCGCCCAGCGCCCCCGGGCCCAGCGCCGACGAGTCGGCGCTGCTGCAAACCTTTGGCCAGCGCGCCGGCTTGCAAAGCCTGGCGGCCGATTTTGTGCAGCGGGTGCGCGCCGATGCGCGAACCAGCGCGTTCTTCAGCAAAGTCAAACCCCAGCACCTGGCGCAGCAACTGGCCGACCATTTTTGTGCGGTGCTCAACGGCCCGTGCAGCTACGACGGCGAGACGATGAAAAACGCCCATGCCGGCCTGGACATCGCCCGCAAAGACTTTTTGGCCACGGTGGAATTGCTGCAAGCCGCGATGGACGCCCAGGGCGTGCCGTTTGCCGCGCAAAACCGACTGCTGGCCCGGCTGGCGCCGATGCACCGGGACATCATCAGCCGCTGATCTGGCGGATGGTCTGGCCGCCCGGCTGGCGGCTGGGCCGGCGGCGGGTCTGGTGGCCCGTCGGCGGGCGCAGCCGTCACCCAGCCAGCGCACAATCGGCCGATGCAACGCTTCACCATCTCGCTGGACGACGCCCTGGCCGCGCAGTTTGACGGCTGGATCACCCAGCGCGGCTACGGCAACCGCAGCGAGGCGGTGCGCGACCTGCTGCGCGCCGAGCTGCAGCACGCGCGCCTGCAAGCCGACGCCGCGCCCGATTGCGTGGCCAGCCTGAGCTATGTCTACAACCACCATGAGCATGAGCTGACCGAGCGCCTGGCCCGCCTGCAGCACCAGCACCACGATGTGCTGGTGGCCACGATGCAGGTGCCGCTGGACCATGAGCACCGGCTGGAGACACTGGCCCTGCGCGGCAGCACCGCGCTCGTCAGCGCCTTTGCCGACGCGCTGTGCGCCGAGCGCGGCGTGCACCACGGCAAGCTCAATCTGGTGAGCGTGGACGTGCACCAGCCGCACCAGCACGGTGACGGCCCGGCCCATGCGCCGCATGTGCACCTCAAGCCATCGCACTGAGCGGCGGGTTTTGCCCGCTCTCTCACAGCACAGGGCTGGGCTGAGCGTGCCGCGACCTGCCGACCCCCCATTACCTGTCCCCACCCGGCCCTGCTTTTTCACACGCCCGCTGCCACCATGCCAACCGCCCGCCCGTCGCTGCGCGCCGGTCTGACGGCCCTGTTGGGCTGCGCCGCGCTGCTGATGCCGGCCGCCCGGGCAGGTGAGTTCAGCGATGAGTTCGACCGCCAGCGCTTCAAAAGCGCTTTTGCCCACGAGATCGCCTTCCGTGAGGCCGCGTTGCATGTCGCCTGGGGCGCCGAGCCGCTGTGCGACGACACGACCGAGATCGAGCCGCTGCTGCTGTGGTCGGTGCGCAGCCTGCGCAACGGCCTGTCGGCGCACCAGCAAACTCTGTTCACCCAGGCCACCGGCATGGACGAGCACTGGCGCATCGCCTGGCTTGACGAGGGCGCGGCCGATGAGCTGAAAGTCGGCCAGCGGGTGCTGGCGGTCAACCGGCGGCTGCTGCCAGCACCGGGCATCAAGCTTGAACTCACAGCGCTGCTGCGCGGCGGCGCGGCGATGACAGCCGATGACGAGGCTTTCTGGGCGGTGCTGCACCAGGCCCGCGACGAGGCCAGCAACGGCTCGGCGATGACGATCACGCTGGACGGCGGGCGTGAGGTGCGGCTGGCCACCCAGACCGGCTGCGCCGGCACGGTGACCGCCAGCGCGTTTGACAACGAGCCGCAGAACTTTCAGCGCCAGGACGGCCGGCGCAGCAAGATCCCCGGCAATGCGCTGCTGGAGGCGCAAAGCACCGACGAGCGGCGCTGGCTGGCCGCCTTCGGCACCTATTTTCTGGCCAGTGAAGGCGGTGTGCTGCGCCAGCGCTCGTCCGACAGCACCGCCAACGCTTTCATGATCGGCAAGGTGCTGGCGCTGGCCGTGCCCGGTGCCGGCACGCTGCTGGCGGCGCTGGAGGCACAGACCCAGCGCACGATCCAGGTGGACGGCTTGGTCGGCGGGGCTGACTTGTTTGCCAACGAGGTGGTGCTGGCGATGGGCGGCGACCCGTCGGTGGGCATGCAACTGTCCGACCGGCTGCAGGCCAAGGGCATTGCCGCCGATGTGCTGGTGATGAGCGCGTTCCGGCGGTCGAATGCCGAGCAGCATTTGCGCCAGTTGCGCGCTATCGCCGAGGCGCGGCGCAAGGCCGATCAGGCGGCCGAATTGAAGGCGGAAGCGGCCGAGGCCGCAGGCGGCAGTGCGGCAGCCGCAGCCGCAGCCGCACCCGCACCCGCAGCCGCACCGATCCCGGCCCCAGCGCGCTGAAATAATCGCGGCGGCGTAAGGTGGCGACACGCCGCCCGACCAAGCCAGCATCTGCCCCTCTGATCGGAAAACCATGCCCCGCGCTGCTCATGCCCTGCTGTGTGTTGTCACGTCGGGTGCCACGCTGCTGGCCGCGCTGCCCACCGTCGCCCAGACCTGCCAAGCCCGGTCTACCGAGCGCCAGACGCTGCTGGTCGAGCTGTACACATCCGAGGGCTGCAACTCCTGCCCGCCGGCCGACCGCTGGCTGTCCACGCTCAAGGCCCGGCCCGACGTGCTGGCGGCCGCCTTCCACGTCGATTATTGGGACCGGCTGGGCTGGGTGGACCGTTTTGGCAGCCCGCAGAACACCCAGCGCCAGGCTGAGCAGCAACGCTCATCGGGCGCCGGTTTCAGCTACACGCCGCAAGTGATGGTCAACGGCCGCGACTGGCGCGGCGCGCCTACCTTGCCGATCCTGGAGGTAAAAGCGCCAGTGCAGATCGACCTGCGCCGGGTGGACGAGCGCGTGGTGGCGGTGAGCATCAGCGCGCAGCGCGGTGCGCCGGCCAGGCTGGCGCTGTGGTGGGCCTTGCTGGAGGACGGCCATGTGTCGGACGTGGCGGCCGGCGAGAACCACGGTGTGACGTTGAAGCACGACGATGTGGTGCGCCAGTACGGCCGCGTGCCGGCCTGGGGCGCGGCGGCCAGTGACAGCCCGTTGCACGAGTTGCGCCTAGCAGCCGCCCAAAACGGCGAAGGCGGACGCAAGGTCCGCCTTCTGGTGGTGGTGACCGATGCGGCCACCGGGGCGCCGTTGCAGGCCACTCAACTGGGTTGTTGAGCCGGCCCGCTGCCGGCGCCAATCGGCTTAGCGGGGCGCGCGGCGCGGGCCGGCCGGCTTGCCGCCAAAGGCCGGACGGGCCGGGCGATCAGCGCCAAACCCTTCACGCGCCGGCCGGTCATGGCCACCGCCAAAGCTGCCGGGGCCGGCGTGCGCTCGCGGCGCCTGGCTGCGGCTGTCATTACGGAACCCGCCTTCGCGAAACCCACCTTCGCGCAACCCGCCCTGCGGCGCGGCGTCGCGGAATCCCGTTTGCGGGCGGCCGGCATCGCGGAAGCCCCCTTGGGCATGGCCTTCGTCGCGGTGGCCGCCTTGCGGCCGGCTGTCGTGCGAGCGATTTTCATCGGGCCGGAAGCCGGCGCCGCCGCCAAAACCACCGGCCGGCCGGCGATCAGCGCCAAAGCTGCCCCGGTCCTGGCTGCCGGCCGGGCCCCGATCAGCGCCAAAGCTGCCCCGGTCGCTGCCGCCACCGCCGTAGCTGGCGCGGTCATGGCCCCGGTCGGCACGTGGGCCGCCAAAGCTCGGCCGGCCGCGGCCGCCAAAGCCCGGCTTGCCACCAAAACCCCCCGCATTGCCGCCAAAACTCGGGCCGTTCATCGTCGGCGCGGTGTACTTGGGCTCCAGCCCGGCCACCACGGCCACCGCGATGGGCTGGGTGGTGAAGCGCTCGATGCGGCGGATCATGCCCACATCCCGGCGCTCGGCCAGCGTGATCGCCAGGCCGGTGCGGCCAGCGCGGCCGGTGCGGCCGATGCGGTGGATGTAATCCTCGGGCTTCATTGGCAGGCCGTGGTTGATGACATGGCTGATGGTGGGCACGTCGATGCCACGCGCCGCCACATCGGTGGCCACCAGCACCCGCAGGTGGCGGTTGCGCAGGTCTTGCAGCACCCGGTTGCGCTTGCCTTGCGGCATGCCGCCGTGCAGCGCGGCCACGGCATGGCCGATCTGGGCCAGCTTGAAAGCCACCTCGTCGGCATCGCGCTGGGTGCTGGTGAAGACCAGGCACTGGTCCATGTCCTTGTCGGTCAGCAGTTGCTCCAGCAGCGCGTGCTTGTGGTGCATGCTGTCGGCCCAGTGCAGGCGCTGCACGATGCCGGCATGGCTGTCGGTGTGCTTGTCCACGCTGATGCGCTGCGGCTCTTTGGTGAGCTGGCGCGCCAGGTGACCGACGTTGCCGTCGAACGTGGCCGAAAACATCAGCGTCTGGCGCGCTTCGGGCAGGGTCTGGGCGATGGTGGTGATGTCGTCGATGAAGCCCATGTCGAGCATGCGATCGGCTTCGTCCAGCACCAGCATTTCCACGTTCGCCAGCACGGCGGCGCCCGAGTTCATCAGGTCAAGCAGGCGGCCAGGCGTGGCAATCAGCACGTCCAGCGGCGCGCGCAGCGCTTTCAACTGGGCCTGGTAAGGCACACCGCCGACGATGTGTGCCACCTTCAGGCCCGACACGCCGTAGCCGTAGACCGAGCAGGCTTTGGAGACTTGCTGGGCCAGCTCTCGGGTGGGTGCCAGCACGAGGATGCGCGGGCCGAAGGTGCGGCCCTTCTCGCGCTTCTTGGCCGGGTCAAGCCGGGCGTCAAGAATGCGTTGCAGCGCCGGCCACACAAAAGCGGCGGTCTTGCCGCTGCCGGTCTGTGACGACACCATCAGGTCGCGCCCGGTGAGTGCGATGGGCACCGTGCGGGCCTGCACATCGGTCGGGCTGGGGTAGCCGGCGTGGCTGATCGCCTTGACGATGTCGGGCGACAGGCCGAGCGCGGCGAACTCGTCACCGGTGCTGGGCGCAGGCACCGGCAGGCCAGCGGGGGCCAGGTCGGCGACCGCGTCGGCAGCCAGCGCGGATTCTTGGGCAAGGTCGAAACTCATGGATAACTTTCAGTCAGGCAAGGCCGGCCCCGGTGGCTTGTGGCCACAACAGGGCTGACCACGGTGCCGCAAAAATTTGCAGGCCACCGCAGTGAGGTCGCAACTTGTCTGGAAGGGTGGGGCCAACCCCGGGCGGTCCGGCTGTGTACCGGCAGTGCCTGAAGTTTTTATGCCCAAACGTCCTGAAGCGACGGCATCGCCGCCAACCAGGACTCGAGACGCGGTGGGAATCCCTGCTGATTTCACTGTGTCCGCCGCTCATGCGGCGTTGTCACGCTGCTCGTGCGGCGTTTTCAGTGACTCTGCGGGGCCCGGCTCGATGAGGGTCAGAGGGGATGTACGAAATGCGCCCAGAAAAACCGGCGCAGCCCACGATTATGCCATGAATCGACGGCGCATGCTGGTTTTCCCAGCGTCCGGGGGGTTGGCGTGCGGGCGCTGGCGTGATTCAGCCAGCGCGCTGGGCGGCCCGGATCAGATCGCTGGCTTTTTCGGCAATCATGATCGTCGGCGCGTTGGTATTGCCGGCCACGATGCGCGGCATGATCGACGCATCCACCACCCGCAGGCCCTGCACGCCGTGCACCCGCAGCGCGGCGTCCACCACGTCGTGCCCGCCCGGCCCCATGCGGCAAGTGCCCACCGGGTGGTAGATGGTGTCGGCATGCTGGCGCACAAAAGCCTCAATCTCGTCATCGCTGCGGGCGGCGGCTGAGGTGGCCAGCGCACGGCCGCCCAGCGCTGCGAGTGCCGGCTGGACCAGAATCTGGCGCATCCGCTTGACGCCCAACACCATCCGCTGCAAATCGCCCGGTGCGCTGAAAAACGCCGGGTCGATCAGCGGCGCGGCCAGCGGGTCGGGGCTGGCCAGCCGCACGCTGCCCCGGCTCTCCGGGTTGAGCAGGCAGACATGGCAGGAGTAACCGTGGCCGAACACGGTTTTGCGGCCGTGGTCCACCAGCTTGCCGATCACAAAATGCAGTTGCAGGTCGGGCGCCGGCTGGTCGGGGCTGCTGCGGATGAAACCGCCGGCCTCGGCAAAATTGGTGGTCAGCCGGCCGGTGCGGTGGCGCCGCCATTCCAGCGCGCCTTGCAGTGCATGCCAGGCACCGGTGAGCGACAGGCCAAACAGCTCGGTGACCTTGGGCGCGTCGATCACCTGCACCACATCCACATGGTCGTGCAGGCCGCTGCCCACGCCCAGCAAGTCATGCTGCACGGGGATCGCCAGCGCCTGCAAATCAGCGCCCGGGCCGATGCCGCTGAGCATCAACAATTGCGGTGATTGCAAGGCACCGGCACACAGCAGCACCTCGGCGCGGGCCAGCACCTGCTGGCGCGTGCCACCCTGCCAGTACTCGACGCCGCTGGCGCGCTGGCCGTCCAGCAGGATGCGCGTGGCCTGGGCGCCGGTGATCACCTGCAGATTGGGCCGGCCGAGTGCGGGCGTCAGGTAAGCCTTGGCTGCGCTGCAACGCTCACCGCGCCGGTGGGTGACCTGATACAGGCCGACGCCCTCCTGCGCAGCGCCGTTGAAATCATGATTGAGCGCATGGCCGGCCTGCTGCGCGGCCTGCACAAACAGCGCCGAGCAGCGGTTGGGCTGGCTCAGGTCTTGCACCTGCAACGGCCCGCCACTGCCGTGCCAGGCGTCGGCGCCCCGGGTGTTGTGCTCAGCGCGCTTGAAGTACGGCAGCACGTCGTCAAAGCCCCAGCCCGGGTTGCCGGCGGCGGCCCAGCCGTCGTAATCCGCGTGCTGGCCGCGCAGGTAAATCATCGCGTTGATCGAGCTGGAGCCGCCCAGCACCTTGCCACGCGGCTGGTAGCCCCGGCGCCCGCCCAGGCCCGGCTGCGGCACGGTGTCGAACCCCCAGTTCAGGCCTTTGGTCTGGGCCATCAAGGCCAGGCCGGCGGGGCAGTGGATCAGCACACTGCGGTCGGGCGGGCCGGCCTCCAGCAGCGCCACCCGCACAGCGGGGTCTTCAGTCAGGCGCGCCGCCAACACACAGCCGGCCGAGCCGCCGCCAATCACCACGTAATCAAACATCGAACTGTTTTCCTCGCATCCCGGCCGGCCGGGATGGGCGAGGCAAATCGATGATAGCGACGAGGCCTGTGCCCGCGTAGGCTGGAGAACTGTGTCTAGGAGGCTGTCGGGCTTTGGGTCGGGCCCGCGCCGGGGCGAGTTTCGGTGCCAGGTTAGGCGCCGACGAGGCGTGTGGCCGTGCCACACAACGAGTTGGCAACGACGCCTGGCGCCGAAAATCGCCCCGGCCCTCCGGGTTG
>JANLOP010000334.1:0-18723 GCA_031366635.1 Betaproteobacteria bacterium | reverse complement strand
GCTGCCGGTGCCGCAGGCGCCGGGCTACTGGCAACCGGGCTGGACCTGCGGCAGCCTGATTGCCTACCAGTACTACAACTACGGCGACTACCGCAATTGCATCTACTACAACCACTACTTACGGCCGCTATTGGCGCTAGGCGTGGAAGCCCGGTTTCGCAATCTCACAACGGAGGAATTTCATGACAGCAATTCGTTTGCATACAGGCCCTGATTCGCGCTTTGGGTCGATCCGGCTGGCCGCGCTGGGCCTGGCGCTCAGTGTGGCGGTGGTGCTGGGTGGCTGCGCCGCTGCGTCGGTGGCGCTCAGCAAGAAAGACCTGGACGTGCAGTCCAGGACCAGCACCGCGATCTTTGTCGATTCGGTGCCCAGGGCCGAACGCACGGAGTATGTCGAGGTGCGCAGCGGCGTGGCTGAATTCGACCGGCGTGCGCTGGGCAATTTCATCAAGGCCCAATTCACCAGCAATGACAACGGCTACCGCATCGTCGACGAGGCCGACCAGGCGCACGACCACATGTCGGTGTATGTCCTGAACCTCGAAAAGACCAGCCCGACCGCCGCCGAGGCCGCGTTGCGCCAGGGCTACTCCGGCGAGGCCGGCATGGCCGGGGCCGCAGGCGCTTTGCTCGGGGCACGCAACACCGGCACTTATTCCGGTGCGGCCAGCGGCGGACTGCTGGCCAGCGCGTTGGCGTCCGGTGGCACGCTGCTGGCCAACAATCTGGTCAAAGACGTCACCTACATGCTGGTGTGTGACGTGGCCGTGAAAGAGCGGGTGGCCAACGGCGTGCTGGTGCGCAAGGATTCGTCCATCGACAGCAAAATCTCCGATGCCGGGTCCAGCCAGCAGCGCGTGTCTGAAGTCAGCGACCGCAAGGAATACCGCACCCGCGTGGTGACCACCGCCAACAAGGCCAATCTGGCGCTGAAAGAGGCGCAAGACCCGATGTTCACCAAGACGGCGTACGCGCTGTCGGGTTTCTTTTGAACCGGTGCGCAGCGCGCCGCGCCGCCGTGGCCGCCCACCCCGGCCGCTAAACTGGCCTGCATGCCCCTGCCGCTGCGCCATGCCACGCTGCCGTCCCATGCCCAGTTGTCCAGTCTGCTGGAAGGTGTCGAAGAAGTCCTGCTGCTGCTCGACCCCGGGCTGCGGGTGAGTTTTTGCAACCGGGCGGCGCAGCGCCTGCTGGGCTGCGCGGCCGGCCAGCCGCTGGACGCGCTGCCCGGGCTGGCGCCGGAGGCCCGGGCGGTGCTGCGCGCGGCGCTGGTGGCCGGCCGCTGCGACCGGCCGATAGACCTGCTGCTGCGCGATGGCCGCCTGCTGCGCCTGCAATTGCAGCGCGGCGCCGCCGGCAGTTGGGTTTTGCGCGGCCCGCCGGTGGCGCCGTCGCCGCCGGCCCCGCCGCTGGCCGCCGCTGCCACCAGTGAGCTGATCCGCCTGCTGTGGGACACGCCGCAGCCACTGCTGGTGCAGGACGCCGATTTTGTGACGGTGGCCGCCAACCGGGCGTTTTTCGAGACCTTCAACCTGCTGCCCGACCAGGTGCTGGGCCACGACCTGCTGCGGCGCCTGCCGGCCGCCGAGCAGGCCGATCTGCAACAGCACCGCGCCCGCTGGACTGCCGCGCTGGCCGCCGGCCGCCAGCCCGACCAGGCCGCCGAGCAGCGGCTGCGGGCGGGCGGCGCTGAACCTGGCGACGCCGGCGCTGCGGCCGACCTGGCCGATCTGGCCGATCTGGCCGACCCGGACCGGCCAGACCACCCGCATGACCCGCGCTGGTGCCGGTTCACGCCGCGCTGGGTGCGCGCTGACGGCGGCGCGCCGCTGCTGCTGGCGCTGCTGCAAGACACCACCGCGGAGCACCGGGCGCGCCGCCAGGCCGCCCAGGCCGAGCAGGCGCTGGCCCAGTGGTTCGATCTGAGCCCGGTCGGCATGCTGGTTTACGACGGCGCAGGGCAGGTGCAGCGCTGCAACGCCGCGTTCCAGGCGCTGGTGGGCCGCAGGCCGGTGTGGCTGGGCGATGCGCCGGCGGATCTGCGCCAGTTGCTGGCCTGGCAGGGTGAACCCGGCCGATCCCAGATACCTGGCGACGCCGCAACGCAGCAAGTGCGGGCCCGCGTGGCGCTGCCCGACGGCCAGCGCCGGCACTTGCGTGCCCGCTTGCACCCGCTGCACAGCGCACCGGGCACGCTGCGCGTGATGGCGGTGCTGGAGGATTGCCGGCTGGAGGACGAGCACGACCTGGCCCAGCTTGAGATCGGCGCGCTGATGCACACCGCCAGCGTGGGCGTGGCCACCTACGAGGCGTCGCGCGGCTGGTTGAACAGCCGGCCGGCGCGCGGCCCGGCCGATGCGGGCGGCATGCCGCCGGCGCCAGCCGATCCGCCAGGCCACGCCGCACCGGCCAGCGCCGCACCGGACGCTGCCGCACCGGGCACCGCCGCACCGGGCACGTCCGCATCAGCCAATGGCCCGCTGCCCGCCAATGGCCCGCTACCCGCCAATGGCCCGCTGCCCGCCAATGGCCCGCTGCCCGCCGGCGGCCTGCAATCGATCCGCCGTGACCAGGTGCAGCCCGGCTCACGCGATGAATTTGAGCGCCTGCAGCGGGCCTTGCGCGAGGGCCGGCGGGTGCAGGTGCGCTACGCCGTGAGCCTGCCCGATCTGGGCACCCGCTGGCTGCTCACCCGGGTCGAACCCGGGGCGCTGACGGGCGGGCGGGCCACGCTGTCGGTGGTCACGCTCGATGTCACCGAGCAGGAGGAGGCGCACCTGCGCGGTGAGCAGTTGCTGCGTGAGCTGTCCACCATCCTGGAGGGCACCAGCGCCGGCATCGCCTACCTGCGCGGCGAGCGGCTGGTGCGCTGCAACCGGCGCTTCGAGGCCATGCTCGGCCTGGCCACTGGCGGCGCGGCCGGCGCGCTGCTGGCCGACGTGCTGGCCGGGCAGCCGGCGGCGCAGGCGCTGCTGCACCAGGCACTGGCCGAGGAGGGCCGCTTTGAGGCCGAGCTGAGCCGGCGCGGCCCCGACGGCGCGCTGCTGTGGTACGCGCTGTCGGCCAGCCGGGCGCCCGCCGGCGGTGCGCCCGAGCTGGTGCTGGTGCTCACCGATGTCTCGCGGCTCAAAGCCCAACAGGCCGAGCTGGAGGCGCTGGCGCGCGACCGGGCGCTGATGTTCAACCTGTCCGATGTCGGCCTGGCCTATCTGCGCGGCGGCCAGATCGAGCGTGCCAACGAGGCCCTGGCCCTGCTCACCGGCTACCCCGTGGCCGCGCTGCCGGGCATGCATCTTTCAGCGCTGTTTGCCGATGAATCGGCGTACAGCCAACTGATGCCCGAGCAGCCGGCGGCATTGCAGCAAGCCGGCCGCTGGACCGGCGAGCGCCGGCTGCGGCGCCGCGACGGCCGGCTGCTGTGGGTGCAGGTGAGCAAGCGCCCGGTGGACGAGGCCGACGCCAGCGCCGGGCTGATCTGCTCGTATGTCGATGTGGACGAGCGGCGCCGCGCCCGCGAGGCGGCGCAACTGCAGGCCGAGCGCACCCGGGCCATCCTCGACTCGGTGCTGGTGGGCATCGTCACCGTGGGCGACGGCGGCATCGAGTGGATGAACCGGTCGGCGCGCCGCATGTTTGGCGGTGAGCTGGCCGATTTTGTCGGCGAGCCGATGGCCATCGTCGCCACCGCCGACCCCGACCACCCGCTGCGCGCCACGCACTACCGGCAGGCGCTGGGCGACGGCCAGGCCGAGACGTTTGAGTGCCGGCTGCGCGGCCGCGACGGGCGCGAGTTCTGGGTGGTGGGCAATGCGGTGGTCACCGGCCGCAGTGAGCCGGGCGGGGCGGCTGGCGCGGCCGGCACGGCGGGCAGCGCGGCGGCCCCGGGCGGCAGCCAGATCACCTTTGCGCTGCTCGACATCGACAGCCGGCGCCAGGCCGAGGTGAGCATCGCGCAGGCCCAGGCGTCGCTGCAACGCATCATCGACACCGCACCGCTGGCGATTGCGCTGTTCGATGCACCGTCGGGCCGGGTGCTGCGGCTGAACAGCATGGCGGCGCAGTTTTTTGGCCGGCCGGTGGAGGCCGTGCTGGGCCGGCCGCCCGACGAGTGGTTTGGCCCGGCCGACGCCGCCGTGCTGCGCCACGATCTGGCGGCGGCGCTGGCCCAGGCCGACGGCTTGCGGCGCGAGTGGCAGCGGCCGGCCACCGCCAGCGCGCGGGACGGCACGGCAGGTGAGGGCGATGAGGGTGGCGAGGGCGGCGCGGGCGGCGCGGGTGGCGCGGGTGGCGCGGGTGGCGACTCAACCGAACACGGCGAATTCGATGAGCACGGCGAAATCGGTCAACCGGTTCCCGCCCCCGCCGCCCGGGCCTGGGACATGCGCATCGTCTCGCTGGCGCCCACCGGTGAGCCGCAACTGCTGCTGGTGGCCAGCGACGTGACCGAGCAGCGGCTGGCCGAACAGGCGCGCTTTGATGCGGCGGTGCAGCAGCGCGAGATGCTGGTCAAAGAGGTGCACCACCGCATCAAGAACAATCTGCAAGGCGTGGCCGGGCTGCTGCAGCAGACGGCGGCGCGCCGGCCCGAGGTGGCCGCGCTGATCAGCGAGGCGGTGGGCCAGGTGCAGGCCATCGCCCAGGTGCACGGCCTGCAGGTGGGCGGGGCCGGGCCGCTGCGCATCCAGCCGCTGATCGAGGCCATCACCGCGTCGGTCCAGCGCACCTTCGGCCGCGCCATCACGGTGGCCATCGAGGGCACGCCGCCGCAGCGCTTTGCGCTGCCCGAGGCCGAATCGATCCCGATCGCGCTGACCATCAATGAGCTGCTGACCAACGCCATCAAGCACAGCACGCCGGGCGCTATCCGCTGTGTGCTGCACTGCGACGCGGCGCGGCTGGCCATCAGCATCCACAACCCGGGCCAGTTGCGCGCGGGCTTCAGCCTGGCGCAGGTGCCCAGCGGCGTCTCGGGCCTGGGCCTGGTGCGGGCGCTGCTGCCGCGCCGCACCGCCACGCTGACGCTGGCGCAGGTGGGCAACGAGGTGCAGGCGCGCATCGTGCTGGTGCCGCCCAGCATCACCTTGCTGGCGCCGCTCTGAGCCGCGCCGCGCCGGGTCCAGCCACTGCCGGCCGGTGCGCCGGGCGACAATCGCGCTTTCAGCAAAGCAGGCCCGCACGATGACCGAGAAAGGCAAGATTCTGGTGGTCGATGATGATCGGCTGGTGCTGGCCACCGTCAGCCACGGCCTGGCGCAGGCCGGCTACGAGGTGATCGACGCCGACAACGGCGATGACGCCATCCTGCTGGCCCGACAGCACAAGCCCGACCTGGCGCTGCTCGACATCCGCATGGAGGGCTTGAGCGGCTTTGATGTGGCGGCCTACCTGCGCGACCACCTGCGCGTGCCGTTCATTTTCTTGTCGGCCTTTGCCGACAACGAGACGGTGCTGCAGGTCAAGGCGCTGGGCGCGGTGGCCTACCTCGTCAAGCCGCTGGACATCGGCCAGATCGTGCCGACGGTGGCGGCGGCTTTTGCCAATCTGGCCAGCCGGCAGGCGCCTGCGGCCGGCGCCTGGCCGTCGGCGCCGCCGCAGGCGCTGCCGGCCGCAGCCGCCGGGCCCGAAAACGATTGGGTGCCGATGGCCGTGGGCGTGCTGATGCACCGCTACTCTTTGCCGCGCGGCCAGGCCCTGCTGCGGCTGCAAAAACTGGCCAGCGACGAGCAGCGCAGCCTGGCCGACCAGGCCGGGCGCCTGCTGGACGCGCTGGAGTTGCTGGCCCGGCCCGGCCAGGCGTGACAGGCTCAGCCCTGCAAGGTGAAGTAAAAGCAGGCGCCGTTGCCCACCTCGCCCTCGGCCCATATCTCGCCGCCGTGGCGCCGGATGATGCGCCGCACGGATGCCAGGCCGACGCCGGTGCCGGCAAAATCGCTGCTGCTGTGCAGCCGCTGAAAGACGCCGAACAGCCGGTCGGCAAAGCGCATGTCAAAGCCCGCGCCGTTGTCACGCACCGCATACACCCGTTGCGCGGCCTGCTGCACCGCGTCGAAGCTGATCTGCGCCTGCGCCACCCTGGCGCTGTACTTCCAGGCATTGCCCAGCAGGTTGTCCAGCGCCATGCGCAGCAGCGTGGGGTCGCCCTGGGCGCTCAGCCCGGGGGCGATGCGCACCGTCACTTGCCGCTCGGGCGCGGCGCGCTGCAGGTCATCGACCACCCACTGCGCCAGTTGCGACAGGTTCACCGGCTGCCGGGCCAGCGGCTGGGTGGACAGGCGCGACACCGACAGCAGCGCGTCGATCATGTGGTTCATGCGCGCGGCGGCGGCCAGCATGCGGTCAACATGGTCGCGGCCGACCCGGTCCAGCATGCTGCCGTAGTCCTCTTTCAGGATGCGGCCAAAGCCCTCCACCACCCGGATCGGCGAGCGCAGGTCGTGCGAAATGGTGTAGCTGAAGGCCGCATGCTCGGCCAGCAGTGCGGCATTGGCCGGGCTGGTGGTGGTCTCAAACGGCGCCAGTGACAGCAGCCAGGCCGGGCTGCCGTGGCTCACCTCAGGGTTTGCGGTGTCGGCGGCGGCCGGCCCGACCGATGAAGCACCGCCCGGCTCGGCGCCGGCCGCGCCGCCCAGCGCATCGAGCCGGATATGCCAGCCGTCAGCGTCGCTGGCCTGGCCGGCCGTCAAGCCCAGCACCCGCTGGCGCAGCCCGTCGGGCAGGCCGGCCAGCGCGTCGGCCCAGGGTTGTCGGCCGTCGGGTGCTGCCGCCAGCCCGAGCAACGCACAGGCCGCCGGGTTGGCGCGCTGCAACAGCCAGCCGCCGCCACTGCCGGCCGGGCCGGCCAGGCACAGCGCCGTCGGGCCCTGTTGCAACAAGGCCTCGAAGCCGAGCTGGGCGATGCGTTGCGCGGCCTCTTGCGCGGTCGGCCAGGCCACGCCCAGGTAGCCGCAGAACCGACCTCGGCCATCAAAGCGCGGCAGGCCGCGCAGCGCCCACGGGCGCGCCGCACCGGCGCTGTCGGCCGGCTGCTGCAACACCTGCAATTCGGCCAGCGGGGTCTGGGCCATCAAGCGGGCCTGCAGGGTTTGCGCCGCATCATCAAAGCGCTGCCACAGCGGCTCGCCACTGAAAGCGCCCGCCACCCAGGCCGACGCCGGCGCGCCCTGCGGCGGTGTCAGCTTGACCAGGCGGTGCTCGACATCGGTCTGCCAGCACCACACGTCCACCAACTGGCCCAGCAGATGGGTTTGCATGCGGGCCTCACGCAGCCGCTCCATGTGGCTTTGCCGGCCCCACAGCGCGCCGCTGAGCAAGGCGCCTGCGGCCGTCAGCAGCAAGGCCAGCGCGGCCAGCCACGACGACAGCGGCGAGGTGGGCGACTGGCCGGCCAGCACGCCGGCCACCAGCGCCGTTGCCAGCAGCGTCAACGGCATGACGGGCGCAGCGCGCCAAGTGGGCCGGGTAGGGGCCGGTGGGCCGCCGGGCTCGGCGGCGCCGGTTTCGCGGTGGCGCGACATGCCGTTGATTGTCACCGATGCTGTGCGGGCGCTGAGCGGCGGCGGTGGCTGCCGCCGCCGCTGGCCGGGCAGGGCACCGGCACGCTGCGCCGGCGTGTTGGTCAAATCCGCAAGCGCCGCCGCAAGCGCCGCCGCAAGCCCCGCTGCGTCCAACGCCGCGCCGGAATCGCGCCAAAATCGCACCTGACGTCCGCCCAAGCCCAGCACAAATCCGCCCGGTGCGCGCAGGATTTGGCCTGTTCGCCCGCTGTGGCCGTTTGCCGTGACGCTTTTTTGATGGACGCCGCGCCCGCATCTGACAATGCGGGCGGGCTGTCCTGTAGGCTTGTAATTGCTAACGCCCATCGGGCTCTGACATGACTGACCGCACGCCGCCGCCCGCCCCCGCCCCCGCCAACACCGCCAACATCGCCAACATCGCCAACGTCGCCAACGTCGCCGCGCTGCCCACCGAGGCGGCCTTGGTGTTGGACGCCGACGCCCTGGCCGCGCTGGTGCAGCTCGACCCCACCGGCGCCAACCAGTTGCTGCGCCGGGTGCTGACCACCTACCGCAACTCGTTGGCCCGGCTGCTGGCGCAACTGGTGGTGGCGCGGCAACCATTGGACGCGGCCACGCTGCGCCTGGTGACGCACACCCTGAAATCGTCTTCGGCCAGCGTGGGTGCGTTGGCTTTGTCAGCGCTGTGCGGCGCCGCCGAGTTGGCCTTGCGCGACGGTCGGCTGGACGACCTGCCGCTCATCCTGGACGATTTGCAGGCCCAGGCCGGGCGCGCCGATGCCGCCGTGCGCCAACGGCTGCTTGCAAGCTGATACTGACACCCGATGCTGCTGCCCCACGACTTTGACGCCGACGACTCGCCTGAGCGGCCCAAGGTCTTGCTGGTCGATGACGATGAGGTGACGCTGATGCTGACCGCCGTGGCCCTGCGTGAGCGCGGCTTCGAGATCAGCGAGGCCAGCAGCGGTGAGCAGGCGCTGGCCTTGCTCGATGACTGGACGCCCGACACCATCGTGCTGGATGCGGTGATGCCCGGGCTGGACGGCTTTGCCACCTGCCAGGCGCTGCGCGGCCTGGCCGGCTACGAGAACATGCCGGTGCTGATGCTCACCGGGCTGGACGACGAGGCATCGATCACCCGTGCCTACCAGGTGGGCGCCACTGATTTCTTTGTCAAGAGCACGCAGTGGAGCCTTCTCGCCGGCCGGCTGCGCTATCTGCTGCGCTCGTCGCGCACCCGGCAAGAACTTGAGCGCAGCAAAAGCAAGCTGGCCCGGGCGCAAGACCTGGCCCGCATGGGCAGCTTTGACTGGCGCAAGCCCAGCGCGGTGCTCGGCAGTGAGGCGCCGGCCGGTGGTCTGACGCTGGCACCCGAGGCGCTGCGGGTGTTCGGCTTCGGTCCGCAAGACCGCATCTCGCTGCGCCGGCTGGTACGCATGGTGCCGATGCCGGAGCGCCGCGGCATGACGCGGGTGCTGAGCGGCGTGCAGACCCAGAGCACGGTGCTGGCCATCGACGTGCCGGTGCTGCTGCCGGACGGCCGCACCCGCATCGTGCACGTCGAGGCCGAGCCCGAGTTCAACGAGCATGGCCATGCCATCGGCTACACCGGCATCGTGCAAGACGTGACCGACCGGCGGGTGGCCGAAGACCGCATCCGCCACCTGGCCAATTTTGATGCGCTCACCGGCCTGCCCAACCGCCGCCAGTTGATCTGGCGCACCGAGCGCGCACTCGACCACGCGCGCCGGCTCGGCCACCAGGCGTCGATGCTGCTGATCGACCTGGACCGCTTCAAGGTCATCAACGACACGCTGGGCCATGCTGCCGGCGATGAGCTGCTGGTCGAGGTGGCGCGCCGGCTGCGCGGCTGCGTGCGCCACAGCGACCAGGTGATGGACGCCGCGCTCGACACCGCCGGCGTACGCAGCCACCGCACACTGGAGGCGGTGGGCCGGCTGGGTGGCGATGAGTTCATCGCGCTGCTGCCCGAGGTGGTCGATGAGGCCGACGCCGAGCGCGTGGCCCAGCGCATCCTGGACGCGATGCGTGACCCGGTGTGGGTGGGTGGGCAGGAGTGTTTTGTCACCGCCAGCGTGGGCATCTCGATGTACCCGGCCGACGGCCAGTCGGTGGCCGACCTGATGCGCAACGCCGACGTGGCGATGTACTCGGTCAAGAACACCGGCCGCAATGCCTCGGCGGTCTACAGCCCGATGTTGGCCGGCCGCGGCCGCGAGAAACTGGAACTTGAATCGGCGCTGCACAAGGCCATCGAGCGCAATGAGCTGGTGCTGCATTACCAGCCCAAGATCGACGTGCGCTCGGCCCGCATGGTGGGCGCCGAGGCGCTGATGCGCTGGCAGCGCGGCCCGGTGCTGGTGCCGCCGGGTGACTTTATCCCGCTGGCCGAAGAAACCGGGCTGATCGTGCCGCTCAGTGAATGGGCGCTGCGCGAGGCGGCACGCCAGGCCAAGCAGTGGGGCGTCAATTTCGGTTTTGCCGATTCAATCGCGGTCAACCTGCCGAACCGCATGTTCGAGCGCAGTGACCTGGTCGAGACCATCCACCAGGCCGTCTCGACCTACGGCGTGCCGCACCGCGCGATCCAGTTGGAGATCACCGAAACCGGGCTGATGAAGGATTTGCAGAACGTCATCCCGTGTTTGCACCGGCTGACCGAGATCGGCGTCGAGATCTCGATTGACGACTTTGGCACCGGTTACTCGTCGCTGGCCTACCTGACCACCTTGCCGATCAGCGAGCTGAAGATCGACCGCAGCTTTGTCCGCGATTTGGGCATCACGCCGCAAAGCTCAGCCGTGGTCACGGCCATCATCGCGCTGGCCCGCTCACTCGGCCTGCGGGTGATTGCCGAAGGGGTGGAGAACCTGCGCCAGATGGAGGTGCTGCACCGGCTGGGCTGCACGGTGATGCAGGGCTTTTTGTTCAGCCGGCCGATCCCGCCCGACGAATTGGAGCGCTGGTTGCAGCAAACCGTGCTGCCGCGCAAGGCGCCGTGGATTGTGCAGGCCGGCTTTGAGCAGTTGGAGCCGCCGCGCAGCAGCGGCGGGCGCTGGCCTTGAGCCGGCCTGCGCCGGCCTCGGTGCCTGCTGCGCTGTCTGCTGCAACAGCTGCGCCGGCGCCCACACCGGCCCAACTGGCCAAAGGCGCATTGCGCCGCCTGGCCCAGGCCCGGCAAGAGCCCACGCCGGCCCACTACGCCCGGGCCTATGCCGATGAGTCGCAGGCGGCGGGTGTCGCATTGCCGCTCGACGCCACACCGCTGGCCGAGGCCTGGCCCGCGCTGATCGACCGTCTGGCCCGGGGCCTGGACCGCAGCGCCCGCCACTGGACCGCCGCGCGCAAGAAAGACAGCCTGCAGCGGGTGCTGGCCAGCAGCCGCAGTGATGGCCAGCGCCTGCAGCAGCGCCTGGGCCAGTTGCTGACGGCCTGGGAAAAAGACCAGGCCGATGAGGCGGTGGCAGTGGCCGGGGCAGCCGATACGGCGGCCGATCTGCCAGCCGATCTGGCAGCCGATCCCGTGCCCGACGCCCAGCCGCGCATCCTGGACGCCCTGCAAACCACCGTGCGCGCCAGCCTGCCGGCCGACGAGCCGCGCGCTGCCGAGCTGGCCGATACGCTGGCCGCGCTGGCCCGGCGCGTGGCCGACGAGGGCGCCACCCCGGCGTTGGCCGACGCGGTGGCCGATGTCTGCCAGCGCGCCCGCTGCCTGCTGGGCCTGCGCCATGCGCTGGTGGACGAGCTGCTGGCCCTGTGCGATTCACTCACCACGGGCCTGACCGACCTGGCCGACGAGGGCAGTCTGGCCCGCGCCCAGGGCGACCGCCTGCGCCAGCGGCTGGACGGCGCGCACAGCGCCCGGGCGGTGCGCGCCGCCCGCCACTTGCTGGACGAATCACGCGCCCGCCAGCAGGCGTTGCACGGCGAGCGGGTGCAGGCGCGCGAGGCATTCAAGCAACTGGTGCAGCAGGTGATGACCGAGCTGGGCGACCTGGCCAGCAGCACCGGCCGCTACCACGACCAGTTGCAAGGCCATGCCCGGGCGGTGGCGGCGGCCGAGTCACTGCCTCGCCTGGCCGACGTGGTGCAGCAGATGCTGGGCGACAGCCAGGCAGTGCAGGCCCTGGTGGCCGGCGCCCGGGCCCGGCTGGCGGCCGAGCAAAGCCGGGCCGGCGAGTTGCAGGCCCGGGTGCAGGGGCTGGAGGCTGAGCTGCGCCGGCTGGCCGACGAGGTCAACACCGACGCGCTGACCCAGGTGGCCAACCGGCGCGGCCTGGCCCAGGCATTCGAGCAAGAGTGCGCACGGGCGGGCGGCGATGGTGAATTTGGCGACGCCGCGCCGCTGGCGGTGGGCCTGATCGACATCGACAACTTCAAAAAGTTGAACGACAGCCTGGGCCATGCCGCCGGTGACGTGGCGCTGCAAAGCCTGGCCGCGCGGGTCAAAGCGTGGTTGCGCCCGGTGGACCACATCGCCCGCTTTGGCGGCGAGGAGTTTGTCGTGCTGCTGCCCGCCACCCCGGTGGCCGAAGGCCAGCAGGTGCTCACCCGGCTGCAGCGCCGGCTCAGCGCCAGCCTGTTCATGCACGACGGCGAAGAGGTGTTTGTCACCTTCTCGGCTGGCGTCACCGCCTGGCGGCCGGGTGAGCCGGTTGACGCCGCGCTGGCCCGTGCCGACGAAGGGCTTTACGAGGCCAAACGCACCGGCAAGAACCGCACTTGCATCGCCTGATCGGCGCGCTGCCGGTGGCTCAGCGGGCCGGCGGCCGGCGGTGAATCGTGATCACCCGGCTGCTGCCGGCGGGCGCGGCACCGGTCGCGGTCGCTGGCGCGGCGGCGGGCCCGCCGCCGCAGCCCCCGCAGCCGCCGCAACCGCCGGCCGCCGGCAGGCTGTCGCGGCCCAGCCACCGGCGTTGCAGCGCGCCGCGCCAGGCTTGCGGCAACAGCGCCCAGACGGCATAGCCGGCGCTGGCCAGCACGATCAGGGCAGTCAGCAGAGATTGCATCAGCCCGCCCTCAGCCGCCCAGCCACAGCGCGCTGCGGTAGGTTAAAAAAGCGGCGGCATAAGCCAGCGCAAACTGGTATGCCGCCATCAGCAGCGGGTAGCGCCAACTGTTGGTCTCGCGTTTCACGGCGGCCAGCGTGGACAGGCACTGCGGCGCAAAAACATACCAGGCCAGCAGCGACAGCGCCGTGGCCAGTGACCAACTGTGGGCGATCACCGGCGCCAGTTGCTCGGCCACCGCGTCGCTGGCGGCGGACAGCGCGTACACCGTGCCCAGCGCGCCCACCGCCACCTCGCGTGCGGCCAGGCCGGGCACCAGCGCGATCGAGATCTGCCAGTTGAAGCCGATCGGCGCAAACACGTGCTCCAGCGCCCGGCCCAACTGGCCGGCGTAGCTGTGCTGGATGGCCGGGCCGGACGTGCCGACACCCGCGCCGGCGGCCGGTGCCGGGTAGCTGGACAAAAACCACAGCACCACCATCAGCGAGAAGATGATGGTGCCCACCCGCCGCACAAAAATGCGCGCCCGCTCCCACAGACCCAGCGCCAGGCTGCGCAGCGCCGGCCAGCGGTAGGCCGGCAGCTCCAGCATCAGCGGCTGGTAGCGGCGCTTCAGCCACATTGCCTTGAACAGCCAGGCCACGGCCATCGCCGAGCCCACGCCGGCCACATACAGCGCAAACAGCACCAGCCCGCGCAGGTTGAACGGGCCCACCGCGCGCGCCGGCACAAACGCGCCGATCAGCAGCGCATACACCGGCAGCCGGGCCGAGCAGGTCATCAGCGGCGCGATCATGATGGTGGTGATGCGGTCACGCCAGTGCACGATGGTGCGGGTGGCCATCACGCCCGGCACGGCGCAGGCAAAGCTGGACAGCAGCGGGATGAAGGCACGGCCCGACAAGCCCACCTTGCCCATCAATTTGTCCAGCAAAAACGCCGCCCGCGGCAGGTAGCCCGAATCCTCCAGCAGCAGGATGAAGAAAAACAGGATCAGCAACTGCGGCAAAAAGACCAGCACGCTGCCAGCCCCGGCGATCACGCCGTCCACCAGCAGGCTGCGCAGCGGGCCGGCGGCCAGGTGGGTGGTTGTCCAGTCGCCGGCGCCGGCCATGCCGGCGCGGATCAGGTCCATCGGCGCATTGGCCCACGAAAACACCGCCTGGAAGATCACAAACAGCAGGCTGGCCAGGATCACCAGGCCCCACACCGGGTGCAGCACCCAGTCGTCGATCTGGCCCTGCACGCGCTGGCGCGGCGCGGCCAGCGGCGCGGCCAGCGCCAGGATGCGGCGCACCTCTTGCTGCAATTCCGCAGGACTGGCGGGGGCGGTTGGCGCCGGCGGTGTGGTGGCGCTGGTTGGGCCGGCCACCGCGCCCGGGGCGGTTGGCGGGCCCAGCGTTGCCGGCAACGGCCACTGCGCCAGTTGCGCCAGCAGCGCGGCATGGCCACCGGCGCGCACCGCCACCGTCTCGACCACCGGGCAGCCCAGCTCGGCGGCCAGCCGGGCGCTGTCGATCACCAGACCGCGGGCGCGGGCGGTGTCCACCATGTTCAGCGCCACCAGCATCGGCCGACCCAGGCGCTTGAGTTCCAAAACCAGGCGCAGATTCATGCGCAGGTTGGTCGCGTCCACCACCGCCACCAGCGCGTCGGGCCGGTCTTCGCCGGCACGCCGGCCCTCGATCACCTCGAGCGTGACCTGCTCATCGGGCGTGGCCGGGTTCAGGCTGTAGGTGCCGGGCAGGTCGATCACCTGCACCGTGCGGCCGTCGGCCAGCCGGGCCAGGCCGATCTTGCGCTCGACCGTGACGCCGGCGTAATTGGCCACTTTCTGCCGCGCGCCGGTGAGCAGGTTGAACAGCGCCGTCTTGCCGCAGTTCGGGTTGCCGACCAGCGCCACGCTGTTGAGCAGGCGCGGCGCGGCGGGGGCCAGGGTGCGGCTCATCGGCGGGCCGTCAAACGGCGCTGACCTGGATGCAGCGCGCCTCCAGCAGGCGCAGCGCAAACAGCGTGTCGCCCACCCGCACCGCCAGCGGCTCGCGGCCACCGGGGCCGCGCCGCAGCACCTGCACCGGCTCACCGGGTAAAAAACCCAATTCGGCCAGGCGGCGCAGGTGCTGGGCATCCAGATCAGGCCCGTTGGCGCACACCTGGGCCACGGTGGCGTGGGCGCCGTCGGGCAGGTCGGCAAGCAGGGTGGTCACGGGACGTGGTTGCGGCAAAAGGTGAGATTGAATCTAAATGCGATTCTCTCTCATTTCGACCCGCAATGGGCGGCTTCGGCACACACCGGGTTTGCGCTGCATCAACTGAGGGTGCCAGGCCGTGACGTGTTGCGCGCACGCGCACCGTGCCAGGCGCCGGCACCGGCCAGCGCCAGGCCGGCAGCGGCATGCGCCCAGCCGAGCGCCGGGCGCACCGCCTCGGGCGCAAAGTAGTACAGCGCGTAGCCGCTGGCGCTGGCCAGGCCAAACAGCCCGCACAGCAGCAAGCCGCTGCGCCGCTGCCCGGCATGGCGCGGCCGCTGCGCCAGGCGCCAGGTGGCGGGGATGTGGTGGCCGGCCATCAAGCCGCCGCCAAACAGCGCGGCAAAAGCGGCGGCGCCATGCAGCTTCATCAGCCCGGCCTCGGCCGGGTGCGGCAGCGCATCGGCACCCGCGTCCAGGCGGTAGTGCAGTGCCAGCCAGGCCAGGCCGCTGGCCGCCAACAGCAGCGCGCTGGTCGCCAGCAAGCGGCGTTGCCAAGGTGCGGGGCGGTGGCCGGGGCGGTGCATGGCTTTGGTTGACTGCGTTGCAGACGGGTCAATGGATCCAGGCGTGCGCGCCCAGCCGGGCCAGCAGCGGATGCGCTGCATCGCCGGTGAGTGCGACGATCTTGGTCAGCGCGTCGGCCCACAGGCACAGCGGTGCGGCCACGCTGACATGGCCGATCACGCCGGCCCCGGCACCGGTCACCTGGCAGCGGCTGTCGGGCGCAAACCGGCTGGTGGCAAAAGCGCCGTCGGCCAGCGTGCCGATGGGCCGCACGCCGCCGCTGGCCTCGTCGCGCAGCCGCAGCGGCAGGTCGATGGCGCCGAATACCCGCAAATCACCGCCGGCATTGACCCAGCCCGCCGTGCAGCCGGCGCGGCGCAGCGCGCGCACCGCCGCGTCCACCGCCTGGCCTTTGGCGATGCCGCCCAGATCAAGCTGCACGCCGCTGGCCCGCTTGTGCAATCGAGCGCCGCTGCAGTGCCAGGCTTGCGGCCCGGTGCCCAGGCTGATGTCGAACAGCCCGCCGCTGGCCTGGCGCAGGGCCTGGGCGGCGCGCAGCGCGCGGGCGCCGGCCGGCTGCAGGGCCAGGCTGGCGCCGGCCGGCAGATGGGCGAAGCGCTGAATGTCGCTGTGCGCATCGAAGCGGGACAGCGCGGCTTGCACCGCCGTGATGGCGGCAAAGGCCGCTGTGAATGCAGCTTCGAACCCGGCCTCGGGCAGCGTCGCGCCTGGCACCAACCCGACCTCGACCAAGGTGCCGAGCAGCGGCCGGGCCCGGCGCAGGCTGCCGGTTGCGCCGCCCGCCGCCGCCCGCCGCACCGCGTCAGCCAGCACCGCGCTCATGCCGGCAACCAGCCACTGCGGCGCGCCAGATCGAGCACCGCGACGATGCGCCGCACGCCGTCGGTGACGTGGCTGCAGCTCAGCGTGGCGCCGCTGATGTTGGCGATGTCGTCGCCCACACGCAGCGGCGCGCTGGCTGTTTTGCCGACAAACTGGCGGCGCCAGGCCGGCAGCCGTATCTCATGGCCGTGGCTCTCGCGGTACGACAGGATCTCGACCTGGCGCACGCTGCCGTCGGCGGCGATGCCCACGGCGTAGCCGATCAACTCGAACTTGCCGATCACCGCGTCGGCCACCAGCACGCCCAGCAAGGTGCTGCCCTGCCAGGCCAGCAACACCGGCCAGCGCGCCGAGCGCGGCGCCAGCCCGCTGGCGGCCAGCTTTTGCAACTGGGCGGCGTCCAGCAGCAGATCACGCGGCTCGAACCGGTCCGCCTGCGGAAACACCACCCGCGCGGCTTGATCGACGCTCAGATAGTCCACCGCAAACGCGCTGGTCGCCGTGCTGGCCAGCGTGATGAGCGCACCCAATGTGCTGATCGCGCTGATCGCGCTGATCGCGCCGAGGCTGATGGCCGTGCGCATCGGCTAAAAGCTCCAGCCCAGGCCGACGCTGCTGCGGTCGGCGTCGCGGTTCTGGCTGAAGCGCTGCCAGTCGGCCTTGACCACCACGCCCGGCGTGAGCTGGAAGTTGGCGCCCACGGTGACCACCCGCTCGGCCGGCCGCACCGGCGGTGTCAGGCCCGGGCCCAGATCGGCATAGCCGCTGGCGGTGTTGAAGCGCTCCCAGCGTAAAAACGGCGTCAGCGCGTAATTGCCCTGCTGCCACAGGTGGTAGCCGGCCTGCACATAGCCGCCGTCAAAGGCTTTGGGGATCAGCGTGGCACTGCCCACCAGCGGGGCGTTCAGCACGGCATTCAGCGCGGCACTGTTGCTGATGTTGCCCCGGCTGATCAGCGCGCTCAAATCCCATTTGCCGGGCGTCCAGCGGGCATGCAGATCCCACAGCGTGATGCGCGCCGACGCCAGCGCTTGGCCGTGCGTGGCACCGCCGCTGAACACGCCGCCGCCGATCTGCAGGCCCGGCACACCGCGCCAGTTGAGTGCGCCAAACAGCGCCAGGTCGCGCGCCTTGGCCAGCGCCAGCTCCTGGTGGATGCTGCCCAGCGGGGATTGGGCGCCGTCGGTGCGGGTGGCGTCCCATTTGTTCAGGTCGAAGCCGGTGGATACGCCGGCCTGCAAGGTCAGGCCGTTGTCAAACTGGCCGACCATTTGCACCCCGCCTTCGCGCCATGTGCTGGGGATGATGGCGGTCTCGACAAAATTGCGCTCGACGCCGAAAAACGCCGCCGGCTCGTGGTTCTCGTTCAGCAAGCCCATCGGCATCAAAAACAGCCCGCCGCGCAGCGCCCAGGTGGGCGTGAGCTGGTGCTCGACGTAAGCCTGCTCCACCGCCACCTCACCCGGGTCACTGGCCGAGCTGACTGAATGCTCGACCTCCAGCTCGGTGACGATCTTGGTCTGTTCGTCCAGCCGGTGCTGGTAGCCCAGCACAAAGCGGCGCAGGTCGGCTTGCGCGTTCTGGCTGGCCCGCCGGGGGCGGGTGTAGTTGATCTCAGCGTAGCTGGTCAGCACGGTGGCGGGCGGTGCGGCGGCCGTGCTGGGGGCCGTCGGGGCAGCGGCGCCGGCCGGCAGCGTGCTGGCGGGGGCCGTGGTCGGCGCTGCCGCAGCGCCATCGCGCTGCTGCTGCAGCGCGCCCAGTTGGGCCTTGAGCTGGCCCACCTCGGCGGCCAGACTGTCGAGCCGGCGCATCAATTCAGCCTCGGTGGCAGTCTGGGCTTGCGCGGCAGTCAGCGGCCACAGCAGCGCCAGGGTCAGGGCGGCGGTCAGCGGGTGGGGGCGCAGGCGCAGGGGCAGGTGCAGATGCAGAGGCAGATGCAGGGATTTGCAAGGGGGGATCAACGCCATCTCCGATGACAAAAGAAGGGGCGGCGGCCGGCTCATGGCGTGAAACCGTCGCTCAAGGTGGCGAGAAAGGCGATCAGTTCATCGATTTCGGCGTCGCTGAGCGCCGGCGCCTCACCGCGCTGGCGGTTGTACGGCGGTACGGCGGCTCGCTGCGGTTGACGTTGCCGTGCCAGGCCGGCGGCAGGTCGTTGAACACCTGCACCGTGCCGTCGGCGCGCAGCGGGTACCACTTCTCGGGGCTGGTGTCGCGCTGCAGACAACGTCAGCGCTTCTTTCAGCGTGCCGAAGCGGCCGTTGTGAAAATAGCTTTTACGCTGCGCCACATTGCGCAGCGACGGCATTTTCAAAGCACCGCACAGATCAGTGCGCCGGGCCAGATCGCCGGCCGGGCGGGCGCACCGGCCGAGATCGAGGTAGGCCGGGTCGGCGCGGCCGTCCCAGAAAAACCCGCCGCTGGGCGTGCTATCGGCCGCTAGGAGCCTGTCGGGCTTGGGGATCGTCGGCTGCAATTTGGCCGCAGCGGTCCATTTTTGGCTTCGCCGCACTTCGTGAACACCGGCTTTTTGTCCCATAGCTACGGCTATGGGCCTGCAAACCCGGCAAAAACTGTCCT
>JANLOP010000325.1:0-9600 GCA_031366635.1 Betaproteobacteria bacterium | reverse complement strand
GTCGACGATCATCCCGTGCGTGCGCAGGCCGCCGAGTTTGAGCAGCGATTCCATCCTGTAAATCGCCTCGGTGGCCTTGTCATCCTGCGTGACACCCGGCTGGGCCAGATTGGCCGTCTTGCACTCGATGATGTGCAGGGTGTTGCGGTACATGAAGGCCACATCCAGTTCATTTTTTGTGCGACCGTCGGGATGAATTACCTGCAAGTTGAGGGCGATATCGGTGATGCCGGCGTGCACCCCGCGCAGGTCGTTCAGCACCTGCAGCAAATGCAGTTCAAGCCAGCCGCCGTTGACAAAGGCGCGAGAGGATTCATCCGCAAACGTCACCGTGCCGTGCGCCTGCGTCAAATAGCCTGCGTCAGTGAACAAGCCCAGCATGTCGGCCAATGCCCGCGAGTCCATTTGGTCTTCTGTCAGCCTGCACTTGAGTGACGGCCTGGCCTGTTGAGCCAGGCTGTTGATCTGGCCCAACGCACGCCCGGCAGCGCTCACATGGTCAACCAACCGCGCTGCGAGGTCGCGTTGCTTGGCGGACACCTGTGGCGGGTCGCCACCTTGGGTGGTGTAACCGTGCGCACGCAGAAACTCCGCGATCTTCAGCTTGGCCTGCAGTGGGCTGCTGTGCCCGCCACCGAGGAAAACGATTTCGTCGTTCTCAATGTTCACGTAAAACGCCGCCCGCTGGTTTGCGCGAAACACCTCTTGAGCAGCGACTGCCATCAGCTTGGTGCCCCCGGTGACATTCAGCGCCATCGACTCGTCGGCGCTGGCGGCCAAAAAGCCGAGGAAATCGTCGCAAAGCGAGCTGTAGTCGTAGGCGTCGCGCAGTGGCAATGTCTCGACCTTGACGCCTTTTGTCCTCAACAAGGCCGCCAGCGCGCCCGACTGCGATGTCATGGCGTCACTGGTGGCCAGCACCACCTTCAGTGGCCGCCAGCGGTCGTCAAGCAGCGGCAGCAAATTCGGTGTTGCTTGTGCAGACACCAGGCAAACATGGGTATTGAACTTCTGGGCTTCGGGCATTGGGGGGTTCAGCAGTCTGAGTGAATGGGTGGTGCTGACGACCCTGCGCCATGCAGCACCCGCCCTTCGTGCAGCGCCCACCAGTACACCGAGCCGGGCGCACGCCCCAAGCGCGCCAATTCGTCCGCCGAGACCACCAGCACATCCACCGGCACTTGCAAGGGCTGCAGTGCACGCGCCAAAAACACCATTTCCTGCGCCCGGTTGGTGACCTGGCTTTTGACCACCATCAAATCCAGGTCCGACCCCTCATCGGCATCGCCGCGGGCGTAAGAGCCAAACAGCACGATGCGCTGCGGGTTGGCCGCTGCGACCAGGGTGGCGACGGCCTGCGCGATGGTTGCTTCTGAGATCACGGTGCCAGCCCGTCGAGTTGGGACAGCCATTGTTTCACCTGCTGTTTGCGCTCCTTCTTGCTCGGCCAATCGGTGAACTTGTACGAGTCGCGCAGGGCGAGTGCCGCCGCGAGGCGCAGCGCCTCGTCTTTGAGCGCCAGCGCGCCCTGCAAGAACTCAGCGCGCTGTTGGTCAAAGGCCGACCCGGCCTTGTACCGCTTGAGTTGTTTCTCGGTATCGAGCAGGCTGCGGAAGGCGGCGATCTGGGCTTGGGCGTTTTCGGCTTCCAGCTCGGCCGGGCTCAACGCGGACCGGCGCTTTTCTTGCTGTTGCGCTGCTGCGGCCTCGCGCTGGGCGGCGGCTTGTTGTGCCTGGCGCTGCTGCGCTGCTTTGTCCTCCAGCATCGCGCCATAGCCCACCGCTGTCTTGGCGCCAAAGCCCAGCCACTGAAACGCATGCACCAGCGCGGCGGTCAGCAAGTGTTGCCAGCGGTCTTGCTGCGCCAGTGCGGGGGCCAGGCGGGCCAGAAACAGCAGGTCGCATTGCACATTGAATGCAAACTTTGAGCCTGGCGGCACGGTGAGGAAGTTGATCGGGTTGGGCTGGCCAGACTCATGCGGGCTGTCACCGTTTTGGTAGTAGTGGGTCTGGTGCGGTGTCATCACCTCGACCTGCAGCGCATCGCCGGCCATCTGCGGCAGCACATCCCAGAACATCAAGGCGCCGCGCTGCAGGATGGGGTTGCCCAGGGCGTCGGTGTCGTCGCCGGTCTTGCCAAACAGCGCGTCGATGGTGGCAGGCGTCCAGCCCTGGTCATCGCCCCAAAGATGGCCGGCCAATTCACGCGCCGACTGGCGCAGCACACCCTTCACGCCGCTGCCGGGCAGGTAGGGCAGGCCGTAGGGGTTGAGAAAAGCAAAGCCGTTCTCCAGTGGATGGGCGCTGCCCAGGCCGGTGGTGAACGGGGCCACGGCGACGGCATGCCGTGTCAGCAGGCGGGCCTGGGCGGCCAGCGGGGCGGCGAGGGCGGCCTGGCGCTGGGCCAACGCTGACATGGCCGCCAGGTCCGACAGGTTCAAGCGCAGCGCTTTGGCCAGTGCGGCGGTTTTGTTCTTGTCCTCGAAGCGGCGCTCCTGGCTTTGTGGCCCGGTAGACCGGTAGTTGATGTCGTGCATGGTCCACGACAGCTCACCACTGCGGCTGTCCACACCCCACAGCGGCAAGAACATGCCGAAGCGCAGCCCCGGAGATGCCGACGAGAAATCTTTGCCCAGGTAAGCCGGTACGGCAGCGACGGCCATTTCAGCGCATCCCCACGCGGGCAGCAGACGCCATCTGGCGCGCCCAACGCAGCCAGGCAAAGGCCTCGGTGGTGATGTGCTGGAAGCTGCGTGGCTCGGTTTTCATCAACGCCTGCATGAAATTGCCGAACTCCGCGCTGGGCAGGGCTTGCGGAAACTGGCGCCGCAACCAGTCGCGCAGGTGCTCGCCCAGGTCACGGCAATGGCGCTGTGAGTCTTTGCCCCCTTTTTCATGCAGGAACGCCAGCACCTGCATCAGCCCGCTGTTCATGATCAGCGCTGGCACGCTCTTGGCCAGGTTCTGGTATTCATTGCTGCAACCTTGGCAGCGCGCCCAGGCGTCCGCTGCGCGCTTCTGTTCCATCGTCTGTTGGGTCGTCGTTGCCATCGCCTCAGCCCTCCATCACTTTGAGCACCACCAGGC
Organism: Betaproteobacteria bacterium; assembly: GCA_031366635.1. Lineage (GTDB taxonomy): Bacteria > Pseudomonadota > Gammaproteobacteria > Burkholderiales > Burkholderiaceae_C > Pseudaquabacterium. Next base: position 6,514 of record JANLOP010000325.1, on the reverse strand, counting down.
CACGGCCGGTGGTGGCGTCGCCGCCGATCTGCAGCAACTTGCCGTCGAGCGCTGTTTTCAGTTTGATCAGCACCTCGTCGGCCTCCAGCCGATCATCAGCACGGCCGGTGCGGGTGGCGCTGGCCAGCAACGGGGCCAGCAGCAGCGATTCAGGCGGCAGGTTCTCGGTGTAGAACAAGCCACCAACGGCTGCGGTGCCGGTATCCGGATCAATGCGCACATGCGGCTCAACCAGCGTGGCGTTCTGCACAAAGTAGGCAAAGTCGGTGTCGGACAACACCACCAGGTCTTGCGCCAGTTTGTTGCGAAAGAATTCATAGGCTGCATCGGCGGGCAAAGCCCGCTGGGCCAGATCAGCCGCCAGCGCCGGCAGGCTTTTTGACATCTTGGCGCTGTATTCAAAGGCTTCCAGATGCAGCTTGTTGTCGCCCGACAGCAGGGACGGGTTGGCTATCAGGCAATCGCCCTCGGCCACCTCCGGTAAAGACCAGCCAGTTTTGATGCCGATCAGTGCCAGCAGCCGCTGCGCCCGCGCCAGCGCTTGCGGGCAGGTGGCGTAGATGTAGCCGTTTTTCAGGCAGCGCACCGGGAAGGCAACCAGTTGGGCATCGCCAAAACTCACCGCACCGGCGTGCAAATCGCCACTGTCGGAGGCCGGGCCAAACAGCCGGTCGATCAGCGCCTTGTCGCCGCCGATGGCCTCAAAGCCGTGGCGCAGCGCGCCTTTCAGGCCCGAGCCGGCAAAACAGGGGTGGCCGGTGTGGCGCTCACGCTGGATCGGGTTGTCGATCACGCCGACGGCATTGCCGGCGCCCACATGCACGGGGCTCACGGCGTACAGAAAAACAGCAGCTTGGCGCTGGAACATGGGCGGTCCTTGGGGGGGCGGATCAGGGGGCGGTGGACGGGAGGGACTGAACGGCGTGCAAAAAAACGATCACCACGCCGCAAAGGTGAAGCGGTTGAAGCCTTCGGCCCGGCGTGCAGCATTCTGGATGTCGTCGGCCCACAAGCCGCGCTCGGCAACCTTGCGAAGCTGCTCGGGCGAGGCGGCCAATCGGTCGATCCAGTAGACGCTGCCGGTGGGCGCCACCCGCTCGGCGGCTTTGGGTTGGCGCCGCGCCAAGTCCCAGCCGCTGACGACCTCGGCGCGGGGCACTGCGGCGCAGACCAGGTGGCCGCTGACGCCTTGCAGCGCCAGATGCTGGCCGGCATCCACGCCCGGCGGCAACCAGCCTTGGGCAAACAGGCCGGGTGTCGTCAGCACGATGCGGCAGCGCCCGGCACGGCTGATGGCATCCCAATCGGGTTGCGGCGCGGCATGGGCCACTGCGGTCAGGGCCGCACCCCGGCCATCACCGCCAAAGCGCAGCACAGCGGTGCGCGGCGGCTCGGCCCCGCGCACCGACGCCAAAAAGCCCACACCCGGCTGAAACACCACCGCTTGGGCGCTGAACAACTGGCCGTCGGCCACGCTGCGGGTGGCGGCGTCCAGGCCGATGCCGATGCGGGCATCGAGTTGCCACAACTGGCAGGCGAGCACCAGTTGACTGACGGTGGGGGTTTGCCCTTTCAGGTACGTGGTCCAGCCGGCTTGCGTCAGCCAATGCCCACCCACCGGTTTGCGGCGCTCGGTCTGGGCCAACACCGGCCACAGCGCCAGCGGGGCTGAGCTGGCCAGGCCGGTGGCAGGGCGGTGTGGCTGCAAGCGGGTGAGTTGCAGGCGGCCGTGGGCGGCCTCGGTCAGCAGCAGATCGGCCGGCAAGGCGTGCAAGGTTTCGACCTGCCCGGCCGGGTTGCGGCGCGCCAGATCAAACCCAGTCAACGCAAATGAGCCGGGTGCGGCCGGTGTACCCAGCGTGGCGTGGGTGGATTGGCCGCGTGCAAAAGCGGCCATATCAACGCCGTCAGTGGCCAGCATCAGGGAGCGCAAGGCGCCAGCCGCCACTGATGGCCAAGGCGGCACCAGGCTTTCACCGTGGCTGCCCGGGTCACCAAACAGTTTGTTGCCGCGCAGATAAAGCACGTCCAGCGGCTCGATGAAACGGTGGGTGGTGGTGGTCATCACATCAATCAACGCGGCGGGTTTCACGGGCCAGAAACTCGGCCGCGCTCAAGAAGTTGTGCAGCCACTGGCGCGGGTCGGCCCCAGCCTTGCGCTGCTGCTCGTTGAAGGCCAGATCGCTCAGCCGGCGCGCCAGCTTGGGCACGTCATGAGCCTGGCGTGCTGCCGCATCCGACTGCCGATCCAACTGGTAGGCCAGCAGTGCGGTCAGCATCTCGGGTTGGTCGGGGGGCAGGTCTTTGAGCCAGACCAGGGTGTTGAAGACGGCGCGGCGCGAGACACCGTCGGCCGCCAGGAACATGCGCAATGCGGTCAGCAGTGCTACCGGCTCACCCCATTTGGCGGTGACCAGCAGCGCACCGCCCGAGCGTTTGATGAGGCTCAGGCTGAACGCATCCCGGCCGCCTTCGCCCTTGGCGCGTTTCTCGGCCAGCCGCAGCTCACGCAGCACCGCGGCCAGCGGCGCCTGGTGGTGGGCCACCACCGCGCCGCAACTGGCGGTGGCGCGGTCGCCCATCATGCGCATCAGGCGCCGGCCGCTGCGCGGGCTGTCGAGCAGCGCAAAGCCGTTTTTCAGCGCCAGGCCTTGGCGGTCACCGTCAGCATGGTTGGGGTCGTGGCCGGCATAGGCCACCCGCAGGCGCTGCATCGCCGGCAGCAAATCAGCCACCGGCAGCATGGCCAGCACATCGTCGCCACCGGCGTAGATCAGGCGGCCCAGGTACTCGTTTTCGATCACCTGGCGGGCGACGACCAGCGAGAAGTCGTTCAGGGCACCCGAAATTGCCAGGTGGCGGTTGGGTGACAAGGCGCGTTTTTGCTGCGCGTAGGCGCGCAGCAGCGGCTGGTGCAGCGCGTGGGCATCAAAGCCTGCGCGCACTTGCGGGTGGAAGCTGCTGCGGTAGCTGATGGCGTGTGCGTCACCACCGGCCAGCCAGGCGCCCATGTGGTCACCGTCCATCAGCAGCAGGCTGTAGTAGGTCTCGATGCGGGCCGGGCCCGTGGAGGCGCTGGCCAGCGTGTTTGCGATCGGCCGAGTCAGGCCACGGGTTTGCCGGTCATCGGCCAGGTCAGCCGGGTCGTCCTGACCATCCAGCAGCGCGGGCAAACGACGGGCCAGCTCAAACGCCGGATGCTGGCTGTGCGCCAGCACCAGTTTGCGGGGCAAGGCCACCGGGTCGGCCGGCTGGCCGGCCATTTCGGCACGCAATTCGTCGGCACCCGGGGCGCCAGCGGCCAGCCACCGGTCAAGCTGGTGCGCCAGCGCCATGGTGTGGGTGGAGACCACAAAGCGCTGGGCGCCCGCGCTGGTGATGCTGCCAACAGCGCGGCCCACCTCATCGGCAAACATCGTGGGCCACAGGCGCTTGAGGGCTGGCAGCGCGCCCAGGTGCTCACCGGGCTTGGCCCAGGCTGGCTTTCGCTCGGCGATGCGGGCCCAGAGGGTGTCGGTTTGTTGCCGGTAGGAGGATTGCAACTGCGCCGGGTCGGCGGTCAGCCATTCGGTTTCGCCGGTGAGTGAGCAGCGCCAGCCTTGTTGGGCGCTGGGCGCAAACGGCCGCACCGCCTTGGCAGCGGCCAGTGCACGCTCGGCCAGGTCATGCACGGCGGCATACAGCGCGCCCGGGTTGGGTGCAAAAAAGGTGGTGTTGTCATCCCACTGCAACTCTTTTTGCAGCACTTGCCAGGCCGGGCTGGCCAGAAAACCGCTGGGCTGATCGGGCGCAACGCCAAAAAAAGGCGCCATCGCCGCCGACAGCGCGCGGGTGTCCAGATCGGTCTGGCGCTCGGCATTGCGCGGGTGGATCAATGAAAACGGCACCACCGCCCAATGCACCTCGGGAAATCCGGCCAGTTGCTCGCGCATCTGGCGGTGGCAATGCTGCTCACCGGCCTGGCCGAGCCCGGCGGCCTTGAGCAGCCGATCCACCGCGTCATTGCCTTGCGCCAGCAGCCAGCCGCGCACCGCTTGCTCAACTTGCTGCGCGAGCTGGGTGGCCATGCTGCGCGGCACGATGGCGACAAAGCGGTTGGGCAGGGCGGCGGAGAACAGCGGGTTGGCATCGGTGGCGCTGTGCGTCCATTCGCATTCGTCAAACAGCGCTGCCGGCAGACCGCAGTCGTCGCGCAGCCACAAATCCACCTGCGGCACGCCACGCAGGCGCGGAAACAGGATGGCGTCGGGCCCCAGCGCCTGGCACACCGGCTTCATTGCCTCCCAGGCCAGGCGGGCCAGTAAATGCGATCCGGCCCACAGGTCCGACGTGGACCGCGCCGCCTCGATAAAGCTTTGCACCGGGCCCAGCGCCACGGTCAGCAGCGCTGCCTCACCGTCGTCGGGATCGGCGGCAAAGGCGCCGGCGAAGGCCGAGGTGAGGTCGAGGTGGTCCCAGATGCTGTGATCGGGCACGCGGGTGTCGGCCGGCAGCAGCGGCCACAGCAGGCCCAGCGTGCCGTTGTCGTTGTCCTCGCGCAGCGACGGGCCAAAGCGCCAGAAGGCCAGCAGGGTGCGAAACCAGTCGGCTTCGTCGTCGGGTTTTGAGCCGGGCTGCACCAACGCGGCAAAGTGCACAAAGCTGCGCGATTTGAGGTCGTCCAGTTCGGTATCGCCCAAGCCGCCGTGCTGGCCCAGGTTGTACTCGGTGCCGGTAAGCGGGTGGATCAACACCGGCTTCTTCGTCCAGCGCACCTGCGCCCAATCGGCGATTTTGAGCGCGAGTGGCTGGCGGGCTTTGGTTTGCACGGTGATCTCTTGCAGCGGCCATTGCGGCCGGTCAGCGGCGGCGGCCCACCAGTCGGCCCGGCGCACGGTGTTGTAGATGGCTGTCGGGATCCCTTTCTTGAACAGCGCACCATGCAGCGCGTCGGTGTTGTCGGGGTCGATGTGGGCGGCGGCTATGCGGTGGTAGCCCAGCAAGCGGTGCAGCACCTGGGCACTGCCGCCTTCATGGCCGGCCGGGTCGCGCAGCAGCACCAGCGCTTTTTCGGCCGGGTCGTGCAGGCGGGCATGCAGCTTGGTTTGCCAGAGGGTGGTTTGGGGCATGGGGTGACTCATCGGTCGGCGCGGGTCAGGCGCAAGGTGTCGAGCATGGGTCGGAGGCCGGCTTTGCGGTGGGCGTCGGCAATGCTGGCGTAGCGGCGTTCGGCGATGGGAAGGTGTAGTTCATCGAGTAACGCATGCACGCGCTGCCAGACAGCAATGAGTGCCGACGTGGTGGGGTTGAATGACGAAGGAGGCCGGCAAGGTATGTGGAAGATCAACCCACGAAGCATGTTGTCGGCATCGCGGCGAACTTTGAAGCGCAGACTGTTGGGCAGGCGGCTGTTGAGCAAGCGTGCGTTGCCCCAGTCGCGAACCGTGTGGTTGGTGACGGGGTAGCCAAGCCAATGCCGTGCCTCGGGTTGGACTGCGTTTTTTCCAGGCATGAATACAAACTGTGTGCGAAGGCCAATCTTGATTTCTGCCAGCCGGCGCATGGCCGCCTTCCAGTCTGCAAGAGGCTCGGTCTGCCAGATCAATGGGCCAGCGGCATCGCGGCCTATGGCGTGCGGCCAGTCGATCTCCAGGGCGTCCGTCCACAGTTCGGTCAGGCTTTCATCCAGAGGTCGGTCGGGCATCGGCGTGCTGGCATCCGCCGGCAGCAGGCTGAATGAGCCCCAACCGTTGCGACTGCGCCCGCCAAGCGCGCCGAAGTGGTGCAGCAGCCAAAGCGCATGATCCAAAGATTGGGCCTGGTCGCTGGCCGGAAATGCCAGGCTGAACCCAGCAACAGCATCACACTGGATCGCGGCGTTGCATTTGTCGCCAAAGCGTGTGTTGCCTCTGCCGTCCAGTGGCCCGAAACCCAGGTAGGCATGCGGCCCGACCTGGTAGTTCGCGCGCTCTGTTTCCGGATGGTGGACTTTTCGTTGCTCCAGCCCATCCCAGCTTTTCAGCTTGCCCGTAGCCCAGTCGTCGAGGCGAATGCGCACCTGGCTTTTGCGTGAAGCACGGTCGCTGTCGTCCGCTGCCATGCCAAAGAGTTGCCCTTCGGCATCGCGCAGCGCGCCCACCGACACGGCGCCCGGCTGTTGCGCCGCATACGCCACCCGCCACCACTGGCGCAGCAAGGCCTTGATCGGCGGTGTGCGCCATTGGCCCGACTGGCTGGCATTGCCCAAAAAAGCCGGGGTGTTGAAGCGAAGTGTGTAGTGGCGTGTGAGCAACTGACCTCCCTGTTGTGTATTGGTGTTGTGTCAAACAAAGAGTATGGCCGCCACCGCCAGCGCCAACCGGTAGCGCATCGGCGCACGTCCCTCACCCACGACGAGGTAGGGCGCTGCCGCCGCACCCAAGGCACCGCGCAGGGCCTGGTGCAGCTTGGATTTGCGCTCCAGAAACTGCCCGTATTCCATGCCGTGCCGGTAGCGTGCCGCACTGCGCCCGTCGTCGCCCAGCGCACCGCGCAC
>JANLOP010000321.1:0-25724 GCA_031366635.1 Betaproteobacteria bacterium | reverse complement strand
CCAGGCCGTGCCCCGGGTGGTGATCGAGGAGTTTTTGCAAGGCGAAGAAGCCAGCTTCATCGTGCTGGTGGACGGCAAAAACGTGCTGGCGCTGGCCAGCAGCCAGGACCACAAACGGCTGGGCGACGGCGATACCGGCCCCAACACCGGCGGCATGGGCGCGTATTCGCCCGCGCCGGTGGTCACGCCCAATGTGCATGCCAAGGCGATGCAGGAGATCATCCTGCCCACGGTGCAGGGCATGGCGCGCGACGGCATCCCGTTCAGCGGCTTTTTGTATGCCGGCCTGATGATCGACAAAAAAGGCCGGCCCAAGGCGCTGGAGTTCAACACCCGCCTGGGCGACCCGGAGACCCAACCCATTCTGATGCGGCTCAAAAGCGATCTGGTCGAGGTGCTGCTGCATGCCACCGACGGCACGCTCGACCGGGTGGAGTTGCTGTGGGACCGCCGCTTTGCGCTGGGCGTGGTGCTGGCTGCGGCCGGCTACCCGGCCCAGCCGCGCCAAGGCGATGCGATCACCGGCCTGGGCGCCGATGCCGAGGACGCAGTGGTCTTCCACGCCGGCACGGCGCTGGACGGCAATGTGCTGCGTGTGGCCGGCGGCCGGGTGCTGTGCGTCACCGCGCTGGGTGATTCAGCCAAGCTGGCCCAGCAGCGCGCTTATGACGCGCTGCGCGGCATCCACATCGACGGCGTGCAGTACCGCCGCGACATTGGCCACCGGGCGATCAAGCGCTGACGCGCTGGTCACTTTGCCTGCAAAACACCGGATGCAAAGCCAAGCCGTCCGCGACTATTTGCTCGGCCTGCAGCACCGCATCATCGAGGCGCTGCAAGCGGCCGATGGCCAGCCGTTTGTCACCGACGCCTGGGTGCGGGCGCCCGACGAGCGGCTGCAAGGCGACGGCCGCACCCAACTGGTGGAAGGCGGCCACCTGCTGGAGCGCGGCGGCTGCAACTTCAGCCATGTCAAAGGGCCCAGCCTGCCGCCGTCGGCCACCCAGCACCGGCCCGATCTGGCGGGCGCGCCGTTTGAGGCGATGGGCGTGTCGCTGGTGATGCACCCGCGCAATCCGTTTGTGCCCACGGTGCACATGAATGTGCGGATGTTTGCCGCGCTGCCCGACGGCAAGCCGCCGGTGGTGTGGTTTGGCGGCGGCATGGACTTGACGCCCTACTACGGCTTTGAAGAAGACGCGGCGCACTTTCACCGCACCTGCCACAGCGCGCTGGCGCCGTTTGGCGACGGGCTGTACCCGCGCTTCAAACAGGGGTGCGACGAGTATTTCTTCTTGAAGCACCGCAATGAGCCGCGCGGCATTGGCGGTGTGTTTTTTGATGACTTTTCTGAGCTGGGCTTCGATGACAGCTTTGCCATGATGCGCGCGGTAGGCGACGCGCTACTGCCGGCTTATCTGCCCATCGTGCAGCGGCGGCGCGACACGCCGTACGACGAGGCCGAGCGAGATTTTCAAGCGTATCGGCGCGGCCGGTATGTCGAGTTCAACCTGGTGTTTGACCGCGGCACGCTGTTTGGCCTGCAATCGGGCGGCCGCACCGAGAGCATCCTGATGTCGATGCCGCCCGTCGTCAAATGGCGCTACAACTGGGCGCCGCAGCCCGGCACGCCCGAGGCCCGGCTGTACAGCGATTTTTTGCGGCCGCGCGACTGGTTGGTGGATGGCTTGGGGGATGGCTTGGCGGCGCACAGGCCGGCCGCCGGATGAGCGGCTTTTGATGGCGGCGTCCCGCATCGGCCTGCTCGGCGGCAGTTTTGATCCGCCGCACCTGGCGCATCTGGCGCTGGGACGGGTGGCGATTCAAACCCTGGCGCTGGACGAATTGCGCTGGCTGCCGGCCGGTTCTCCCTGGCAAAAGGCCGACCGTGCGCTGGCCCCTGCGCGGCACCGGCTGGCGATGTTGGCCGCTCTGTTGGCCGGTGAGCCGCGCTGCGTGATCGACGAGCGGGAGTTGCAGCGCAGTGGCGCCACCTTCACCATCGACACCGTGCGGGAGTTGCAGGCCGAGAGCGAGATCGCGCCCGCAGCCGCCGACTGGTTTTTGGTGCTGGGCCAGGACCAGTACGCCCATTTCGACACCTGGCGCGATTGGCCCGAGCTGCTGCAACGCCTCACATTGGCGGTGGCCGCCCGCGATGGCGACGCACCGCAAGCGCCGGCCGCGCTGGCGGCGCTGCCGCACCGCTGCGTGCCGCTGCCGCTGCCGCCGCTGGCCATTGCCGCCAGCGACATCCGGGCCCGGGTGGCCGCCGGCCAGCCAGTGGCCGCGCTGGCCGGCGCGCCGGTGGCCCGCTATATTGACCAACACCAGCTCTACGCCCAGAGCAACACTTCCAAAAACCCACGGGACACCAGGCACTGAATGGACATTCGCAAACTGCAACGGGCCATCGTCGATGGGCTCGAAGACGTCAAGGCCCAGGACATCCTGGTGCTCAACACCGAGCATTTGTCGGCGCTGTTTGAGCGCGTCATCATCGCCTCGGGCACCAGCAACCGCCAGACCAAGGCCCTGGCCTCGGGCGTGCGGGCGGCGGTGCGAGAGGCCGGGTTTCCGGTGCTGGCCACCGAGGGGGCCGAGAACGGCGAGTGGATCATCGTCGACTGCGGCGCCGCCGTGGCCCACATCATGCAGCCGGCCATCCGCGAGTACTACCGGCTCGAAGAGATCTGGGGCGGCAAGCCGGTGAAGATGAAGCTGGGCAGCGATATGCCGCGCGGCCTGGTCAAGGCGTCGGAGGACGAGGCCGACGACGAGACTGTCAAAAAGGCGCCGGCCAAAAAGGCGCCGGCCAAAACGGCGGCCGCCAAGAAAGTGCCGGTCAAGCGTGCGCCGGCCAAAAAAGCCGCCGCCAAGACCGCGCCAGTCAAGCTGGTGACGGCGCGCAAGGTGCCGGCCAAAAAAGTGGTGGCCAAGCGGGATGCCGTCAAGACCACTGGCGCCGAGCGGGCCGGTGGCAATGCCGCCCGTGCGGCGGCGGCAGCATTGAAGGCCGCGCCGGTGGCCAAGAAGGTGCCAGCCCGCAAGACGGTGGCTAGCAAGACTGCCGCCAGCAAGACAGCCGCCAGCCCAGGCCCCAAGCCCCGCATGATTGTCGTGCCGCCGCCAGCCCGCAAAACCGCTGCCGGCAAGGCAGCGCCTGGCAAAGCCCCGCCGCGTGGCAAGGCGGCGCCGGTGGCCCGCCAGGCCGCACCGGCGGGCCGTGCGTCGGCGGGCACGTCGGCCGCAAAACAGGCGGCACGGCCCGCTGCCAAGCCTGCTGTCAGGCCAGTGGCCAGGCCAGCCGCAAAGCGACCCGTCAAACGCGGCTGATCACCCGCCATGCGCCTGTTGTTGGTGGCGGTGGGCCAGCGGCCACCGGCCTGGGCCGAGACCGCTTACGACGAGTTTGCCAAGCGCTTCCCGCCCGAGTTGCGGCTGGACATCAAGGCCATCAAGGCCGAGCCGCGCAGCAGCGCCAAGACCGCTGCGCAGATGATGGCCGCCGAGGCCCAACGCATCGAGGCGGCCATCCCCAAAGGCTTGCGCCGGGTGGTACTGGATGAGCATGGCAGCCGGCTCACCACCCTTCAGTTGGCCGAGCGCCTGCGCTTCTGGCTGGGCGACGGGCGCGATGTGGCGCTGCTGGTGGGCGGGCCGGACGGGCTGGATGCCGGGCTCAAAGCCACGGCCGATGAAACCTGGCGCTTGTCCGATCTGACCTTGCCGCACGCCTTGGTGCGGGTGCTGCTGGCCGAGGCCCTGTACCGCGCCTGGAGCGTCACTGCCGGCCATCCCTACCACCGGGAATGAAGCTTTGGCGGCCTTGATGCGCCCTCACCCCAGCCCTCTCCCGCGTGCGGGAGAGGGGGCCAAACCCGCGTGCCTTGCCCCCTCTCCTGCTTGCGGGAGAGGGCTGGGGTGAGGGTGCATTGATACTGCAAACCCTCCGCTGATGCTGCAAAACCTGCTCAAGCCAGGCCATGACACCGCCCCCCGACTTCATCTACCTGGCCTCGCAAAGCCCACGCCGCCGCCAGTTGCTAGACCAACTCGGCGTGCGCCACGAACTGCTGCTGGCCGATGCACAAGAGGATGCCGAGGCGCTGGAAGCGGTGCTGCCGGGTGAGCTGCCGGCCGCCTACGTGCAGCGCGTCACCGCCCTCAAACTCAAAGCCGCCCGGGCGCGGCTGGCGCAGCGGGGCCTGCCGCCTGCGCCCATCCTGTGCGCCGATACCACGGTGGCGCTGGGCCGGACCATCCTGGGCAAACCGGCCGATGCGGCCGAGGCCACGGCCATGCTGACCGCGCTGTCGGGCCGCAGCCACCGCGTGCTCACCGCCGTCGCGCTGGCGCACGGCCGGCGCACGCTGGCCGCGCTGAGTGTCTCGCAGGTGCGCTTTGCGCCGCTCAGCCCGGCCACCATCGCCGCCTACATTGCCAGCGGCCAGCCTTTTGGCAAGGCCGGCGGCTATGCGGTGCAGAGCCAACTGGCGGCCTGGATACCGCATATTGCCGGCAGCCACTCCACTATCATGGGTTTGCCGCTCTTCGAGACGGCCCAGTTGCTGATGCAAGCGCGCGTGCGGTTCTAGGCTCGATGTTCTAGACGCACCGCGTCACAAGAAGTCCACCCGCCCCATGCACGACATCCTCATCAACTGGGCGCCGCAGGAGACCCGCGTCGCGGTGATCGAAAACGGCGCGGTGCAAGACCTGTACATCGAGCGCGCACTCGAGCGCGGCCTGGTCGGCAATGTCTACCTCGGCAAGGTGGCACGGGTGCTGCCCGGCATGCAAAGCGCCTTCATCGAGGTGGGGCTGGAGCGCGCGGCGTTTTTGCATGTGGCCGACCTGCACCCCGGCGGCCACCACCTGCCGCGCCAGGACGCCGTCGCGCTGGTGCCCATCGAGCGCCAGGTGTTTGAGGGCCAGACGCTGATGGTGCAGGTGGTCAAAGACCCGATCGGCAGCAAAGGCGCGCGGCTGTCGACCCAGATCAGCATTGCCGGGCGCATGCTGGTGTTCTTGCCGCAGGACACGCACATCGGCATCTCGCAAAAAATCGGCTCAGCCGAGGCACGCGAGCAATTGCGCCAGCGCATGCAGGGGCTCACCGCGACGACAGACGGCAGTTCGCCCGGCGGCTTCATCCTGCGCACCAATGCCGAGGAGGCCACCGATGCCGAGCTGGCCGACGACATCGCCTACCTGCGCAAAGCCTGGGCCGCGATCCGGGCCCAGGGCCTGGCGCAGCCACCCGGCACCCTGCTGCACGAAGACCTGAACCTGGTGGAGCGGGTGCTGCGCGACATGGCCAATGACCGCACCCAAACCATCCGCATCGACAGCAAATTGCAGTTTGACGCGCTGAAGGCGTTTGGCGAGACCTACACCCCGTCATCCGCCGCCAGGCTGGAGCTGTACAAAGGCGAGCGGCCGATCTTCGACCTGTTCGGCATCGAGGAAGAGATCGCCCGGGCGTTGGTCCGCCGGGTGGACTTGAAAAGCGGTGGCTACCTGATCATCGACCAGACCGAGGCGCTGACCACCGTGGATGTGAACACCGGCGGCTTTGTCGGTGCGCGCAATTTTGACGACACGATTTTCAAGACCAACCTCGAATCGGCTGGCGCCATTGCCCGCCAACTGCGGCTGCGCAACCTGGGCGGCATCATCATTGTCGATTTCATCGACATGGTGCGCGACGAGCACCAGGCGGCGGTGCTGGCCGAGTTCAAAAAGCAGTTGGCACGCGACCGCACCAAGGTGACGGTGAGCGGCTTCAGCCAGCTCGGCCTGGTAGAGATGACGCGCAAACGCACCCGCGAAAGCCTGGCCCACATGCTGTGCCAGCCCTGCCCCACCTGCAGCGGCCGGGGCCAGGTGAAGACGGCGCGCAGCGTGTGCTACGACGTGCTGCGCGAGATCCTGCGCGAGGCACGCCAGTTCAGCCCGAAAGAATTCAGGATCGTGGCCAGCGCGGCGGTGGTGGAAATGCTGCTGGACGAAGAAAGCCAGCACCTGGCCGGGCTGAGTGATTTCATCGGCAAACCGATCTCGCTGAGCACCGAGCCGTCGTTCAGCCCGGAGCAGTACGACATTGTGTTGATGTGATCTGGCTTGGCGTTTTTGGGGTTCGTCGCAGGGCCATGCCGCCACTGGCCCCATACTGACCGCCCCAGCCCAACCGAAGCTGCCCGCCAGGGCTTCGCCCACCGCGATGCCCGGCTACCAGACCAAGCAAGAAACCATCGCCGTGGCGGGCGTGGCCGATTTGTTCATCCGCTCGTTGCTCGACCGGCAGCAATTTGCCGATCCGCTGGGCGCGGCTGAGCGGCTGGGCATTTCATCGGCGGCCTGGCCGATGTTCGGGTTGCTGTGGCCGTCGGGCGCCCACCTGGCGGCGCGGCTGGCGCTGCGGCCGGTGCAGGCCGCTGAGCGCATCCTGGAGATCGGCTGCGGCCTGGCACTGGCCAGCCTGGTGGGGCACCGGCGTGGCGCCGATGTCACCGCCAGCGATTGCCATCCGCTGGCCGGCGCGTTTTTGTTGGAGAACCTGCGGCTCAACCACCTGCTGCCGATGAAATACCGGCATGGCCGCTGGGGTGCGCCGTGGCCGCCGGTGCCGGGCCTGCCAGCAGAATCCACCGCGATGGGGGTGGTGGGCCAGTTTGATCTGATCATCGGCAGTGATTTGCTCTACGAGCGCGACGCCGCCGGCTTGCTGGCCACCTTCATCAACCGCCTTGCTGCCGCCCGCGCCGAGGTGTGGATCGTCGATCCTGACCGGGGCAACCGGCCGGCCTTCAACCGGCAGATGGCCGGCCAGGGGTTTGCGCTGCGCGAAGAGCGGCTGGGTGATGCGCTGCCGGCAGCCGTGCCGCCGCAGCCGGCCTACAAAGGCCGGCTGCTGGTGTACCGGCGGCCGGGTTGAGCGGCTGCGGGCTGCAGGTCAAGCCAGGCGGGTCAAGCCAGGCCGGTCAAGCCAGCCAGACCGCGCCCACCAGCGCACCGCCGGCGATCAGCCACATCGGGCTGGACTTGCTGCGCAACTGCAGCGCCACCGTGGCCAGCACCAGTGCCACGGCCACCGGCTGGTGGCGGGTGGGGGCCGTGAGCACCCAGCCGGTGGACAGCAGCAGGCCGATGGTGAGCGGCGCCAGCCCGGCGCTGAAGGCGCGCAGCGCCAGCGAATCAGCCCGGCGCTGGCCGTAGCGGCCCACCGCCAGCGCCAGCAGGGACGACGGCCCGATGATGCCGGCCATCGTGGCCAGCACACCGGCGGCACCCGCCACATGCCAGCCCATCACCGCCACGAACAGGATGTTGGGCCCGGGCGCGGCCTGGGCGATGGCCACGCCGGTGGTGAAGTCGGCGGCGCTCATCCAGCCGTGCTCGGCCACCAGGTAGCGCTGCATGTCGGGCGCGGTGCTGATGGCCCCGCCCACTGCCAGCATCGACAGCAGCATGAAGTGCAGCCACAAATGCAACAAATCTGCCCAGCCCAGGCCGTGGGTCGTCAGCAGCGCCGCCCAGCTCATCAGGCCACCACCGTGCGCCGCTCTGCGGGGGTTGAGCCCTTCGGGCGGCCGGGCGGGGGCATCAAGCAACCGCCGTGCTTTGCACTGCGGTGGTTGAGCCCTTCGGGCGGCCGGGCGGGCTCATGGCTTGACAGCGCCCGGTGAGCGCAGCCGGCGCCAGGCCAGCGCCATGCCCAGGCTGCCCAGGCCCAGCACCACGCCCACCATCTTCCAGCGCAAAAACCCCACCATCAGCCAAGTGGCCGCGCCCAGTGCCATGCTGGTCGGCAGGCCGAGGGGGTTGGTTTGCAGGCTGCGCGACAGCTTGACCGCAGTGGCCACCACCAGCCCGGCCGCCACCGCGCCCATGCCGCGCAGCGCGCCGGCCAGCCACGCGGTGGCGGCAAATTGCTGGTAGGCGGCGGCCAGGCCCAGCACGATCAGCAGCGGCAGCGCCAGCAGCCCGGCGCTGGCTGCCAGCGCACCGCGCCAGCCGCAAAACCGGTCGCCCAGAATGATCGAGAGGTTGATGATGTTGGGCCCGGGCAGCACCTGGCCGATGGTCAGCAGCTCAACAAACTGCTGCGCGCTCACCCAGCGCTGGCGCTCCACCAGCTCCCGGTGGGCCACCGGCAGCACGCCGCCAAAGCCCTGCAACGCCAGGCGGTTGAAGACGCGGAACAGCTCAGCGCAAGACGCCGGCCGGCGCAGCGCCGGGTGGTCAGGGCCGGTGGCGGGCGCGCTGCCCGGTGCGCTGCCGGGATCGATGCCGGGATCGATGCCAGGATCGGTGGCGGGATCGGTGGCAGCGTCGGTGGCAGCCGGCCCGCCCGGCATCGGCTCAGGCATGGCCGCCGGCCCGCCCGGCACCGGCTCAGGCATGGCCGCTGCCCGGGTGCATGCGCCGCGCCGCCCAGGCGCTCAAGGCCAGCGCGGCCAGCAACCACACCAGCCCCACCCAATGCAGCGCGCCAAAGCCGTTCTTCGCCACCATCGCGCCACCGCTGGCCGAGCCCAGCGCCTGGCCGGCATACATCGCCGATGTGTTGAGCGCGATCAGCGCCGGGGCCAGTGCCGGTGCCGCCAGCCCGAGCCGGGCCTGCTGGGCCGAATTGGTGGCAAAGCAGCCCAGCGCCCAGGGCGCGATCACCACCACCATCAGCGGCAGGCTGGTGGCCAGCGGCCACAACAGCAATGACAGGCCCATGCAGCCCAGCATCAGCGCCACGCTGCGGGCGGCACCGAGCCGGTCGATGTAGCGCGCGACCAGCACATTGCCCAGCACACCGACCGCGCCGAACCACAAGAACAGCGCGCTGATCTCGGCCGCGCTGGCGCCCAGCACTTGGCGGTAATACGGCGCAAAGTAGCTGGACAAGGTGAACTGGCCGGCCGCACTGAGCGCGGTGACGCCCACGGTGGCGATCAGTGCCGGGTGCGTGAAGACCTGGGCCCAGTGCGCCCGCGACAGCGCCGCCGGCCGCACGCCGTCGGGCAGGGTGCACCAGACCCAGGCGGCACCGATCAACGACAGCCCGGCCACGCCACCAAAGGCCCAGCGCCAGCCCCAGACCTCACCCACCCAGGCCGACAGCGGCATGCCCAGCACGGCAGACAGCGACCAGCCGAGAAAGATGAAGGTGATGGCCCGGCCGCGCTGCTGGGGCGGGGCCATGAAGCTCACTGCGGCTGCCGCCTGCGGCGTGAACACCGCCGCGCCCAGCACCGACACCACGCGCAGCGGCAGCAGCGTGGCGTAGTCGGGCGCCAGCAGCGCCAGGCCGTGGCCCACGCCGTACCAAAGCAGCGCGCCGGTCAACAAGCGGCGCCGGTCGATGCCGGCCACCAGTGCGGCCAGCAGCGGTGCGCCCAGCGCCAGCGCCACGGCAGCGGCGGTGATCAACTGGCCGGCCACCGCCACGCTGACTTGCAGTGACTGCGCCAGGTCATTGAGCGTGCCCACCACCACCATCACGCCGCAGCCGACGATGAAGTTGCCGAACAGCAAGGCCCAGCGCGCGACCGACATCGAGCCGGCCTGGGCTGCGGCGCCAGCGGCCAGCGCCGGCCGGGCGCCGGCGCTCACCGGATCACCTTGAGCGCTTCCGGATTGACGATGTTGCTGGGCTGGTTGCCGATGAAGTTGATGACATTCTCAAACGCCGCACCAAAGTACAGCTCGTAGCTGTCTTGCTCCACATAGCCGATGTGCGGCGTGCAGATGGCGTTTTCCAGCCGCAGCAGCGGGTGGCCTTGCAGAATGGGCTCGGTCTCGAACACATCCACCGCCGCCAGCCCGGGTCGGCCTTTGTTGAGTGCCGAGACCAGCGCGTTGTCTTCGACCAGCTCGGCGCGTGAGGTGTTGACGAATAGCGCGGTGGGCTTCATGCGCGCCAGGTCTTCGAGTGTGATCAGGCCGCGCGTCTCGTCATTCAGCCGCAGGTGCACCGTCAGCACGTCGCAATCGTCAAAAAAAGCCTCGCGGCTGGCGGCGGCCTGGTAGCCGTCGGCCAGCGCGCGGGCGCGCGATGCCTCACTGCCCCACACCTGCACCTGCATGCCAAAGGCCCGGCCGTAGCCGGCAACGATCTGGCCGATCTTGCCGTAGCCCCATAGCCCCAGCGCGCGCCCGCGCAGCACCGCACCAAGGCCGAAGTTGGCCGGCATCGACGCCGCTTTGAGCCCGCTTTGCTGCCAGGCGCCGTGTTTCAAGTTGCCGATGTACTGCGGCAGCCGGCGCATCGCGGCCATGATCAACGCCCAGGTCAGCTCGGCCGCAGCCACCGGTGAGCCGCTGCCGTCGGCCACGGCAATGCCGAGCCGGGTGCAGGTGGCCAGGTCGATGTGCGGGCCGACCCGGCCGGTCTGCGCGATCAACCGCAGCTTGGGCAGTTTCTCCAGCAGGGCACGCGAAAAGTGGGTGCGCTCGCGGATCAACACCAGCACCTCGGCATCGCGCAGCCGCACCGACAACTGGCCGATGCCTTTGACGGTGTTGGTAAACACCTTGGCGTTGTAGCGCTCCAGTTGGGCCGCGCAGCGCAGCTTGCGCACCGCGTCCTGGTAGTCGTCGAGGATGATGATGTTCATGGTGTGGGCCGGGATTGTGCCGCGTCCGGTCTCCCCCCACGCACCACCGGACGCAGCACCGGACGCAGCACCGGACGCAGCACCGGACGCACCACCGGACGCACCACCCAAGCGCCGGGCTAGCATGCCGGTCCCGCTCACCGGTCCTTGGAGACACCATGACGATTTCAATGTATTCGGCCAGCGTGCCGCTGTTGCAACGCCAGTTGGGCGCGCTGCTCGTCTGGCTGGACAAGGCCGAGGCGCATGCCGCTGCGCGCCAGTTCGACAGCGTCAACTACCTGGCACTTCGGCTGGCGCCCGACATGCTGCCCTTCGTGGCGCAGATTCGCATCGCCAGCGACGCCGCCAAAGGCTGTGTGGCGCGGCTGGCCGGCCAGGAGCTGCCCAAGTTCGAGGACAACGAGGCCAGCCTGGCCGATTTGCGGGCGCGGGTGCAAAAAACGCTGGATTACGTGGCGTCGGTGCCGGCCACTGACATCGACGGCAGCGAGGCCCGTCAGATCGTCATCCCGATGCGCAACCGCGAGCCGATGCAGTTCACCGGCGAGGCGTTCTTGAAGCACTTTGCGCTGCCCAACTTCTTCTTCCACGTCACGATGGCGTATGCGCTGCTGCGCCACGCCGGGGTGGCGTTGGGCAAGATGGATTTTCTGGGCACGGCGGGATAAAGCACCGCGCGCCAGCCGCTCGGCCGGTTGACGCCGGGCGACCGGCGACCGGCGACCGGCGACTATTTGCGCGCTACAGATGCGCGCCAAACGGCAGCAACTCGCCGCTGTCCGGAAACACGCTGTCCAGCACCCGGTGCAGCTCATGCCGGGTGCGCCGGGTGGTCTCGTCGCGCAGGCCGAGCGCGGCAAACACCGCGCCGCGCAGCCGCCACAGGTCGACCGGCTCCTGGGCATGGCGCACCTGGTGGCGCAGCCAGTCGCCGCGCAGGCCGTCCAGGCTGTGCACGGCGGCGATGAAGCGCTGCTTCATCTCGACAAAAGTGCGCCGGGCGGCGATGCGGGCGTGGCGGTCTTGCGGCAGGCCGGGGCCGGGCAGGATCGGCGCAACGGCTGGCGCACCGAGGGGATGTTGCGCGGGATGGCGCGGCGTCGGGGCCTGCCAGGCGGCGTGCATCACTCCGATGCCACCAGGCCCGCGCGCGGAGCACGCACCGGGAAATGGCGGTTCAGCCGCGCCAGCCGCTGCTCGGCCTCGGTCTGGGTCATGGCCAGCGCCACCGCGCCGTACACCGGCGAGCGCAGATGCCACAGCTCACGCAGTGAGCGGGCCCGGGCGATCTGGTCCAGCACGGTCTGGGTTCTGGGGTCGGCCAGGTCGGCCAGGTCGGCCAGGCTTTCCTGAAACTCGGCCTTCACCAGCGCCAGCCGGTTCACCGGCCGCGCCGGCTCAGGCAGCCAGGGTGACGCCCGGCCCACCCAGCGGCTGGCCAGCCGCTGGAAGCGGCCGCGCCAGGACAGCGACGACGGCCACATCTCGGGCGGGCAAACCTCGGTCCGGGTGTGGCTCAGGCTGCTGGCGGGCGCGGCGGGCCGGCGCGATACCAGTCGGAACATCCAGCAAGGCAGTTGCGCGTGGTGCGGGTTCATGGATGACATTTCGGCAACAGATTGGACGAACTGAAACCATTGTTCGCCCCGGCGCCGTGTGGCAAATTGCCGAATAACCGGGCCAAGTGGGGCCACTTTGGGGCGAGTGGTGCGGCTGACCTGGGCTGTGCTTTGGCTGCGCAGGTGCCAGCGCTGGCCGTGCGCCGGCGGGGTGCTGACCGGCTGGTAGGCTTGCCGCCGATCAACACGGGGCCCCGGCCCGGCACGGAGAACCACGATGCTTGGCAAATGGATTCGCCGCACCTTCACCCTGCTGTTGCTGCTGGCGGTGGTGGCCGGGCTGCTGGCCTGGTTTTATGCCCAGCGCGTGCTGCCGGTGACCGACGGCACCCTGCATTTGCCCGGCGCCCGGGCCGAGTTGCGCATCGAGCGCGACCCCCACGGCATCCCCACCATCCGTGCCGCCAGCGTGCGCGATGCGCTGTTTGGCCTGGGCGTGGCCCATGCGCAAGACCGGCTGTGGCAGATGGAAACCCAGCGCCGCATCGGCGCCGGCCGGCTGTCTGAGGCCTTTGGCGACGGCGCGCTGGAGACCGACCGGTTTTTGCGCACGCTGGGCGTGCGGCGGGTGGCGGCGGCGCAGTGGGCGCAACTGCCCGCCACGTCGCGCGAGTTGTTGCAGGCTTACACCGACGGTGTCAACGCGGTGATCAGCAGCTTGCGCGCCCGGCCGCCCGAGTTTGTCATCCTGGGCCTGCAACCCGAGCCCTGGGCGCCCGAGGACAGCCTGGCCTGGGCCATCATGATGGCCTGGGATTTGGGCGCCAACTGGCAGAGTGAGCTGATCCGGCTGCGCCTGTCCCTCAAATTGCCCAAAGAGCGCATCGACCAACTGATGCCGCCTTACCCGGGCGATGCGGTGCCGGCCAGCATGGATTACGCGGCGTTTTACAAAACCCTCAAGCTGGACGGCAACCAGGCCACCGCTGAGCCCAGCCTGCTGCGCCTGATGGCCGCCGCGCCCGAGAGCGAGGTGGACGGCGTGGGCTCCAACAGTTGGCTGCTGGCCGGCAGCCGCACGACCACCGGCAAACCGCTGCTGGCGAGCGACCCGCACTTGAAGCTGTCGACCCCGGCGCTGTGGTATTTCGCCCGCATCGACGCGCCGGGCCTGAAGGTGGCCGGCGCCACCTTGCCCGGCTTGCCCACTGTGCTGATGGGCCAGAACGAGCACATCGCCTGGGGCCTGACCAACACCGGGCCCGACGTGCAAGACACCTATCTGGAGCGCATCAAGCCCGACGATGCCAACCAGTACCAGACGCCCGACGGCTGGGCCCGGTTTGAGACCCGGCAAGAGATCATCAAGGTCAAAGGCCAGGCCGATGTGCTGCACACCGTGCGCGCCACCCGCCACGGGCCGGTGCTCTCAGACGCTGGCTTGGCAGGGCTGGCGGACGACGCGCTGGGCCCGAAGGCCAAGCCCGGCTACGCCATCGCGCTGCGCTGGACCGGGCTGGACACCGACAACGACATCATCGCCACCACGCTGGCAATGGACGCAGCGGCCTCGGTGGACGAGTTTGTGCGCGCCAGTGCCGCCTGGGTGGCGCCGCAGCAAAACATGGCCGTGGCTGACGACGCCGGCCATATCGCGCTGGTCTCGCCCGGCCGGGTGCCGCTGCGCCGGCCCGACAACGATTTGAGCGGCCTGGCGCCGGCGCCCGGCTGGGACGCGCGCTACGACTGGGCCGGTTTTTTGCCGGTGGACGCGCTGCCGCAGGTGCGCGACCCCGAGCGCGGCTTCATCGCCAATGCCAACCAGAAAATCACCCCGCCCGGCTACCCGCATTTCATCAGCCACCAGTGGGCGCTGCCCTACCGCCACCAGCGCATCGAGCAACTGATCGAGGCCGCGCCCAAACACTCGCTGGCCGATTTGCAGCGCATGCAGGGCGATGTCAAATCGCTGGCTGTGGTGCGGCTGCTGCCCCGGCTGCTGCAAGCCCAATCTGCCCACCCGCTGGCGGCAGCGGCGCAGCAGCAACTGGCGGGCTTTGACGGTACGATGGCCGCCGACAAGGCCGCACCGCTGATTTACTGGGCCTGGCACCGGCATTTTTCTGAGCAGGTGCTGGCCGACGAGGTGGGCGCACCGCTGTACGACCGGCTGCTGGGCCAGCGCGGCTATTTTGATGCGCTGGAGGGCGTGCTGGCGCGTGACGACGCCTGGTGGTGCGACAACAAAACCACCCCGGCGGTGGAGACCTGCAGCGAGCAGATCAACCGCGCCTTCAGCGCCGCGCTGGACGAGTTGCAGGCCTTGCAGGGCAGCGATGTGGCGGCCTGGCAGTGGGGCCGGGCGCACCAGGCGCGGTCAGAGCACCGGCCGTTCTCGAAGGTCAAGCTGCTGGCCAAGTGGTTTGAGGTGAGGGCGCCGGTGGGTGGCGACAGCTACACCGTGAATGTCGGCCGGGTGAGTTTGAAAGCGGATTCGACCACCGGTGAGTTTTACCTCGATGAGCACGGCCCCAGCCTGCGCGGGCGCTACGACCTGGAAGATGCCACCAAATCACAAGTGATCCACAGCACCGGGCAGAGCGGCATCCCGTGGTCACCGCTGTACCGCAGCTTTGCCGAGCGTTGGGTGCGGGTGGACGCGGTGCCGCTGTGGCCGGCGGCGGGCACGCCGGTCAAGACCTTGCTGGTTCAGCCTTTGAGGTAACCGGGAAGGGGGCCGATCACGTGCCGCCCCTCACCCCAACCCTCTCCCGCATGCGGGAGAGGGAGCAAGAGGTTCTTACCGGCGGGAAGGTCGCATTGCCTCCTCTCCCGCATGCGGGAGAGGGCTGGGGTGAGGGCGCCGCCCACACGCCCCACCGTCAAACCGCCCCATACAACTGCTTGCGCTGCGCCGTGTAAGCCCACCACGGCGCCGGCGGCGCACCGCGCATGAAGTCGGTGGCGGCCATGAAGGTGTCGAGCACACACGGGTCTTGCCGCTTGCCGCTGTGCGCACACAGCGCCTGGTAGAGCGAGAACGCATCCCGATGCGCCAGCTCTTGCGGATGGCTGATGCCCAGCGCGCGCAAATCACCGGCCATCGCCGGGCCGATGTTGGGCAATTGCTCCAGCCGCTGGCAATCGCTGGCCGACGCTGCTTTGGGCGCCTTGACAGCGGCCGCCGCCCGGCCCGGGGGTTTGGGCGTGGCCACGGCTACATCAGCGGGCTGTTGCGGATCAGGCCGACGGCTATGCCTTCGAGTTCAAAAGCATCGCCGGCGGCCACCACGATGGGCTGGAAATCGGGGTTCTCGGGCAGCAGCGAGATGCCGCCGGCGGTGCGCTGCAAGCGCTTGACGGTCACCTCATCACCCAGGCGCGCCACCACGATCTGGCCGTTGCGCGCCTCTTTGGTTTTGTGCACCGCCAGCAAATCGCCGTCCAGGATGCCGGCATCTCGCATGCTCATGCCGCGCACCCGCAGCAGGTAATCGGGCTTGCCGGCAAACAGCGTGGCCTCGACCGAATAGGTTTTGTCGATGTGCTCTTGCGCCAGGATCGGGCTGCCCGCCGCCACCCGGCCCACCAGCGGCAGCGTGAGCTGCATCAGCCCGGGCAGCGGCAGCGAGAATTGCTTGTTGCGCGATTCGTTCATGGCCCGCAGCGTGGCCGAGCGCAGCCGGATGCCGCGCGACGTGCCGCCCACCAGCTCAAGCACGCCTTTGCGTTGCAGTGCCTGAAGATGCTCTTCGGCGGCATTGGCCGATTTGAAGCCCAGCTCGGTGGCAATCTCGGCCCGGGTGGGCGGGGCGCCGGTGCGCTCGATCGCGCTTTGCACCAGATCGAGAATCTGCTGCTGGCGGGCAGTGAGCTTGGGGTGGGTCTCGTGATCGGTCTCGTGGTGCGTGTCGCGATTGACCGCGTGGCCGGTATCCGTGTCTTGGTTCATGGCGGTCCTGTGGGCTGTGCGCGTGAGAGGCTGGCGTTTTATCCAGTGGCTGTATTTTTATCCAGACAAGGCACAAATGCCAAGCGACTTCTTGCAAACCACCGTGGTGGTGCTGGGCACCGGCGGCACCATCGCCGGCACGGCGGTCGACGCATCCGACAACGTGGGCTACATCGCAGGCCAGCGCGCCGTGGCGGATTTGCTCAATGCCGTGCCGGCGCTGGCGGCGCTGCCGCTGCAGGCCGAGCAAGTGGCCCAGCTCGACAGCAAGGACATGGACGCCGCCACCTGGCAGCGCCTGGCGCAGCGGCTGGCGCACCACCTGGCGCAGCCCGACGTGGCCGGCGTGGTGGTCACCCACGGCACCGACACGCTGGAAGAAACCGCCTGGCTGCTGCACCGCGTGCTGGCGCCGGCCAAACCGGTGGTTCTGGTGGCGGCGATGCGGCCGGCCACCGCGCTGGCGGCCGATGGCCCGCAAAACCTGCTGGATGCCGTGGCGGTGGCGGCCACGCCCGGCGCGCGCGGCGTGCTGGTGGTGCTGGCCGGGCGGGTGCACACGGCCGATGCGGTGCGCAAAGTGCATCCCTACCGGCCCGATGCGCTGGATTCAGGTGATGCTGGCCCGCTCGGCGTGGTGGAAGAAGGCCGGCTGCGGCGCTTCCGCGAGTGGCCCACCGGCACGCCGCTGGGCTTGCAAGTGCTGGCCGGTGATGCCGCCCACTGGCCCTGGGTGGAGATCATCACCAGCCATGCCGGCGCCCGGGGCGATGGCGTGCGGGCCTTGCGCGCGGCCGGGGTGCAGGGCCTGATCGTGGCCGCCACCGGCAACGGCACCGTGCATCAGGCGCTGGCCCAGGCGCTGGACGAGGCCAGCGCCGCCGGCTTGCCGGTCTGGCGCTGCACCCGCTGCGCCAGTGGCGTGCTGGTGGGCAGCGCTGCCGGCCCGGCCGGCGCGATGTCGCCGTGGCAGGCCCGGATCGAGCTGCTGCTCACACTGCTGGCCGCGCGCACCGCCTGACAGCCGCCCCGCCGACCGCGCGGCGCGTGCGGAACGAGCCGCGCGTGCCGCGCATGCGGTAGGGCGGTGCTGCCGTCACCGGCGCATCAAACCACCGTCAGCGTCACATCGACATTGCCGCGCGTGGCGTTGGAGTACGGGCACACCTTGTGGGCAGCGGCCACCAGCTCTTCAGCCGCTGCGCGCGCCAGGCCGGGCAGGGTGATGTTCATCGCCACCTGGATGCCAAAGCCGCCGGTGATCGGGCCGATGCCCACCGTCGAGGTGATGCTCACGTCATCGGGCACTTTGACCTGCATGCCCGCGCTCACGGCCTTCATCGCGCCGATGAAGCAGGCCGAGTAGCCGGCGGCAAACATCTGCTCGGGGTTGGTGCCCGCGCCGCCCGTGCCGCCCAGCTCTTTGGGGGTGGACAGGTCGAGCTTGAGCGCGCCGTCAGACGAGTGCGCGGTGCCGGTGCGCCCGCCGGTGGCGGTGGCGGTGGCGGTGTAGAGAACTTTGTCGAGCGACATGGTGTGCGTCCTTGAAACGAGGTTGCTGAGATGCCCGGAATGGGCGGTGGCTGGGCTGACGGCAGGCGTCAGCCCGGGGAGAGCGCGGTGGTGGGTGGGGCGGTAGGTGGGGAGGAAAGCGCCGGCGAGAGCGCCGACGCAAGTTGCTGGCGCAGCAGCGTGAGTTGTCGGGCCAGGTCAGCGATTTGTGGGTGATCCAAAGCGGTGGCACCCGCAACCGCCTGCGGCACCGCCAGCGCTTGTTCTCTCAGCGCGCGGCCGGCGCCAGTGAGGTGCAGCCGAACCCGCCGCTCATCAGCGCTGTCGCGCAGGCGCTGCAGCAGGCCCAGGCTGGCCAGCCGTTTGAGCAGCGGCGTCAGCGTGCCGGAATCGAGTGTCAGCCGGGCGCCCATTTGCGACACGCTGATGCCGTCACCCTGCCACAGCACCAGCATCACCAGGTATTGCGGGTAAGTCAGGTGCAGCGGCGCCAGCAGCGGCTTGTAGGTTTTGGTCATTGCCAGCGACGCGGCGTAAAGCGCAAAACAAAGCTGATGGTCCAGCGCCAGCCAATCGCCGGCGTCAGCGGGGTGGGCGAGGTGGGCGGGGTCCGCTGACGCGGTGTGGTCAAACAGTCCCGAATTATGTGTGCAATTAAATTGCGCACAACTTAAACACGTCAATGCCGTGTGGCGCGAAAGGGTTTTGGCGGCGCCCGACGCGGCGAGGCTTTGCCGCCTGGATGCCCGGATGCCCCGATGCCCCGGCCCCCCGATGCCCCGCAGGCTACTGGCCTGCGGCGCCCAACGGCGCCAGGTGCAGCCGCTGCCCGTCGCGCAGCAGGCGCTCGATGTCGGCCGCCGGCAGCGGCCGCGAGAAGTAAAACCCCTGCATTTCGTCACAGGCGTGGGCGCGCAAAAATTCGAGTTGCGCCGCCGTCTCAACCCCTTCGGCCACCACCTTGAGCTTCAGGTTGCGCGCCAGGTTGATGATGGCCAGCGCGATGGTGGCGCTGTCGGTGTCGGTGGTCACATCGCGAATGAACTCGCGGTCGATCTTCAGCGCGTCGAGCGGAAAGCGCTTCAGGTAGGCCAGGCTGGAGTAGCCGGTGCCGAAATCATCGACCGACAGCCGGATGCCGCGGGCCTTCATCTGCTGCAGGCTCTGGATCGACACATCGGCATCGCTCATCAGGCAGGATTCGGTCAATTCCAGCTCCAGCAGCGCTGGGCTCATGCCGCTGGCGGCCAGCAGATCGCCCACCACGGCGGCCAGGTCGGGTTGCCGAAACTGCCGTGCCGACACATTCACCGCCACCGGCGGCGGCGCCAGGCCCTGCGCCTGCCAGGCCACCAGTTGCGCGCAGGCGGTGGCGATCACCCATTCGCCCACCGGCAGGATCAGGCCGGTGTCCTCCAGAATGGTGATGAAGTCACCCGGCGGCACCAGGTTGCCGCCCGTGGGTTGCCAGCGCAGCAGCGCTTCCAGCCCGCTGATACGCCCGCTGCGCAAATCCACTTTGGGCTGGTAGTGCAGCCGGTACTCGCTGCGGTCGAGTGCGCCGCGCAGTTGTGCCTCGATGCGCATGCGGCGCAGCGCCGTCGCGTTCATTTGCGGCAGGTAGAACTGAAAGCCGTTGCGGCCCGACTCTTTGACGCGGTACATCGCCGTGTCAGCGCATTTCAGCAGCGTGTCGGGCTCTTGGCCGTCGATCGGGTGCACGGCGATGCCGATGCTGGCCGAGACATAAACCGCCTGCCCAGCCAACTGGAATGGCGTGGCCAGCGCGCTGACGATCTTCTGCGCCACCAGCGCGGCATCGTCGGCCCGCACCAGGTGCGCCAGCACCACCGCAAACTCATCACCGCCCAGACGACCGACGGTGTCGCCGGCGCGCACCGCGCCGCGCAGGCGGTCGGCGATCTCCACCAGCAACTGGTCGCCCACCGCATGGCCCAGGGTGTCGTTGACCTGCTTGAAGCGGTCGATATCGACAAACAGCACGGCCACCGGCAGTGGGTGGCGCTCGGCCTCCACCAGCGTGTGGGCCAGCCGGTCGAGGTACAGGCTGCGGTTGGGCAGCTCGGTCAACGGGTCGTACTGGGCCAGGTGGGCAAGCTTTTCTTCAGACCGGCGGCGCTCGATGGCTGCGGCCAGGGTGTTGGCCACGCTCTGCACAAAGTGCGCGCTCTCGGCGTCGAACCGGTCTGGGCTTCTGGCGTAGCCGCCGATGACGCCGTAAGCGCCGCCAGCGCCGCAGATCAGCACCTCCACCGCGCTGCGCACGCCGTGCGCCTGCAGGATGGGCGAGCGCTGAAAGTGCTGTTGGGCTTCGAAATCAGCCAGCACGATCGACTCTCGGGCGCCCAGCACAAAGCGGTCTTGGGTTTCTTCGCCGGCATCAAAAAACGGCTCTTGCAGCCAGGCAGCGTCCCAGCCGCAGCCGGCCACCTGCGTCAGCACATCGCTGTCGGGCTCGGCCTCCAGCAGCCGGCACAGCTCGATGCGCAGCCCCTGCCGCACCACCTGCGCGGCCTGCGTCATCAAGTCGCGCAGCGGCGGGTTCTCCAGCGCCAAGTGGCCAAAGCGCGCCAGCAGGCCGTGCTGCACCGCTTGCCGCTGCATGGCCTGCTCAAGCTGCTGGCGGGCGGTGATGTCACGCGCCACCTCGACCACCAGCCAGGCACCATTCACCTGCACGGCGCGGCGCCGCACTTCGACCGGCACGCCGCCGCTGCGCAGCCGGCCGCAGCTTGTCTCGGCGCTCTGGCCGACCGCGCCACCGGCAATCAAGGCCTGCCAAGCCGCTTCAAGGGTGGCGCGCGGCATTGAAAACACCCGCTCTGGCGCCATCGCCAGCAGATCGGCACGCGCCAGACCGGCCATCTTGCAGGCGGCAGCGTTGACATCGAGCAAGGCGCCCGACTGCACATCGATCAGGAAGATGGCATCGGCGGCGCCGTCCAGCGCGGTGCGGAAGCGCTGCAGGTCTTGCGCACCGGTGCGGCGGTCAGTGCGGGCCTGCAATGCACGGGGCCGTGACCCAGCGGACGGCAGATTGCCGGCCCGCTCGGGCATGCCGGCCCTGGCCTGCACCAGCCTCATCGGCCCGCC
Source organism: Betaproteobacteria bacterium (assembly GCA_031366635.1). Lineage (GTDB taxonomy): Bacteria > Pseudomonadota > Gammaproteobacteria > Burkholderiales > Burkholderiaceae_C > Pseudaquabacterium. Next base: position 4,968 of record JANLOP010000321.1, on the reverse strand, counting down.
CGGCCAGCCGCTGGCGCATCGCCAGACCGCCCTGGCGCCGGGGCCAGCGTGCCGACAGAACGCGCCAGAAAGGGGGAGAAAACCATGTGGGGTAGCCCTGTGGTCAAGGTGTTCGCGCGGCTGGCAAATTTGCCCGGTCGCTGGCTTGGGATGGCTGGACCGACCAGCGCCCGCATTGCAAATGGCGTGCCGCTGACCAGGGCCGGCGGCGCCTGTCTGCCTTGGCATGGACTTCGGCGGGTTCTCGTCGAACTGAAGCGCTGATGGCGGCGCGCGCCACCCGCAAGCTGTTGCGGCCCTGCTAAAAACTCAAGTAGATAATCTTCTATTCACAACGTAAAGTATCTTGTCATGTCCTCAGCGCCCGATTTCTGTGTTTTTCTGGTCGGCGCCGACGTGCTGGCCGACCCCGCGCTGCAGCAGCACCTGGGGCGCCAGTACGCTGTGCATGGCCTGCGCCGGGCGGCCGATCTGGACGCGCTGCTGCTGGCGCAAACGCCCGATGTGCTGGTCTGCGAGCAGCAGCTTGAAGACGGCCGCGGGGTGGACCTGCTGCAGCGCATGCGGGTGCAGCAACCGCACACGGTGCGGGTGCTGGCGCTGCAAAGTGCGCGCCGTGACGAGATGGTGCGGGCCATCAACGACGCGGCGGTCTACCAGGTGCTGACGCCGCCTTTTGAGCCCGAGCAACTGGCCCTGCTGATCCAGCGCGCACTGGAAAGCCGCGAGTTGGCGCGCATCCACCGCTACCTGAGCCGCGAGTTGAAGTTTGCCGATGCGGTGATCCGGCACGAGAACGACACCATGACCCGCACGCTGCAGGAGACCTACCACTTCGACAAGCTGGTGTTCATCAGCGACAAGATGGCCGAGGTGTGCAACCTGGCGCGCAAGGCCGCCAGCACCGATTTGCCGGTGCTGATCGAGGGCGAGACCGGCACCGGCAAAGAGCTGCTGGCCAAGGCGATCCATTTGTTCAGTGACCGCAGCCAGCAGCTCTTTTTGGCGCAGAACTGCGGTGCGATTGCCGAGGACTTGCTGCTGTCCGAGCTGTTTGGCCACAAGCGCGGCGCGTTCTCAGGCGCCATCAGCGACCGGCTCGGGCTGTTTGTGGCATCCGACAACGGCACGGTGTTTCTCGATGAGATCGCCGACATTTCACCGGCGGTGCAAGTCAGCCTGCTGCGGTTTTTGCAGGACGGTGAGGTCAAGCCGATCGGCAGCGACCGCACCCGGGCCACCAATGTGCGCATCATCGCCGCCAGCAACCGGCCGATCCGGCAGTTGGTCGAGGAAGGCCGGTTTCGGCGCGACCTGTACTACCGGCTCAAAGGCTTCGAAATCCACATCCCGCCGCTGCGCGACCGGCCTGAGGACATCCCGGTGTTGACCGACTTCCTGATCAAGAAATACAGCGAGGTCTTCAACCGCAAAATCCCCGGTGTGGCCAGCCAGGCCCAGCAAAAGCTGCGGGCTTATGCTTTCCCGGGCAATGTGCGCGAGCTGGAGAACGAAATCCGGCGCACCGTGGCCACCGTGGTGAACGGTGAGTTCATCACCGCAGCGCACCTGTCGGTCGAGATCGCCCGGGCCCGACCGCGAGCCGAGCCCGGCGCGGCGCCGGCCACGGCGCTGGACGGCCAGACCCTGAAAGAGCGGGTCGAGCAACTGGAGATGGCGCTGGTGCGCGCCGCGCTGGAGCGCCACCGCTGGAACCACACCCGGGCGGCGGATGAGCTGGGCTTGTCGCGGGTCGGGCTGGGTAACAAGCTCAAGCGCTATGGCATCGGCCCGCAGGCGGCGGCCGATGCCGCTTGAGCCCGCCCCGCGCGCGGGCCGACCCATGTCAACTTGCTTTGCAAAATGGCGGATCGACAACTTGCTATGCAGCGGCTGGCGCGCCCGCCGACGCTTGACCGCCGGGCTGTAGCCCGGTGATCCCCAGACAAACCCGCAAGCTGCCGGATTTGGCATGTCGTATGCGATGAAGTGCGGGTGGCGCGGGCCAGACCAGGCCGGCCGCCACGGGTCCGCTGCCAGCCAGCGGTGGTATGAACCAGGAGACTTCGATGGCCAATCTGCTGTGGTTGCAAGGTGGGGCGTGTTCGGGCAACACGATGTCGTTTCTCAACGCCGAAGAGCCCAGTGCTTGCGACCTGGTCACCGATTTCGGCATCAACATCCTGTGGCACCCGTCGCTGGGCATCGAGCTGGGCGACAACCTGCAAAAGCTGCTGCGCGATTGCGTCTCGGGCGCGATCCCACTGGACATCTTCGTTTTTGAGGGCACGGTGGTCACGGCGCCTAACGGCAGCGGTGAGTGGAACCGGTTTGCCGGCCGGCCGATGCTGCAATGGGTGCGTGAGCTGTCAAAGGCGGCGCAGTTTGTCGTGGCCATCGGCGATTGCGCCACCTGGGGTGGCATCCCGGCCACCGCGCCCAACCCGAGCGAGTCGCGCGGCTTGCAGTTTTTGAAGCGCGCCAAGGGTGGGTTTTTGGGCGACGGCTATGTCTCGAAGTCGGGCCTGCCGGTGATCAACGTGCCGGGCTGCCCGGCACACCCCGACTGGATCACCCAGATCGTGGTGGCGGTGGCCACGGGCCGGGCCGGCGACATCAGCCTGGATGAGTTTCAGCGGCCGAAGACGTTTTTCCAAAGCTTCACCCAGACCGGTTGCACCCGCAATATGCACTTTGCCTACAAGGTGTCGGCCACCGAGTTTGGCCAGCGCAAGGGCTGCTTGTTCTACGACCTGGGCTGCCGGGGGCCGATGACGCATTCACCGTGCAACCGCATCCTGTGGAACCGGCAATCGTCCAAAACCCGGGCCGGCATGCCGTGCCTGGGCTGCACCGAGCCCGAGTTTCCGTTCTACGACCTGGCGCCCGGCACGGTGTTCAAGACCCAGACCGTGATGGGTGTGCCCAAAGAGCTGCCGCTGGGGGTGGACAAAAAAGGCTATATCGCGCTCACCAGCGCGGCCAAAAATGCCGCGCCGCGCTGGGCCGAGCAAGACCTTTTTGTGGTTTGAAGCGCTTCCGGGTTGACCCACGCTGCCGGCAACGCCTGCCGCAGCCCCGTCTGCAAACACCGAAGGAAACACCATGTCTGCTGTTCAAACCCTGGACATCTCGCCGGTCGGCCGGGTGGAAGGTGATCTTGACATCCGGGTCGACATCCAGGACGGCCATGTCGTCAACGCCTGGACCCAGGCCGAGTTGTTTCGCGGTTTTGAGGTCATCCTGCGCGACAAAGACCCGCAGGCCGGCCTGGTGGTGACGCCGCGCGCCTGCGGCATTTGCGGCGCATCGCACCTGACCTGCGCCGCCTGGGCGCTGGACACGGCCTGGCAAACCGAGGTGCCGCGCAATGCCATTCTGGCGCGCAACCTGGGCCAGATCGTCGAGAGCCTGCAAAGCCAGCCGCGCTACTTTTACGGCCTGTACGCCATCGACCTGACGAACAAAAAATACAAGCACAGCCCCTATTACGCCGAGGCTTGCCGGCGCTTTGCGCCGTTCACCGGCAGTTCGTACGAGCTGGGCGTGACGATCTCGGGCAAGCCGGTGGAGATTTACGCGCTGCTGGGCGGGCAGTGGCCGCACTCCAGCTACATGGTGCCCGGTGGCGTGATGTGCGCGCCCACGCTGACCGATGTCACCCGGGCCTGGGCCATCCTGGAGTACTTCAAGGCCAACTGGCTGGAGCCGGCCTGGCTGGGCTGCACGCTGGAGCGCTACGAGCAGATCAAGTCGTATGACGACTTCATGGTCTGGCTGGATGAGTCACCCAGGCATGCCAATTCCGACCTGGGCTTTTACTGGAGGATGGGCCTGGATGTGGGCCTGGATACTTACGGCGCTGGCGTTGGCAAATACCTGAGCTGGGGCTATCTGCCGCACGAGGACAAATACCAGAAGCCGACCATCGACGCGCGCAACGCAGCGGTGATCATGAAGAGCGGCGTCTACGATTCGGTGGCCGACACCCACGGCCTGATGGACCAGAAGTTTGCCCGCGAGAACCTGAGCCACGCCTGGTATGACGAAGGCACAGCCGACCAACACCCGTTTGACCGCGTCACCCGGCCGACCCAGAAAAACGACACCGATTTCGGCGCCAAGTATTCCTGGGCGTCCGCCGTGACGCATGCCGATTTTGGCCGCCTGGAGGCCGGGCCGCTGGCGCGCCAACTGGTGGCCGGTGGCCAGCACGGTGAAGCCTGGCAGCACCACGATCCGCTGATCCTCGACATGTTCAAGAGAATGGGTGGCGCCAGCGTGCACCTGCGCCAGATTGGCCGCATGCACGAGACCATCAAGCTGTACCGGCAAGCCGAGCGCTGCCTGCGCGAGTTCAAATTGAACGACCCGTGGTACATCAAGCCCAAAGAGCGCGACGGCCGGGGCTGGGGCGCCACCGAGGCCATCCGCGGCGCGCTATGCCACTGGATCGAGGTCAAAGACGGCAAGATCAAAAACTACCAGATCATCGCGCCCACCACCTGGAACGTCGGCCCGCGCGACGGCGCGCAGGTGCGCGGGCCGATCGAAGAGGCACTGATCGGCGCACCGATTGCCGACGCCAGTGACCCGGTCGAGGTGGGCCATGTGGCGCGCTCTTTCGACTCGTGCCTGGTGTGCACCGTGCACGCCCACGATGCCAAGACCGGCAGCGAGCTGGCAAGGTTCCGCATCGGTTGAGACGCTGCGCCTCCGAAGGGCATGATGGCTGTATCGATCCGCTGCCGCACTTTTGAGGAATCCAGTCATGTCAACCAGCAACGATGATCGCCTGCGCGACCAGATCGGCGCGCTGATGGCGGCGGGCCTGAAAACCCTGACCGAGCCGTTCCCGGAAACTGACAAGGAGTTTGGCAAGCTGCTGGCCGAGGTGCATGACCTGGCGCCCGATGATTTGCAGGGCAAGCTGGTGCTGGCCGGCTTTGTCGACCAGCCTTACGGCCC
>JANLOP010000312.1:0-87439 GCA_031366635.1 Betaproteobacteria bacterium | reverse complement strand
CCCGATTTCTGGATCTTCAACCAGTTGGCCAAGCGCTTCGAGGACCGCAACAAGATCCACTACCCGGCCACCGCCGAGGGCGCGTTCAATGAGATGCGTGAGCTGTCGTCCGACGACGGCCGCATGCTCGATATCTCGGGCATGACCTACGACCGCATCGAGGCCGCACGCGGCATCCAGTGGCCGTACACCGAGGCCCAGGCCCAGCAGGATGCAGTCACCGCAGGCCGAGATGCCGCCGGCTACGACATGCAGAAGACCTTGCCTTTCAAAGGCGACCCACGCCTGTACACCGACGGGGTGTTCCAGACCCCCAGCGGCAAGGCGCTGCTGATTCCGGTGCGCTTTTTCAACAACAACGAATGCCCGGACAGTGAATATCCGTTCTGGATGAACTCGGGCCGGGTGGTTGAGCACTTCCACACCCGCACCCGCACCGGCAAGATCGGCAACTGCAACAAGTTCAGCCCCACGCCGTATATGGAGATGAACCCCGATGCCGCTGCCGAGCAAGGCATCGCGCACCAAAGCTATGTCCGGGTGGTCAGCCGGCGCGGTGATGCGGTGGTGATGGTGCAGCTCACGCACCGCGTGCCACGCAATATGCTGTTCATCCCGTTCCACTTTCACGACTGCGTGAACCGGCTGACGCTGGGCCTGCTCGACCCGTACTCCCGCCAACCCGCGTTCAAGCAGAACGCGGTGCGGGTGGAGCACACCGACCAGCAAGAGGCCGCCCGCCTGAACCTTGAACGCCGCGCGTTCTGATCCACCCCGACTCTCACGACCATTTCGCCCGGAAACCCCCATGCTCAACGTCCAGGTCAACTCCCGCACCGGCGAAGCCTCGCTGACCGGCGCGCTGCCATTGCGCCCGATCTGGGAGATCCGCACCGAAGAACAGCCGTTTGCCTTTTTGCCCGATGTGGAACTGCAAGACACCAACCGCTACGGCCAGAAGATCGACCTGATCGCCCACACCGAGGGTCAATTGCCGGTAGGCCGGTCGATGTACATCAACGAAAACCCGGCGGTGGGCCACAACCCCAACCGCAACAAGCAGCATGGGTTTTTCTTCACCTCGGACAACTGCATCGGTTGCCACGCCTGTGAGGCCGCTTGCGCCGAGAAGAATGAAACCCCACCGCACCTGGCCTTCCGCTCGGTGGGTTATGTGGAGGGCGGCAGCTTTCCCGACTACAAGCGCATGAACATCTCGATGGCCTGCAACCATTGTGATGACCCGGTGTGCCTGAAGGGCTGCCCGACCCGCGCCTATACCAAGCACACCGAGTACGGCGCGGTGCTGCAAGACCCGGAAACCTGTTTTGGCTGCGGCTACTGCACCTGGGTGTGCCCGTACAACGCACCGCAACTTGACCCGGTGAAGGGCCAGGTGTCGAAGTGCAATATGTGCGTGGACCGGCTGGAGGTGGGCTTGAAGCCAGCCTGCGTGGCGGCCTGTGTCGGCAATGCGCTGGACTTTGGTGTGATCGAAAACATCCCCAAAGGCCGTGAGCAGGCGCGGGCCGAGATCCCGGGCTTCCCGTCGCCCGAGATCACCCACCCCAACATCCGCTTCCAGCAGGTCAAGCAGATGCCGGATGAATTGACCCGCACCGATTCGATGCCGGTCAAATACCACCGCGACGAGCAAGGCCGCTACCGGCCGGCCATCGACCAGAAGCAAGGCAAGGCCCAGCACTGGAACCTGCCGCGGCTCAGCTCACGCGAGAACCCGCTGGTGATGTTCACCTTGGCGGCGCAGGCGGCGGCGGGTGCGTTTGCGCTGCAGTTTCTGGGCGCCTGGGCCGGGCTGTCGGGCTTCAGCCAGTTTGCCCAATCGGCCTGGTATGCCCCGCTGGCGATGCTGGAACTGGGCCTGGTGTGTTTTGGCCTGTTCATGTCCACGATGCACCTCGGCAAGCCTAAACGTTTTTACCGGGGCTTCAACAACCTGCGCCATTCGCCGGTCTCGCGTGAGGGCCTGGGCATTGCGATCTTCCAGGCCATGCTGGGCCTGCATGTGCTGTTCAAGCTGCCGCAGCAGCCGTGGCTACAAGCGCTGCTGGGCCACATCGAGCATCCTGCCCTGATCCCGTTGGCCAACACCACCGGCTTGCTCGCAGTGCTGGCCAGCGGCGTGGGCCTGTACTACATGACACGCTGCTACCGCATCCGCGCCCGGCCGTTCTGGAACCACTGGCAGGTCAGCACGGCCTTCTTCGGCAGCGCCTTGTCGCTGGGCAGCCTGCTGGCGGCGGCGGTGATGCTGACCGCCTTGCAAGCACAAGGCGTAGGCTTGCGCACCGTGTTGACCGTTAGCACCGGCCTGCTGGTGCTGGGCTTGGCGGCAGAGGCGCTGGGCCACTGGGCCCATGGCCGCGCGATGGCGGCGTCGGAGGACGAAGGCGGCGCGTCCTACTACGTGCAGTCCACCACCTTCGGCAAGACGTTTTTGCTGCGCAACTGCGTGCTGGGCGCCAGCCTGCTGGCCAGCACCACATTGCTGGGCCTGCTGCTGGCCCGGCCCGGCGCTGGCTTGATCGCGGTGGCCGCGTTGGCGCTGATCGGTGTGGCCGTGCTGGCCACCAGCCTCGTCAGCCGCGCACTGTTTTATGTGCTGGTGATCCCCACCACGATGCCCGGCGCCTTCTTCTGGAAGAACAAGGGCTTCGAGGACCATGCCCGCGCGATCGGCCTGGCGCACATGCCCCAGGTCGGGGTGGCGCCGCTGCGGCATTGAGAACCTCGCACCGCTTGTCAGGCAACGGCTCGAAACTTGCGGTGTTCTTGCACTTATTTGAGCACCACACATTCGGATTGGGCCATGGGCATAGCGCAGTACATCAAAGAGATTGGTCGCGGCAGCCAGGGCGCCCGCTCACTGGACATTGAGCGCTCGGCCGACCTGCTGGGCCAGGTGCTGGACGGCCGCGTCACCGATCTCGAGGTGGGCGCTTTTGCGCTGGCCATGCGCATCAAGGGCGAGACGGTGGACGAGCTGCTGGGCTTTGCCCAGGCCACCCAGGCGCGTTGCCTGGCGGTGCACAGTGGCCGCCCGGTGATCGTGATCCCCAGCTACAACGGCGCCCGGCGCCTGCCCAACCTGACGCCGCTGCTGGCCATGCGGCTGGCGCAAGAAGGGGCCCGGGTGCTGGTCCATGGCCCGCTGCACGACCCGTCACGGGTCACCAGCGCCGAAATATTCCAGGCCCTGGGCCTGCTGCCGGCCGACAGCAGCGCGGCGGTTCAAGAGCGCTGGCAGCGCCGCGAGCCGGCCTTCATCAGCACCGAAAGCCTGAGCCCGGCCTTGCAGCGCCTGCTGGACGTGCGCCGGGTGGTCGGCCTGCGCAATTCAGGCCACACGGTGGCTAAATTGCTGCAACCGGTCACCGGTGCGCCCACGCTGCGCCTGGCCAGCCACACCCACCCCGAGTTTGGCAAGCTGATGGCCGATTTTGCCGAGCGCAGCGCGGCTGACCTGATGCTGCTGCGCGGCACCGAGGGCGAGGCCGTGGCCGACCCTCGGCGCTGCCCCAAGCTCGACATCTGGCTGGGCGGCCAGTGGCAGGCCGACTTGTCATGCCCGGCACAGGAGGGCGTGCTGTCTGAGCTACCGCTGCTGCCGCGCCAGATCGACGCCGCCACCGTGGCGGTGTACATCCAGGGCGTGGTGGCCGGTGAAAAGCCCGGCCCGGCGCCGCTGGACAAGCAGGTGGATTTGCTGCTGCTGGCCTTGCAGCGGCTGGGCACTGTGCCGCACGAAAAACACGCCTGAGCGGGTGTGGGCGAAGCCAACCGGGGTGGATCGACAGCCTTCGACTTGTTGCGGAATTTGTGGCGCTTACGGATGGCGGGCAGTCATCGGTCGGTGCGAGATCGCCGAGGGCGCCGGGCACGGCGGCGCCAAAGACAATCACCGCCATGTCCACCGCGCCGCCGCACGCCTTTGACGTCACCGTGCTCGGCGCCGGTGCCGCCGGGCTGTTTTGCGCCGGCCTGGCCGGCCAGCGCGGCTTGCGGGTGCTGCTGATCGACCCGGCTGAAAAAGTGGCCGAGAAAATCCGCATTTCGGGCGGCGGGCGCTGCAACTTCACCAACCTGGGCACCACGCCGGCGCAGTTTTTGTCGGCCAACCCGGACTACTGCCGCTCGGCGCTGGCGCGCTACACGCCGGCTGATTTCATCCGGCTGGTGCAGCGCCACGGCATTGCGTTTCATGAAAAACACAAAGGCCAGCTTTTTTGTGACGGCTCGGCCGAGCAGATCATCACGATGCTGCAAGACGAATGCCGCAGCGGCGGGGTGCAGCATTGGCAGCCGTGCCCCGTGGCGGCGGTGCGGGCGCTGGCATCCGGCTTCGAAATCGACACCGACCGGGGCGTTGTGCGCAGCGCGCAACTGGTGGTGGCCACTGGCGGGCTGTCGATCCCGAAGATCGGCGCCAGCGATTTTGGCCACCGGCTGGCGCGCCAGTTTGGCCACAAGATCGTCGAGCCCCGTCCCGCGCTGGTGCCGCTGACGTTTGATGCCGCCGCCTGGGCACCGCTGGCAGGGCTGGCCGGTGCGTCGCTGGCGGTGGGCATCCACAACGCTGCGGGCGGGCGAGCCGGGCAGGCTGGCCAGACACGCGGCCAGTTTTACGAGGATTTGCTGTTCACCCACCGCGGTTTGAGCGGCCCGGCGGTGCTGCAAATATCGAGCTACTGGCGCCCGGGTGAGGCGCTGACGGTGGATTTGCTGCCTGGGCAAGACGTGGCCGCCTGGCTGCGTGCGGCCAAACAGCAATCGCGCCGCCAATTGGGCAATGCTTTGGCCGGCCTGCTGCCGCAGCGCCTGGCCGACGCCTGGCTGGCGCCGTTGGGCCTGGACGCCAGCAAACCGCTGGCCGAGCTGCGTGACCGGGATTTGCAGCGCCTGGCTGAATCATTGACGCGCTGGACCGTCACGCCCAGCGGCAGCGAGGGTTATCGCAAAGCCGAGGTCACCGTAGGCGGCGTGCACACCCGCGAGCTGGACTCGCGCACGATGGCCAGCAAGCGCCAGCCCGGCCTGTACTTCATCGGTGAGGTGGTGGACGTCACCGGCTGGCTGGGCGGCTACAACTTCCAGTGGGCTTGGGCCAGCGCTTGGGCGTGTGCGGCGGCGTGTGCGGCGGCAGGTGCAGCAGCAGGTCATATTGGCACAGGGGGTTCAGCGGCAGCACGCCAGCGCCCACGCCCGACTTGGACTCACCGTGCTGGCTGACCCCGGTATTGATGCTGTCGGCGTGGCAGCCAAACGCCTTGGCCCGATCTCTGGGCTTGCGCCCAGCGGGGACGAGATCCACCATTTGTTGTCAAAACGCCGCCGCGTAGGGCGCTTTTGACTTGGCCATTCGAGGACTCCTTCTTCCGCTCGGAATAGTGTGCGTGAAATGCAGGCAACGCCAACGCCACTGCATCACCGAACAGCAGGGTTGCACTGAACGGCGCTCGCCACGCGAGCCGAATCGAGCCGAGCGATCTCGGTTCGCGCGCCGCCGGTCAATTCGAGTTCATGCCAGACGATGGATTGCATGTCTCGTTGCGCAGCCTGCCAGACCGGTCGCGACACGACGATGCACTCGTCGCCTGGCTCGTCTTCGCGCTGCGCCGCGTGCTGCGCGTTGCTCGAAGCAAGTTGACGCACAACGTCAATCACGCTGCCCGCTGCAATCAGCGTGCGCGTCAGTTGGTCGCCCGTTTCGCCGACGGCAGCCATGCCAGTGTGCAGGTGGATGACGTGGCCGGTCTCGCACCCAAGCTCCCGCCGCAATTGCACGCGCAGCGCGGCCAGGTGAAGGTCCAGTTTCGCAGCAGCGAGCAACGCTTGGCGGTTCGCTTCGAACGGCACGACATCGAGCCCGAACAGCACCACGACGCGATCACCCATGAACTGGATCGGTAGGCCGCCTGCCGCGCGCGCCGTATCGCCCACCGTTTCGCTGAAACGATTCAGTGCGTACAACAGATCGTGCGGCAACAGCCGGCGCTGCGATTTTCGCCACCGGAAGTCAACCAGCATGACGGCGACTTCATGCTCCGCAGCATCGCTTGCCGAATCCCGCGACGCGCGCGGCACGGCGGTCAAAAGCGGCACCACATTGATGTTACCCAGCGGTCGCAGTTGGCATGCGAGCCGCACGCCGTCGGCAGCGTGAATGCGCATAAGCGTGCGGCGCTCATCGTCCGCCGGTGGCGGGCACTGATCTTCCCCGGCAAGCACGCGCACACGGCAGGTCGAGCAGCGCGCGCGCCCGCCACACATTGAAACATGGGCAATGTGATGGCTGCGGCTTGCTTCAAGAACAGACCAGCCGCGCGGCACACGGACGGTGCGATCCGGATAGCCGATTGAGACCAGGCTTCCGCGACGTCCTTCGACGAATGCTCTCGCCAGGCGTGCGATAAAGACCGCAGCGATCGCGCCGAAATAGAGCGCAAGGAGGCCGTCGTGCACGTTGCCCAACGCCAGGCGTTGAGCGTCGTCGAGCGGAACAATGGTCGTGGCGACCCAAGCGGGGTCTTGCGCCAGCAACGAGACTTCTTTCAGCATCGACAGGAAGCCCAACACCGCGAACGCTGGCAGCAACAACGCGGCGCCGAATAGCGGAAGACGAAACCGTAGGTAGCCCGCGCGTTTGCCGAAGGCAAAATTGATCCCCATGCAGCCGTGCATCCAGCCCGGCACGAGCAGGGCGATTTGCCGGCCTTCGCGTCCCGAATGCCAGAGCATCCAGACCACATGGGCATAGTCCGGCGGATGGTTGTAAAGCTCGAACGCGAGACGCGTGCCGACCGCATGGACGATGAGCAGCGTCGGGATGCTCAGGCCGAGCGCGATGCGCAGCAACTCCGCCGGCGGCATGCGCAAGGTCCGGTGCTGATAGAGCGCCAGGAAGGCCAATGCGATATGCGTACCGGCAGCACCATACAAAATCAGTGTGCCGGGCGGGCTTTGCCAGACGGCCACGGCGATGCGCAGACCGCGTTCAGCGACCGCGATCGAAATCAATCCCAGCGCGTGATTGACGAGATGCAAGGCGACGTAGATGAACAGGATCACCCCGGACGCCAGGCGCAGATCACGGCGACTCGGACGAAACTTCATCACGAGCGCAAGGATGTGCCGTGTCGCCATTGGTTCCTCACAAACCCCGCTCGACGCCGGTCAGTGCGACCACGCCGAGCAGTCCGAAAATGAGAGCCGCCACTGCGTGCATGAGCCGCATCGAAACCTTCTTCGCCAAACTGTCCGCCAGCAGCACCGCCGGCACATCGGACAGCAGTATTCCCAGTGTCGTGCCGCCCACCACAGAAACCAGATCGTGATAGTGCACGGCCAGGGCGACCGTGGCAATCTGCGTCTTGTCGCCCATCTCAGCCAAAAAGAACGTCACGACCGTCGCCCAGAAAACACCGAAACGCGGCGTGCTGCCGAGGCTCTCGCGGTCGAACTTGTCTGGAATCAAGGTCCACGCCGCCATGCCCAGGAATGACAAGCCCACGACCCATCGGAGCAGGTCGGGCCCCAGGACATGCGCCACCCAGCCACCCACGGCACCGGCAAAGCCATGGTTGACGAGAGTAGCGACGAAGAGGCCGGCAATGATCGGCACGGGACGCCGGAATTTCGCCGACAGCAAGACCGACAGCAACTGCGTCTTGTCGCCCATTTCACTGAGAGCGACGACGCCGGTCGAAACGAAAAAAGCTTCCACACAGATTCCCAGGACAGCGCGCAGCCGTTGATCCCATCGCAGCCACAACTCAAAGCGCAGGCGACGCGCTCAGAGGTCTTTTCGGTGAGGCATCAGGCACTGGATGGTGCCGCGATGACGTGGCAGCGCACCCAAGACGCTCTGCCACTCAGAGGATGAGAGGATTTCGAAAGTGACCGAGCGGCGCGGCAAAAGGCGTTCGATCTAGGCGCAAAGCACAGCCATAGCCCGGGCTATGGCGCGCATTTGCAACAACGAGCGAGCGACTTTTGGCGTGATGAGCGGGCATGATCGAAAAACTCTCAGCCTCTCAGCCCGCAGCCGGCGCTTTGTAGCGCCCCAGCAGCAGCGCGTTGCTGATCACGCTGACGGATGAAAGCGCCATCGCCGCACCCGCCACCACCGGGCTGAGCAGGCCGAACGCGGCCAGCGGGATGCCCACCACGTTGTAGGCAAAAGCCCAGAACAGGTTTTGCCGGATGCGCCGGGTGATGGCGCGCGACAGTTGCAGCGCCTCCAGCACCGCCATCGGGTCGCCGCGCAGCAGCGTCAGGCCGGCGGTCTGCATTGCCACGTCGGTGCCGCCGCCGTCGGCATGGGTCATCGCCAGGCCGACATCGGCGGCGGCCAGCGCCGGCGCGTCGTTCACGCCGTCGCCCACCATCGCCACCCGCTGGCCGGCGGGCTTGGCGTCTTTCAGGCCGTCCCGCAGCGCCTGGACCACTCGCGCCTTGTCGGCCGGCAGCACCTCGGCGCGCACCTCCGTAATGCCCACCTCACGCGCCAGCGCGTCGGCCGCGCCCCGGTTGTCACCGCTGACCAGCACCACGCGCAGGCCTTCGCGCTGCAAGGCCGCCACGGCGGCGGCGGCGCCGGGCTTGGCATGGTCGCCAAAAGCCAGCAGGCCGAGGGCGCGGGGGGCGGCGCCCGCACCCGCGCTCGCCAGCAGGCCCAAGCCCGCCGCCGCGCCCGCTGGCGCCTCGGCCACCTCGGCCAGCCACGACACGCTGCGGCCCAGCGCGGCCCAGGCGGCAGCCTGGGCCGCCAGCGCGGTATCGGTCACGCCCAGCTCGGCCATCCACAGGCTGCTGCCCAGGTTCAAGGCCCGGCCGTTGACGCGGCCCTGGATGCCGCGCCCGGCCACCGCCTGCGGTGTGTCGACAGCGGGCGCCAGCACGCCCTCGGACTGGGCGGCTTGCAGCACCGCGCGCGCCAGCGGATGCTCACTGCCGGCTTGCAGCGCGGCGCACAGCGCCAGCAACTCGCTGCGGCCACCGGGCAGCGCGGCGCTGGTGGCAGCATCCACCAGCTTCGGTTGGCCCTCGGTCAAGGTGCCGGTCTTGTCAAACGCGACGACGGTGACGGCGCGCATCAATTCCAGCGCCTGGGCGTCGCGCACCAGGATGCCGCGCCGCGCCGCCAGGCCGGTGCCCACCATCAGCGTGGCGGGCGTGGCCAGGCCCAGCGCACACGGGCAGGCGATCACCAGCACCGACACCGCATGCAGCAGCGCCTGGGCCCAGTCGCCCCGGCTGAGACCAAGCAAGCCCCAACCCAGCAAGGTGAGCAGCGCAATGCCAAACACCAACGGCACAAACACCGCCGCCACCCGGTCAACCGTCTGCTGGATCGGCGCCTTGCGGGCCTGCGCGGATTCGACCATGCCGACGATCTGCGACAGCATGCTGGCCGCGCCCACCGCCGTGGTGCGCACCACCAGCAAGCCCTCGCCGTTGATGGCCCCGCCCGTCACCCGGTCACCCGGCTGGCGCGCCACCGGCAAGGCCTCACCGGTGAGCAGTGATTCATCCAGATGGCTGCGGCCCTCCAGCACCACGCCGTCGGTGGGCAGGCGCTCACCCGGGCGCACCAGCACCTCGTCGCCGGCCACCACCTGGGCCAGCGGCAGGCGCAGCTCTTGGCCGGCGCGGCGCACGCTGGCGGTGTCGGGGCGCAGCGCGCGCAGGCCGTCCAGCGCCACCAGCGTGCGGCGCTTGGCGCGCGCCTCCAGCCATTTGCCCAACAGCACCAGCGTGATCACCACCGCCGCGCTCTCAAAGTACAAGTGCGGCATGGCGTCCGGCGCACGCGCCCACACCGCCAGGCTCAGCCCGTAGGCGGCGCCGGTGCCGGTGGCCACCAGCAAATCCATGTTGCCGGCGCCAGCGCGCAGTGCCTTCCAGCCGGCGACAAAAAACCGCGCACCGAAGTAAAACAGCACCGGCGTGGCCAGCGCCCATTGCCACAGCGCCGGCAGCATCCAGTGCCGGCCCAGCACATTGCCCAGCATTGGCAGCACCAGCGGGGCTGACAGCGCAGCGGCCACCGCCACCTTCCAGCCCGGGTCGTTGTTGCGCGCGGCGGGCGCTGGTGCGCCGCTGGCCAATGCCACGGCGCTGTAGCCGGCGCGCTGCACGGCGGCGGCCAGGCAGGCGTCGTCAGCGCTGCCGGCCAGCCGGCGCACCCGGGCCGTGCTGCTGGCCAGATTGACGCTGGCCGCCAGCACGCCCGGCACGCGCGACAGTGCTTTTTCAACCCGGGCCACGCAACTGGCGCAGGTCATGCCGTCGATGCGCAGATCGCTGGCCTCGTCGGCAATCGCATAACCGGCCTTGGCCACCGCTGCCTGCAGCGCCAGCGCGGTGGGGGTGGTGGTGGCCGTGGCGCTGTCCAGCGTGAGCCGGGTGGTTTCGGTGGCCAGGTTGACGCTGGCCTGCTGCACACCCGGCACGCGCTGCAGGGCCTTTTCAACCCGGGCCACGCAACTGGCACAGGTCATGCCGGTGACGGGCAGGGTCAGCACGTAGTCTTCACGCATGGCGGGCATGCTAGCCCGGGGCGCCGGGCAGGGCTGCCAGCGCGGCGGCCCGGGCCGGGCTGATACTGCGCTGCCCACCTGTTTTGGAGCCTGACCATGATCGAAATGACTTTGCCCACGATGACCTGCGGCCACTGCGTGCGCACCGTCACCGAGACGGTGCAGCGCATCGATGCCGATGCCACGCTGCAAATCGATCTGCCCAGCCACCGGCTGAGCATCGAATCCGCGCTGCCGGCTGAGCGATTTGCCGCCGCGCTGGCCGAAGAAGGCTACGCGCCGGCTTGATCTGGCTGCGGGCGGGGGGCTGGCGAGTGCTGTGTGCTTGGTTTCGGCGCTGGTGGTTGCTGACTGGTGACTTGCGGTGGTCTGGGTATCGGTGGTTGCTGGCACCTGCCAGCGCCCAGCGGCCAGCGACCGCCAATCAGCCCGTCGCCCGCCGCCGCACCGCGTCGATGTAGGCCTGGCCGTCCGGTGGCAGGCCGCTGCGCTGGCTGGTCCAGACCATCTCGCCCAGGCACTCCATCACCTCGTGGTGGGCCTCGTGCAACGAGTTGCGGCGGGCCGCCAGCAGGCCCACCGCCTGGCGGATGCCGGTGGGCTGGTCGATGGCGCACTGCTCGGCAATCGACAAATGCATCGCCAGGTGCAAAAACGGGTTGGTCTTGCCGTCTTCCACCGCGAAGACGGCGGCCAGCG
The DNA here is from genome assembly GCA_031366635.1 of Betaproteobacteria bacterium. GTDB lineage: Bacteria > Pseudomonadota > Gammaproteobacteria > Burkholderiales > Burkholderiaceae_C > Pseudaquabacterium. The sequence continues at coordinate 76,178 of JANLOP010000312.1, read as the reverse complement.
CGGCGTCCAGGTCGGACAAATCGGCGTGGTATTCGGGGTGCTGGGTGATCCAGTCGGCGGCGATGGCGTCCATCGGCGTCAGCGGCAAACCGCCCCGCTGCTTGCGCCAGGCGTCGCAGAAAAACCGCCGCACATCGTGTTGGGAGGGTTGAAACATCGGCCGATTGTCTGCCGCCCCGGCCCGTCTTGCCGCTCCGCCTGCGCGGCCCCGCTTGCCGCACGCCCGATGCCCGATGCCCGATGCCCGATGCCCCGCGCGGCACGACCAAGCGTAGGTGCAGTCCCACAAGCAAATCCGTCCGCCGACGACGGAAAGCCGCCGTCGCCCTGCCTAGCATGGTGACCATGACTGCCCCCATCCGCGTCCAGTTGCCGTTAGACCCTCCGCTGCCCGCGCCGGGCCTGCCGCCGCCGCTGGTCAACCCGGTCCCGCTGATCGACCCCCCGGTGCCCGGCCAGGGCGATCCGGTGCGCGACCCGCCGGTAGGGGATCCGTTGCCGGGCAACCCGTCACAGGTCGCCGCGCAGGGCGTTACGTCATGCTGACGGCACGCAATGGTGCGCTGGCCCAGCCGGAGTCGGACGCTGACACGGCACACGGCCTGGCAAGGCCCATGCAACCCCAGTGGCCATCGCCAAGCCGATCTTCATCGCCATACCCGGCGCCGGGTGGGGTGGGCAATCGATTGCTTGATCTGCTGCCAAGTGCCGATTGGCAGCGTTGGCTGGCGCAGCTTGAATCGGTCACGCTGTCGCTGGGCCAGGTGTTGTACGAGTCGGGCCGGGCACAGAACCATGTCTACTTCCCCACGTCGTCCGTGGTCTCGCTGCTGTACGTGACCGAAAACGGCGCCTCGGCCGAAATGGCGGCCATCGGCAGTGAGGGCATCGTCGGCGTGCCGCTGTTCATGGGCGGGGCGTCTACCACCGGCCGGGCGGTGGTGCAGTGCGCTGGCCATGCTTTCCGGCTGGCCGGCCACGCCATTCAAGACGAATTTGCCGGGTCCGGGCCGGTGATGCGCCTGCTGCTGCGCTACACCCAGGCGCTGATCACGCAGATGGCGCATCTGGCGGTGTGCAACCGCCACCATTCGGTGGACCAGCAGGTGTGCCGTTGGCTGTTGCTCAGCGTCGACCGGTTGCAGGGCACTGAGCTGGTGATCACGCAAGAGCTGATTGCGAATGCCTTGGGCGTGCGCCGTGAGAGCGTCACCGAGGTGGCGCTGGCCTTGCAGCGCGCCGATTTGATCCGCTACGCACGCGGTCGCATTTCGGTGTTGAACCGCAACGGCCTCGAAAAGCGCAGTTGCGAGTGCTACGCGCTGGTCCGGGACGAGGTGGACCGTTTGCTGCCCCGGCCTCAGGGCTTGCCGCGTCACGACGCCCGTCAGCCGGGCAAGCTGGCGCCCGCGCCAGTGCCCGCGCCCGCGCGCTTGTGGGCCCGGTCTGGGTTTTCGGCGCTGGCTGCCAGCGCGGGTTGAGCGGCTGGGCGGCCCTGCGCAGTGCGCGTTGGGCATTGCCGCCTGCGCGCCGCGATGCGCTTTTGTCCTACTTTCAAGGCCGGCGTGGGCCGGTGCACAAGCGCCGGCTGGCGGCCTAGATTCATTCCATGAGCAAACAAACCAGTTTCAATACCGGCCAGGCAGCGGACGCGGGTGCGCAACATGCCGATGCCGCAGTGCGTCAGGCTGATGCCGCAGCGCAACATGCGGATGCCGCAGCGCGGCAGGCCGATGCCGGTGCCACCACCCGTCCGCTGGCACCGGCGCTGGGCGGTGAGCGGTTCATGCTGGACGGGCTGAATTGCTATGTCGGCGGCGACGGGCCGCCGCTGCTGCTGGTGCACAGCGTCAACGCAGCGGCATCGGCTGCCGAGGTGCGGCCGCTGTTTGACCGCTACCGCGCCAGCCACACCGTGTATGCGGTCGATCTGCCGGGCTTTGGCCTCAGCGCGCGGCCTGATGTGGTGTACACGCCGCGCCTGATGACCGACGCCTTGCACGCGCTGAATGCCGAGATACGGCGGCGCAGCGGCAGCAGCCGCATCGACGCGCTGGGCGTGTCGCTGGGCTGTGAGTTTGTCGCCCGTGCGGCGCTGGAGCAGCCCTTGCACTGGCGCCGGCTGGCGCTGGTCAGCCCCACCGGGCTGGACGGCCACACACCGCGCCGGGGCAAACCTGGCAGCAGCCGCAAAAAGCGCTGGCTGTATGCCCTGCTGAGCAATCCCGCGTGGGCCCAGCCGCTGTTCAACGCCTTGACGCGGCCCGGGGTGGTGCGCTATTTTCTGCAGCGCACCTGGGGCAGCAAGGCCATCGACGAGCCCGTGTGGGCCTACGCGGTGCAAAGCGCCCGCCAGCCGGGGGCGCGTTTTGCGCCGCTGCATTTTTTGTCGGGCGGCTTGTTCAGCGCCGATATCCACCGCGTCTATGAAAACCTGAGCCAGCCGGTGTGGATGGGCCACGGCACGCGCGGTGACTTCACTGATTTTCGGGCGATGTCGCTGTTGCGCGGGTTTGCCTGGCGCTTCACGGTGTTTCCCAGCGGGGCGATGCCGTATTTTGAGTTGCCCCGCCAGTTTGCGGTGGAGTTGGACAAGTTTCTGGGCGCGGCTCGGCCCGACGCCGAGTCGCTGGCGCCGTTTGCAACGCGCGAATCCCGCCTGGTCCCCGCCCCCTGAAATAACCCGGCTTTGCGGCCGCCGGCCGAAGAACCAGGCCGGGCGGCAGGCGCGTCAAAGACACGGCGCTTTCGCTTTGTTCATTGTTGCGCCCCGGCAGGCGGGGGCTATTCACCCGGCGCGGCGCGCGCTGCGATGTCGGTGGCAGTGCTGGCTTGATGGCCGTCCACCTGCTCGTCGATCTCGTCGCCTTGCCAGCCGCGCCGGTTGCGCTGGGCCGCTTGCTGGTCGCGCTCCTGCGCCCACATCAGCTCCAGTTGCTGGCGGCCTTGTTTGGCCAGGGAGATCAACTTTTGCTCGTCGCCCAGGTGCTGGGCCATGCGGTCCACCAATTCGATGTTGTGCTGTCTGAAGCGCAGCGCCTGGTTGCGCGCGGCGTGCGGTTGCCAGCCCATCAGGGCCAGCACCTGGCGCCCGCTCATCAGCGATGAGTCCAGCGTTTCGCGCTCAACGTGGTCGATGCCCAAGCGCCGCAGCGCGGCGTAGTGGCCCACATTGCGCGCCCGCGCCACGATGCTGACCTGCGGAAAGTGCTGGCGCACCAGCGTCGCCACCCTCAGGCTTTGCGCCACATCGTCAATCGCCAGCACCAGCACTTTGGCCTGCGCCGCGCCGGCCGTGCGCAACAGGTCGAGCCGGGTGGCGTCGCCGTAGAACACCGGCCAGCCAAAGCGCCGCACTGTTTCGACCTGCTCGGCATCGTGCTCCAGCACCGTGGCCGACAGCCCATTGGCGTTGATCAGCCGGCCGACGATCTGGCCGTAGCGGCCAAAGCCGGCAATGATCACCGGCGCATGCTGGGGCTCGCTGATCTCGGCCGGTTTGGCGGCAGCGCTGCGGCCGGCCCGCGCCGCCAGCCGGGGCACCCACCAGCGGTCGGCGCCCAGCAGCAGCAACGGCGTTGTCAGCATCGACAGCGCCACCGCCACCACCAGAAACGACGCCGTCAGGCCGCTCATCACACCGGCCTGTTGCGCCGCCTGGAAGACGACAAAACCAAACTCACCGCCCTGCGCCAGCAGGATGACAAACACCGGTCGCTCAACCAGCGGCAACTGCGTGACATGGGCCAGGCCCCACAGCACGGCCGCCTTGAGCGCCAAAAACCCCAGCACCACAGCGGCCATCAGCCCGGGGTGGGCCAGCAGCACGGCAAAGTCGATGCTCATGCCCACGGCGATGAAAAACAGCCCCAGCAGCAAACCCTTGAACGGCGCGAGGTCGGTCTCCAGCGCGCGCCGGTATTCACTCTCGGCCAGCAGCACACCGGCCAAAAACGCGCCCAGCGCCATGCTCAGGCCGACCGACTGCATCAGCGCGGCGGTGGCCACCACCAGCAGCAGCGCGGCGGCGGTGAATATCTCCGGCGTGTCGCTGACAGCGATCCAGCGCAGCGCCGGGCGCAGCAGCAGCCGGCCGCCAAAAATGATGGCGGCGATCACGCCAAAGGCCTTGCCCGCCGCCAGCCAGCCGCCGCCGTCGGCCTGCGACGCAGCGCCCACCGCCAGCAGCGGCACCAGCGCCAGCACGGGGATGGCGGCAATGTCTTGCAGCAGCGCCACCGACAGCACGCTCTGGCCGGACCGGGTGGCCATCAGGTTGCGCTCGGCCAGCGCGCCCAGGCCGATGGCGGTGGACGACATCGCCAGCCCCAGCCCGGCCAGCAGGGCCGGCGCCCAGGGCACGCCGGCCAGCAGGCCGACGCCCAGCAGCAGCGCGGCCGAGCCGAGCAACTGCACGCTGCCGCCGCCAAAAATCGGCCGCCGCATGGCCCACAGCCGGCGCGGCTCAAGTTCCAGCCCCACCAGAAACAGCATCAGCACCACGCCAAACTCGGCAAAGTGCAGGATGGCGGCCGGCTCAGTCACCTGCTTCAGCCCCCACGGGCCGATGGCGATGCCCGCGCCCAGGTAGCCGATGATCGCGCCCAGCCCCAGCAGCCGGGCCAGCGGCACGGCCAGCACGGCGGCGGCCAGGTAGATGAGCAGCGAGGACAGCCAGGTGCTTTGTTCCATGTCGGTGCTCAGCCTCTCAATCGGCCGGCCGGGCGTCGGCCGGCACCGGGCAAGGCGCGGCGGCGTCCAGCGTGTGCAGCTCGGGCCAGTCGGGGTAGCAGGTCAGGCGCTCGGCAAACAACCGGGCCTGGGCGTCGATCTCGGCCGCTGTGGCGCGGTGCGCGCCGTGCAGCACCAGCGGCGGCAAAAAGCGCATGCCGGTGAGGGCGGCGGTCTGGTCGTACGGCGGCAAGAAGGCATCGAAAAAATAACGGTTGTAGCCGTCGCTGCGGTACGACGGCCCAGGCCCGCCGGTGGACGTGGCCAGCCACAGATCAGCGCCCTGCAGCGCCTGGCCGCCCGGGCCGTAAGCCCAGCCGAAGGCGAACACCTCGTCCAGCCACAGCTTCATCAGCGGCGGCATGCCGTACCAGTGCACCGGGTGCAGCCAGACCAGCAAAGCCACGCCGTGCAGCGCGGCCTGCTCGGCGGCCACGTCCACCAGGTAGTCGGGGTACAGCGCGTACAGATCCCGAACCTCGATACCGGCCTGGCCGGCCGCCGTGGCCAGGGCCCGGGCGACGCGCGACTGCGCCAGTTGCGGGTGGGCCAGGATGACCAGGATGCGCGGCATGGCGGGGGTTTGTGGGGGGCGGCGGGGCGGAAGGCTCTCGTAACATAGCAGCATTCTTTGACCGGCTTTGGAGACCAGCATGCCCGTGATCGTGGTGGCCAACCCCAAGGGCGGCGTCGGCAAGAGCACCCTGGCCACCAACATCGCGGGCTGGCTGGCGCACCGGGGCCATGCGGTGCTGCTGAGCGATGTCGACCGCCAGCAAAGCGCGCACCACTGGTTGGCGCTGCGCCCGGCCCAGGTGCCGCTGATCCAAAGCTGGCAGCCCGAGGACGACGAGCTGCTGCGCCCGCCCAAAGGCAGCACCCACCTGGTGCTGGACACCCCCGCCGGCCTGCACGGCAAGCGCCTGGAAGCGGTGTTGAAGATCGCCGACCAGATCATCATCCCGCTGCAACCCAGCCCGTTCGACATTGCCGCCACCCACGGCTTCATCCAGACGCTGCGGGCCCACCGGCGCGCCGACCGGATGCAGTTGGGCCTGGTGGCGATGCGCGTCAAAGAGCACACCCATGCCACCGAGCACCTGCACAGTTTTCTCGATGCGCTGGGCCAGCCGCCGGTGACGTCGCTGCGCGACACGCAAAACTATGTGCACCTGGCCGCGCGCGGCCTCACGCTGTGGGACGTGGCCGCCGGCCGGGTCGAGCGCGATCTGGCGCAGTGGCAAGCCCTGACCGATTGGCTGACCCCGTGACCGCTCAACCCGTGATCGCCCAACCCCTGATGACGCAAGCCATGACCGATACCGCTACCGCCGCCGCAGGCCCTGTGCACTTTGCCACGCTGGCGTCCCTGCAGGCCCGGGTGGGTGAGCACCTGGCCACCAGCCCGTGGTTGACGGTGGACCAGCGCCGCATCGACCTGTTTGCCCAGGCCACCGGTGACCACCAGTGGATTCATGTCGATCCGGTGCGGGCGGCGGCCGGGCCGTTTGGCAGCACCATCGCGCACGGCTTTCTCACGCTGTCGCTGCTGCCCGAGCTGGCTGAGTCGGCAATCCACATCGACGACGTGAAGATGGGGATCAATTACGGCCTGAACCGGGTGCGCTTCATGGCGCCGGTGCCCTCAGGCAGCCGGCTGCGCGGCCAGCTCCGGTTGAAGGCGTTTGAGGTGATCGACGGCGGCGCGCAGGTGACGATGGAAGTCAGCATTGAGCGCGAGGGCGCCACCAAGCCGGTGTGCGTGGCCGAGGCCGTGTCGCGGCGCTACACCTGAGGCAGATCGCACGTCGATGCGCAACGTCAAAGGCGCGCCATGAAGGTCTTGCTGGTCGATGACCATCCGCTGATCCTGACGGCGCTGCAAAGCATCATCCAGATGCTGGACAGCCGCGTCGAGGTGGTCACCGCCGAGACCCCGCACGATCTGTTCTCGCTGCTGGCGGTGGACGCCAGCGTCAACCTGGTGCTGCTCGATTTGCTGCTGGGCCCGGCGGTGGACGGTTTTTTGGTGCTGGCCCAACTGCGCGAGCGCTACCCGGCGCTGCCGGTGGTGGTGGTGTCGTCGGTGGACCGGCTGACCGACATGGTGCGCGTGGTGGACATGGGCGCGATGGGTTTTGTGGCCAAGGGCCTGCCCACCTGCGAACTGCACGAGGCGCTGGCGATGGTGCTGGCCGGTGGTGTGTTCATCCCGCCGGCTCTGCTGGGCCTGGACCGACCGCCGGGCATGAACCTGGCCGACGCCGCCGCCCAGGCCGACGCGGCGGCCAGCGCGGACGCCGCCCGGCAGCGCGTCGCCAACAGCCTGGCCAACACGGCCAGTCTGGCCAGTGCGGCAAATACGGCCAGTACGGCAAATACGGCCAGCGCGGCCGGCGCGGTGCAGCGGGCCATGCCGGCAGCGTCTGCGGCGCCGCCACCGGCGCTGGCCACTGGGCCCGCCAGCCCGGACGGCCACGGCCTGGTGGGTGGCAGCGCGGTCAGCACGCGGGCCAGCCTGGCCACGCTGGGCATCACGCCGCGCCAGACCGACGTGCTGTTGCTGCTGCTCAAAGGCTTGCCCAACAAGCTGATCGCGCGTGAGCTGAATGTCTCGGTGGACACCATCAAAGACCACGTGGCGGCGGTGCTGCGCGCCCTCGGCGTGGTCTCACGCACCCAGGCGGTGCTGGTGGTCGGCCGGCTGATGCAGCAGGGGCTGGCCGGTGGGGTGGGGGGTGGCCTGGCGGCCGGCATGCCTGGCGCGGGGCTGGGCCGCTAGACCCGTGAAACGGAGAAATCGGATGTGCCGATTTCTCGACTTCACTGACCCAGTCCGCCAAGCCGAAGCTATCGGAACATGGGCCTGCCGATGCGGTCTCGTTTGACCGTCAGGTGCGACCGCCACTGCCGCTGCCGGCCCGCGCAGACTTTTTGCGCCACGCGCGCCTGGCCAGCAGCCCGGCCAGCCCCAGCGCCAGCAGCAACGCGCTGGCCGGCTCCGGCACCGGCGTGACGCCGAAGCTGATGACGCCCGGGGTGCTGAAGTCCAGTTTCCATTTGCTGAAGTCCAGGCCCGCCGGCGCCGAGCCGACGACGATGCCGTTGTCGCGCAACGTCCCGGAATAGCTGATGAACACCGGCAACAAGCCACTGCTGAATGCTGCCGCGTCGCCGATGAAGTCGATCGTGCCGTCCAGGGTCAGGTTGCCGTTGACGACAAGCTTGTCGCTGACAGGGCCGATCTCGATGGCCAACCGGGCGCCGGGGGCCAGCGACAGCGCGCCGAGCGTCAGCGTGCCGGGGCTGTTGCCGGGCGCGATCGTGCCGCCCGGCAGCACCGTCACCGCGCCGACGATCTGCCCATTGCCGCCAAGCACCGCAGCGCTGTCGACTTCGACGTTGGCCGTCATCGTGCCGTTGATCAGCAGCCTGCCGGCGCCAGCGGTGACGAGACCGCCGAGGGTGCTGTTGCCGCCGAGGTCGAGCGTCCCGGCGCCGAGCTTGGTCAGCCCGCCGTTGCCCGAGAACGACGTTGTGGCGCCGATGCTGTGGCCGTTGCTGTCGATGAACGCACCCCCGGCGCCGACCTGGGCACCGGCGATGTTGCGCAGGAACAGCGGCCGGTCGGCGCTGGCCCGCAGCACGCCGCCGTCGAACTGGACGAGTGCGCCGCTGTAGCCGGCGCCGGTTCCGCCCCACACCTGCGCGGTTTCGAGCGTGCCGCGCCGCCCTGCCGTGCCGTTCAAATAGAGCTGGCCCGCCGCGCGGTAGCTGACGTAGGTGTCGCGACTCGTGACGAGCCCGCCGTCGTCCACCGTCAGCCGGCCGACGCCGGCACTGCCCACGTACAGGTCGCCGGCGACGGCCCAGGTCGATGCGACGCCGCCCGGGGCGATGCCGCCGACCAGCGCCGATCCGCTCGACCCGGTTGAATGGCCGATGAAGCCGGACGCGCTGTCGACCCGCCCGCCATTGCGCAGCACCATCTGCCCGGCGAAGGCGCCGCCGCCCAGCGGCTGCGCGCGATAGCCGACGTCGAGCTCGCCGCTGTTCTGCCACGATGCGTTGTCCACCGTCACGCTGCCCTGGCCCAGGCCGTCCTGGCCGATGATGGCCACGGCGCTGCTGACGCGCGCGCGGTTGACGATCGACAGCGCGCCGACGCCTTCACCGCCGACGATCAAGCCCTTGGCGTTGGTCCAGATCGCGTTGTCGAACACGGCGCTGCCCGATGAACCCGGCGCGTAGCCGAGGGTGCCGTTCTGGTTGCTGACGACGCTGCCCGCACGGACATCGAGTTCGCCGCGCGCATACCAGCCGACGAAGAAGTCGCCGGCGTGGGTCCAGGTGCCGTTGTTGACGCTGGCGGTTCCGAACGAAGACTGCAAGGTTCCGGTCGACCCCGCGCCGTAGCCGATGACGCCGGTGAGGTCGTTGACGACGCCCTTGTTGGCGATCGTCAGCGTGCCCTTCAGCCCGCCAGCGCCGACCTTCAGCAGGTTGTCGGTGGTCCAGCGCGAGTTGTCGACATTGATGGTGCCGACACTGCTGGAGCTGGCGATCGAGGTGTTGTATGACTGGACTTCGGCGCCGTTGACGAGCGTGACGGTGCCGTCGCTGCGGCCGAAGCCGCTGGCGCCCACCTGCAGTTCGCGGGTGTTGATCCAGCCGGCACGGCCGCCGGTGGGGTTGGGCGTGCCGTCGATGCTGATGAAACCCATCGCGCCCGGATAGCGGCCCAGCGTGGCGTCCTGGCTGCGCAGCATCGCGCCACCCGACAGCATCAGCGACCCCGCCGCCTCGTTGCCCACGTTCAGGAACGTGACCGACAGCGACCCGACATCGGTCGATGGCGGCTTTGACGCCTTGATGTCGAGCGCGCCGTCGATGAACAGCCCGGCCGCCCCTGCGAAGGGGCGGTCGAGCGTGATCGAGTGGCCCCGGATCCGTGCCGACGTGCCGGCGGACGGCAGGCCGTCGGTCCAGGTGGCGGAGTCAAACCAGTCGCCACCAGCCTTGCTGTCGGTGGCACGCGCCGGGCCGGTGGCGCACAGCGCCAGGCCGAAGCAGAGCGCGACCGCAGCGGGCCGGCGACGCCCCAAGTTGATGATTCTGTCCACGCAGATCTCCCAAGGTGACGTTGACCGCTTGTGGCGCTGCGGTCGGATGGCGTCACGCAGCGTCTTACGCAGGCCTGGGGATGCGCCGGTTCAGCGCCGACGGCCGGGCTGCCCACCCGGCCGGCTTGCAGGGTGGCGCCGACGCGGGCAATGCGGCCGATGTCGCGGCCGATGTCGCGGCTGCAGGCGTGGCTGTGGGCGTGGCTGGCGAGGCCGAATTCGGCGCCGTTGGTCACCGCCGCAGTCGACGGCGACGGCGCAAGGCACAGCCCGTCAGCCGCCCACCCCAGCCACCCCGGCCGACCGCACCACCGTCACCGTGCAGCCGGCTTGCGCCACCACCTGCGCTGACACACTGCCCAGCAGCCGGCGCAACGGCGACGCGCCGCGCGCGCCCAGCACCAGGTGGTCGGCCTGGTTGCGCTGGGCAAACTCGATCAGCGCGGCGGCCACGTCGCTGGCCTCCAGCACATGGAAGGTAAGCCGGCCTTCGTCCAGGCTGAGTACCTTGCTGATCGGCCGCGCCCAGTGTTTGAGCGCCACCAGTTGCTGCACATGCCGGCTGCGGCCTTCGGCGTCCACCAAATCGTCGGGCGCGATGCGGTGCAGCTTCATCACGCTGACACAGGCCAGCCGGGCGCCGGGCTCGGTCAGCAGCAGCCGGCGCACCGTCTCGCGCAGTTGCTGCAGCAGCGCAGTGCTGGCGTGGTCGCAATCGACGGCGGCCATGATGATGGGGCAGCGGTCCAGTCGCTCGGCCAGCTTGTCGCGCGGCTGCGATGGCTCGGCACCCAGCGCAAAAAACCAGCGCTTGACCGTTTTGATGGTGCTGCTTTTTTGCAGCTTCTCGGCGCGCCGGGTCAGCACGATCTGGCCCGGGTTCTGCAAATCCAGCGCCAGTTGGGCGGCGGTTTGGTAGCGCCGCTCAGGCTTGACTTCCAGGCATTTGAGGATCACCTCCTGCAGCCAGGGCGGGCAGTCGCGGCGCAGCGCACGCGGTGGCACCGGCTCAACGTAGAGCCGGCGGCGCAGGCCGCGCACGCTGTTTGGCTGGCCAAACGGCCGCTCGCCAGTGCTGAAGTGGTAGAGCATCACGCCCAGCGCAAACAGGTCACTGCGCGCATCGTTGCGGATGAATTGCACTTGCTCGGGCGACATATACGGCCCGGTGCCCATCGGCAGCGTGAACTCTTCGTCCAGCAGGTCCGGCAGGTGGTCGTGGCGCGACAGGCCGAAGTCCACCAGCACGGCCGTGCCGTCGGGCCGGAACAGGATGTTGCTGGGCTTGACGTCCAGATGCACCAGGTGCTGGCGGTGCAGATCGTGCAGCGCGGTGGCCACCCGAGAGCCGATCTCGATCACCTCGTCCAGCGCCAGCGGCGCCTCGGCCAGCCGGGCGCGCAGCGACAGCCCGTCGATGCGCTCCATCACGATGTAAGGCTGGCGGGTGAAGTCGCCCTTGGCGATGAACTTCGGGCAGTGAGGGCCCGACAGCATCGGCATGATCATCATCTCGACCTCGAAGCCGACGATGGCCGCCGGGTCTTCGCCGCCCTGGATGCGCGGCACTTTCATGATCAGGTCGAGCCGCGAATCGCCGGCGTGGTTGACCTCGCTGACGCGCCACAGGTGGGCCATGCCGCCGCTGTACAACTTTTCTTCGAGCCGGAAGCCATCAATCACCCGGCCCGCCAGCAGCGCGCTGGGGCCCGGCAGCGCGCCGTGGCCGGCATAGCCCAGCGATGGGCTGTACAGCTTGGCGTCCACGCTCAATGCCCTTCTTCCAGCCGGCTGGCCAGGCGCTGCGGCAGATTGGCGGCCAGGATCTTGGCCCCGGCACTGGCATGGTCATACGGTACGCGGTGGTAGGTCAATTGCTGGCGCTCGTCATCGAACATGGCGTAGCAGGCGGCCGGGTTGCCGTCACGCGGCTGGCCGGCCGCACCCGGGATCACCAACCACTGGCGGTGCGGCGGCAGCGGGATGGCCACGCCGGCAGTGGGCACAAAATCACCGGCCTTGCCCACGGCGGACAGGTGAAACAGCTTGGGCTCGTGCATGTGGCCGCAAAAGGTGTAGCGGCAGTCGGTGGCATGCAGGCTGCGCACCGCGTCGGCCCGGGCCTGGATGTAGTCCCAGCCGGCGGGCGCCCAGGCATTGGCATGCACATACAACTGGTTGCCGTGGCGCTGCGTCATGGGCAGGCTGGCCAGGAAATCGAGCTGCGCCGGGGCCAGTTGCGCCCGCGTCCACTCAATCACCTGGCGGGCATCAGGCCGCATGCCGGGTGATGCACCGCGCACCACCGCCTGGTCGTGGTTGCCCATCACCGCCAGCGCGCCGGCCTGCACCAGGGCGCGCGCCTGGTCAACCACCCAGGCCGGATCAGCGCCGTAGCCAACAAAATCCCCCAACAGCACCCAGCGCTGCGCGCCGTGGCTGCGGGCATGGTCCAGCACCGATTCCACCGCCTCGCGGTTGGCATGCAGATCGCTGATGACGGCGCATTTCATGGAGGGGTCGATTGAGGGCCACTGCCCGCTGGCAGCCCGGTGGCCACAGCCCGCGTACCCACGATGGTATCCCTGCGGTCGTACCGCCCCGCCGCTGGCCGCGCCACCCGCCCGGCTGCCAGACGTGCTGCCGCCAGATGCGGCACCCTGTTGGCGCCGTGGATTAGGGGGTTCTTGCCCACCGCTGCCGGGCGCACACTGCCGCACGCCGTCGGCACCCGGTCGCCATCGCACCCCGCGTGCCGGCCGGCCAGCCTCATTGACCACCCCGGAGCCCGCCATGTTCGAATCCCTGCGCACCGACCCCACCTTCTACCCGTCGCCCCGCCTGGCGATGGAGGCCGAGCCCGAGCGCATCGCCTACACCGCGCTGCTGTCGCCCGATGCGTCGCGGCCCGACGCGCTGGCGGTGGTGGATGTCGATCCGGGCTCGGCCACCTACGGCAGCGTGCTGCACCGGCTGGACATGCCGTACCGGGGTGACGAGTTTCATCACTTTGGCTGGAATGCCTGCAGCTCATCGCTGTCGCCGATGTCGGGCCACACCTTCTTGAAGCGGCGCTACCTGGTGATGCCGGGCATCCGCTCGTCGCGCATCTACATCATCGACACCCAGCCTGATCCGGCCCGGCCGACCATCGCGCGGGTGATCGAGCCCGAAGAGGTGATGCGCAAGACCGGCTACTCGCGCCCGCACACCGTGCACTGCGGGCCCGAGGGCATTTACATCAGCACGCTGGGCGGTGGCGGTGCCGACGGCACGCAAGGCCCGCCGGGGGTGTTTTTGATGGACTGCGAAAGCTTTGAGATCCTGGGCCAGTGGGAGATCGAGCGTGGCCCGCAAAAGCTGCACTACGATTTTTGGTGGAACCTGCCGCGCGACTACATGGTGTCGAGTGAGTGGGGCCTGCCGCCGCAGTTTGAGAACGGCATCGTGGCCGAAGACCTGCTGGCCAACAAATACGGCCACAGCCTGCACTTCTGGGCGCTGCGCGACCGGCGCCATTTGCAGACGATTGACCTGGGCGCCAACCACCAGATGGCACTCGAGGTGCGCCCGGCGCACGACCCGACCCGTGAGTACGGTTTTCTCGGCGTGGTGGTCGATACCACCAACCTCGAAGGCTCGATCTGGACCTGGTACCGCGAGGGCGGCCAGTTCCACATCAAAAAAACCGCCGTCATCCCGCCCGAGCCGGCCGATGTGGCCCTGCTGCCGCCGCTGCTGAAGGGTTTTGGCGCGGTGCCGCCGTTGATCACCGACATCGATCTGTCGATGGATGACCGGTTTCTGTACGTCGCCTGCTGGGGCACCGGTGAACTGCGCCAGTACGACGTGACCGACCCGATGCACCCGCGGTTGGCGGGCAGCGTGCATGTCGGCGGCATCGCGCGGCGCACGCCGCATGCCAACGGCTCGGCTTTTGGTGGCGGCCCGCAAATGACCGAGATCAGCCGCGACGGCAAGCGGGTGTACTTCACCAACTCGCTGTACAGCACCTGGGACCGGCAGTTCTACCCCGACGGCGTGCCCGGCCGGCAGGTGATGTGCCATGTCGGGCCCGACGGCGGCCTCACGCTAGACCCGAAGTTTGTGGTTGATTTCGGCGCTGATTACGGCGCCCACCAGATCCGGCTGCAGGGCGGCGACTGCTCGACCGACTCGTTCTGCTACCCGTCGGCTTGAGCCGCGTTCGACCCTGGCCCGCCCGGGCCGATCAGCCGCCATGCTGAGCCCCGGCAACGGCTGGCTATGGGCCAGCGTGGTGGTGATCGGCGTCTACCACGGGCTGAACCCGGCAATGGGCTGGCCGCTGGCCGTTGCCAATGGCCTGACCGAGAAGCGCGGCACGGCGGTGTTTGCCACCTGGCTGCCGCTGGGCGCCGGCCATTTGCTGGCGATGGCGCTGGTGCTGGTGCCGTTCACGCTGCTGGCCTGGTTGTTGGTGTGGGGCCGTGAAATCCGGCTGGCGGCCGGGCTGCTGATCGTGCTGTTCGGTATTTTCCGGCTGCTGCGGCGCGGCCACCCGCGTTGGTTGATGCGGGTGCGGCCCAGCCAGTTGGCGCTGTGGTCGTTTTTGATGGCCACCGCGCACGGTGCGGCGCTGATGCTGTTGCCGGTGTTGCTGGGGCTGTGCGCGGTGCCGGTGGCCGCGCCTGGGGCTGCGGTTATCGCGCCACCGGCCAGCCTGCTGGGCCACGACGCGGTGATGGCGCTGATGCGCTCGGGTCTGGCCACCGCCGTGCTGGTCAGCCTGCTGCACAGCGCCGCGATGGGCGCGTCAGGCTTGGGCCTGGCCTGGGTCGTCTACCGCTACCTGGGCCTGCGTGCGCTGCGCCGTGCCTGGCTCAATCTCGATGCGGTGTGGGCCGTCGGGCTGATCGCCTCGGGCCTGGCGGCCCTGGCCACGGCCTGGCTGTTGCCGCACTGACGGTGGCAGCTTCGCCCAGCCCGCCGGGCAAGCGTGCGACTGATCGGCATCAATCGCGCTCGGCCTTGCCGCGCGCCAAACGCCAACAAGCCCTGCCAGCAAGAAGCCGGCAGGGCTTGAAATCGAGCCCGCCACCCCGGGCAAACGCCCGGAGCGAAGGCCCGGAGCGACGGCCAGCCTGTTACGGCCGGACGGCGATCTCGTTCTTCACGCTCTTCACGCCACCGACCTTCATCGTGATCTGCTCGGCGGTGGTCTTCTCTTTCATGTTCTTGGCAAAGCCCGACAGCATCACCGTGCCGTTCAGCGTCTCGACCTTGATGCTGGACGCATCCACATCGGCGTTGTCAACAAAGCGGCCCTTGACGGCGGTGGTGATGGCGGCGTCGTCCACATAAGCGCCCACCGTTGACTGGCCACGGGTAACGGCACAGCCGGTGGCGGTGAGCAGGGCGGCGGCCAGCATGGCGGCGGTGAGTGTGGTGCGGATGTTCATGGTGTAACTCCAGAGGTTGAAAAATAGTTTGAACTGGCCGGCGTGTGATGGGCCCGGCCGCCCGTGTCGGCAGTCGATTGGCCGTCAGTCGGCCAGCCAGTCGGTCAGCTCTTCGGCATGCGCTTGCTCATCGCTCAGGATGTCTTCGAGCAGGCGGCGGGTGGTGCTGTCCTTGTCACCGATCAGCGAAATGATCTGGCTGTAGGTTTCGATGGCCACGCGCTCGGCCACCAGGTTGGCGCGGATCATGTCTTTCAGGCTGGTCGAGTCGTCGTAGCTGGCGTGGCTGCGCTTGCTCAGCGAGTCGGGTGAGAAATCGGGCTCGCCGCCGAGTTGCACGATGCGCTGGGCAAGCCGGTCGGCATGGCCCAGTTCTTCATTGGCGTGTACCAAAAACTCTTCGGCAATCTTGGGCGATGCCATGCCCTGCGCGGTGAAGTGGTGGCGCCTGTAGCGCAGCACGCACACCCACTCGGTGGCCAGTGAGTCATTCAGCAGCTTGATGATGTCTTCGCGCCACGGGCCGTAGCTGGGGGTCACCGCGCCCTGCTCCAGGCTGCGCCGGGCGGCGTCGATGGCGGCGTTGTCCAGCGTCATGCGACCGCTGTCGGATGACGTCGATTTGCCAGCGTGGCTGGAGGCGGGTCGGTCGGCCATGTTGTTGTCCTGGTCTGGGGTGGAGTGTCTTGATGCCGGCACAGCGCCGTTGAAGCGGCAGCCGATGAAGCAATGTAAAAAAGCCGGCGCCGCCGCACCATCGGTGCCCGGCGCGTCACTGTGTAGGACGCCGCCGCAGCCCGCCGGTGCGCCGCCAGCGGCGGGTCGAGGGCGTCAGCCCGGCTGCGCGGCGGTGGCCACCGCAGCCGCCACCGGCAGCGGCGCATCGAGCAGCGGCACCACAAAATTCGTCTCGCCCAGCAGGGCCGGCCAGGCCAGCGGCTCGTCGGGCCACAGCAGGCGGGCGCCGGCCGGCAGGCTGGCACTCAGCACGGCCAGCGTGGGCGCGCGGGCCAGCGTGAAGCGCATCGTGCGGCCGTCGCGGCGCAAGGTCAGCTCGGCGCGCGGCCAGTGCGACGGCAAGCAGGGTTTGAGCTGCAGGCTGTGCGCGCCCAGTTGCAGGCCAAAGATCGATTCGATGGCCGCCCGGTGCAGCCAGGCCGCTGCCCCGGTGTACCAGCTCCAGCCACCCCGGCCCACATACGGCGGCTGGCTGTAGACATCGCCGGCCATCACATACGGCTCAATGCCGTAGGCCGCGCCCCGCACCGGGTGCTGGCTGCGGTGGGCCGGGCTCAACCAGGTAAACGAGCGGTAGGCCAGATCACCCGCCGCCAGCGCGCCGCCGGGCTGGGCCGCTGCATCGGCCGGCGCTTGCGACGGGCCCTGGGCCTGCGCCATCAGCGCCCAGACGCCGGCATGCGAGTACTGGCCGCCGTTCTCGCGCACGCCCGGCGGGTAGGCCTGGATGTAGCCGGCGCTGGGCAGCGCATGCTGCAGCGGCGGGTCAAGCAGGCGGATCAGCCCGGCCTCGGTGTCCATCAGATGGGCCTCGACCGATGCCATCGCGATGCGCTGCAGCGCCGGCGGGGCGGCTTTGGACAGCACGGCCCAGGTCTGGGCGATCAAATCAATGCGGGCCTCGGGGTTCAGGTGCGAGCCCAGCGCGTGGCCGTCATCAAAAAACGCCCGCTTGAACCACTGGCCGTCCCAGGCCGGGCCGACCAGCGCAGCGCGCCAGCCCAGCGCCGCCTGCTCCCACTGCCGGGCCCGTGGCAGCTCACCGCGCTGGCGGGCGACGGGCGCAAAGTCAGCCACCAACTGGCACAAAAACCAGCCCAGCCAGACCGATTCGCCTTTGCCGTCAGAGCCCACCCGGTTCATGCCGTCGTTCCAGTCGCCGCTGCCCATCAGCGGCAGGCCGTGCGCGCCCACCCGCAGGCTGCGGTCGATCGCGCGGGCGGCATGCTCGTAGACGGTGGCCAACTCGGCGCTGACCTGCGGTGTGTCGTAGACGTCCTCGGCGCCAGCGGGGATGGCCGCACCGTCGATGAATGGCACGCGCTGGTCGAGCAGCGCGAGGTCGCCGGTGGCGCGGGTGTAGTGCACACAGGCGTGGGCCAGCCACAGCAGATCGTCGGAGAAATGCGTGCGCACGCCATTGCCCTGCGGCGCATGCCACCAGTGCTGCACATCGCCCTCGGCAAACTGGCGCGAAGCGCAGACCACGATCTGCTCGCGCAGCATCGCCGGGGCGGCCCAGGCCAGCGCCATCGCGTCCTGCAACTGGTCGCGGAATCCCGTGGCGCCGCCGGCCTGGTAGAAGCCGGCCTTGGCCCACAGCCGGCACGACACCGTCTGGTAGATCAGCCAGCGGTTGACCATCGCATCGAACAGCGGGTCGGGCGTCTTGACGCTGGTCGCCCCCAGCAACTGGTCCCATTGCCGGTTCACCTCGGCCAGGCGTTGCGCCGGCGCTTTGGCGGCGGCCAGCGCCGCCAACTGCCGGGCAGCGGCCGGGCTGGCGCCGTGGCCGAGCAAAAACACCCGGTCCACCCGGCCGCCAGCCGGCACCACGACGCGCAGCGACAAGGCCGCGCAGGGGTCGAGCCCGGCGCCGCTGCGCTGGCCAAAATGGTCGGGCAGCACCGGAAAGCCGCGGGCATCAAAGCATTCGCGCCGGTCGCAAGTCCAGTCTTCGGCGTCCTCGGGGGGGCCGGCGATGGCCAAAAACGCCGTGCCGTCGCCAAAGCCGGCCGAGCTGTCGCGCTGGGTGGCCAGCAGCACGGTGAGTTTTTGCCCGCTGGCGGCGGCGCTGTCCGGGTTGCCGATATCGGGCAGCCGCTGGCGGTGCACGCTGGTGTGCACCGTGTTGCGGTCTGAGCGCTGCGCCCCCATCAGCCACTCGGCCATGCCCACCAGCCGCAGCGGCTGGCTGCGGCTGCCGTGGTTGCGCAGCCGCAGCCGCACCTGCTTGACGGCGCTGGCGGTGTCCACACACCACAGCACGCTCACCTCCAGATCGCCCCGGCGGTGGCTGATGCGGCTGGTGCCCTGGCCGTGCGCCACCTGGTAGGCCCCCAACGGGTCGCCCCAGGCCGACGGCGTGACGCTCCAGACCTGCAAGGTGCGCGGGTCTTGCAGCAAAAACCATTCAGACGGCGGGTCGGCCACCGGGTCGTTGGACCAGGCGGTGAGCTGGTTCAACCGGCTGTTGACGGCCCACGAGTTGCCACCCCCCGACTCGGACAACTGGGCGCCAAAGCCCGGGTTGGCCAGCACATTGATCCACGGCCGCAGCGGCCGCTGGCGCGGGCTGACGTCGAGCTGGAACTCAGCCGACGGCTGGGCAAACACCCCCACCGGCGCGGTGGCGCCGGGCGACGCACCGGCGCTGGCGTCCAGCGCGGTGGCCGACGTGTGCCGGCGCTCGTCCAGCGCCTGCTCATGGCGGGTGGCCCAGGCCTGCACATGGTGCAGCAGCGGCCGGCCGTCAGCGTCGATGCGCACGCGGGCCAGCGCCTGCAGCGTGGCCAGCTCGGCGGCCGACAGCTCATCGGCGCGCAGCAGGTGCAGGCCCGTGGCGGCGGCGCGGTTCTGGCCCAGCTCGGCAGCGCTGCTGTCGTTGTGCCGGTCGCGCAGGTCGGCCACGTCGCGCTGCAGCGCCATCAGGTAGGACGCCGGCTCGGCATTGACCACCACCAGGTCACAGCCAATGCCGCCCCACGACCACAGCCGCAGGGCCTGGGCCAGTGAGCGCAGCAGGCCCAGGCAGCGCGACGTGCTGGCGCTGACCAGCAAAATCGGCCGGTCGCCCGAGATACCGAAGCGCCACAGCGTGCGCCGGTCGCACAGGCTGGCGGCCGCGTCGTCGGGCGCCGGCCCGCCCTGCAGCGGGCGCGTCAGGCTGAGCACCAGCGCGGTAGTCAGTGTCTGGCTGGCGGCAAAGTTCTCGGCGCTCAGCGCCAGCGCACGCAGCCGGATGCCGGTCAGTGTGGCCGACATCAGCGACGCCCGCTGGACGTGGCTGGACTGGCGGTATTTGTCGATCACTGCCTGCAAGGTGGTGGCGTTGTCGCTGGCTGCGGTGGCAAAGGTGAGCTGGGCCTTGCCACCGGCGGCGATGCGCAGCCGCAGCGCCAGGCCGCACACCGGGTCGAGCCCGGTGCACAACGCCACGCGGCCGTCGGGTGTGGCGCTGCCGTCCAGCGCCTCGGCGGGCGGCGCTTCGAAGGAGGCCAGCGGCTGGCTGGCGGCGTGGTTGCGGCCCAGCCAGCGCTGGCGGTCGGTCTGGATGCGCAAACCCACCACCTGGCCATCGGACTCGGCCAAAAAATGGGCCGCGTGCAGCGCCGGCTCGGTGGGCAGCCGGGGCCGGCGCTCAAACACCAGCGCCTGCTGAGCGGCCAGCCACTCGGCGCTGACAAACAGGTTCATGAAGGCCGGGTGGGCCTCATCGGCACGCGGGTCGCTCAGCGTGACCTCAAATACCGAGTGCAGCTCGATGTCCAGCGTGCGCTGGCCCAGGTTGTGCAACTCCACCCGTCGGAACTCAATGTCGTCCTCCGGGCTGACCCAGACCGTGGTGTGGGCCTGCACCTCGGGCCAGACCGCATCGAAGCACACCCGGTCGGCGTGGAACAGGCTTTGGTACTGCGCCGCCGGGTCGGGCGCCGGGTGCTGGGTGATCGACACGGCCTGCGGCTGGCGGTCCCAGCGCAGGTAAAAAAAGCTGCCCATCGCGTCGCGCAGCGCGTCGTCGCGCCAACGCGTGATGCCGGTGGCGCCCCAGCGGCTCCAGCCGGCGCCGTTGGCGCGCAGCGACACGCTGTAGCGGCCATTGCCCAGCAGGTGGGTGGGCTCCACGGCGCTGGCGCCGGGCAGCACCTCGCGCAGCAGGCCCGGGCCGCGCCGCTGCGCCGATTGCAGCGGCGCGGCGGGCTCGGTTTCAAACAGCAAGGCCACCTCGCGCGGCGTGCGCTCATGCAGCAGCGATGCCACCGCAGCGATCTGCGGATTGGCCATGCCCCAGCGCTGCGCCGGCCCGCCCAGCAACAGGTTGGCCAAAGCCACCAGGCTCATGCCCTGGTGGTGCGACATGAAGGTGCAGACCGGCGTGAAGGGTTCATCGCCGTTCTGCCGCGCCGCCGTGTAATCCAGCGCCTCGATCAAGCCGTAGCGGCCGCGCGCGGCCAGCCCCTGCAGCGTGGCCAGGTTGCGGCTGGCCCGGCGCGGCGCCATCTGCGCTGCCAGCACCGTGGCGTAGGGCGCGATCACCAGCTCATCGGGCGGGGTGCGGCGCAGCGCCAGCCTGGGCACGCCCTGCGGGGCGTACTGGTAGGCCAGCGTGTGGTCGCGACCGGCGTAGGCCGATTCTGAAATGCCCCACGGCACTTTGTGCAACTCGGCAAACAGCATCTGTTCGCACAGCGCGGCCTGGCAGGCCTCGCGCAGCACACTGCCCGGCGGCTCGTCCAGGATCAACCCCGGCATCAAGTACTCAAACATCGAGCCTGACCAGGAGCGCAGACCGGCGAGTTTGCCGACTGCAAAAAACGGCCGGCCGAGTGAGGCCCAGTGCCGCACCGAGACATCGCCCTTGGCGATCGCCAGCAGGCTGGTCAGGCGCGATTCAGACGCCAGCAGGTCGTAAAAGCCGGCGTCCAACTGCTGCTCGGCCACCCGCCAGCCGATGTGGAACAGGTGGCGCTTGCGGTGGTACAGAAAGCGGAAGTCGGCCGCATCGGCCATGGCCTCGAAGCGCCTGGCCAGTGCCAGCAGGCGCTGGGAGGCGTCCCGGGCGCCGGCCGGCGCCGCGCCACCGCCATCGGCGCCCGCAGCCGCGCCCGCTGCGCTGGCCCGTGCATCCAGCGCCGCCGAGCGCAGCGTGGCGCGGTGGTCGGCCAGGCAGCAGCGCAACTCGTCGCGGCGCGCCGGCTGGCGCCGGCTGGCCAGCGCCAGCAGCGGGGCCAGCCGCTGGCGCGAGGCGCTGATCGCGCGCTGCGCCGCTGCCCCGTCGTGCGGCGCGTCGGCCAGTTCGCGGCAGGCCTGGGCGGTGGCCAGCAGATGGCCGCACAGGTTGCCGCTGTCCACTGTGGACACATACATCGGCAGCAGCGGCGCACCGGTCTGGGTGTCGTACCAGTTCAGGAAATGGCCGCGATGGCGCTGCAAACCGTCCAGCGTGGCGCCGGTGGCCTCCAGCCGGGTGAGCAGCTCTTCGGTGCCGATCCAGCCAAACTCGCGGGCGCAGGCCGCGCTCAGCAGGTACAGGCCGATGTTGGTGGGCGATGTGCGGTGCGCCAGCATCTCTTGCGGCAGGGTTTGCAGGTTGTCCGGCGGCAGGTGTTGGTCGTCGGGACCGACGCAGCGCTCAAAAAAGCGCCAGGTGTCGCGGGCGATGTCGGCCAACTGGGCGCGCTCGGCCGGCCGCAGGCGGGCGTCGTTGCGCCGGGGCTGGCGCCGGCTGACCCACCAGGTGCCGACCGGCGCCGTGGCCCACAGCAGGCACAGCCCGCTGGTCAGCAGCGGGTGCGGCGTGCCGGCCGCCAACAGCAAGGCCAGCAGCGCCAGCGCGGCCAGCGGCGTGCGCTGGTGCGCCAACAGCAGCGGCCCCAGGCCATGCCGGGCCTGGGCCTGGGCGGCGGCGGCGGTGGTCCATTGCAGCAGGTGGCGTTGGCTGACGGCCAGCCGCCAGGCGGTGCGGGCAATGGCGTCGCCGGCCATGCCGGCCTGGGCCAGCAGTTGCTGCAACAACCACAGGCCGCCGCCCACCGCACGCGCCAGATCGGCCAGCGACTGGGCATAAAAATGGCGTTTTGCCAGGTCATCGCGACTCGGTGACAGCCCGGCCACCGCACCCATCAGCGGGCCGGCTGAGAACGCCGCCACCACCAACGCCAGCGCGGCCAGCGGCGCGATGCCCACGCCGGCCAGCGACAGCGCCAGCAGGGCCAGCGACATCGGCGCCACCAGCGACCGGCGCAGGTTGTCAAACATCTTCCAGCGGTTGATGGCGCGCAGGCCCCAGCGCCCGGGTTGCGCCAGAAACGGCAGCAACTGCCAGTCGCCCCGGGTCCAGCGGTGCAGCCGGGCGGCGGCCACGTCGGCGTGGAACGGCGCTTCTTCGATCACCGTGATGTCGGTGACCGTGGCGCAGCGTGCCATCGAGCCCTCCAGCAAGTCATGGCTCAGCACCCGGCCCTCGGGCAGGCGGCCGGCCAGCACCGCCTGCATCGCCTGCACATTGAGCAGGCCCTTGCCGGTGAAAGTGCCCTCGCCGAACAAATCCTGGTAGACCTCGGAGCTGGCCGCGCTGTACGGATCAATGCCGCAGCGCCCGGCAAACAGCCAGTGGTAGGCGGTGAACTGGGCTTGCGCCGGCAACGGCGTCACCACCCGGGGTTGCAGGATGCCGTAGCCCGCCACCACCCGGCTGCCGCTGGCGTCCAGCCGGGGCTGGTTGTGCGGATGCGCGGCCACGCCCACCAGCTCACGCAGCCGGCCGGGCGGCAGCTCGGTGTCGCTGTCGAGCGTGACGATGTAGCGCACGCCGGCCTGGATTTGCGAGGTGAGGCCCAGATCAAGAAACGCCGGCGCGGCGGCCGGGTCTGCCGGCCCGGCGGGCTGGGCCAGTGCCGCCACCAGTTGCTCGAGCTTGCCGCGCTTGCGCTCCCAGCCGATCCAGCGTTGCTCGGTGGCACTGAACACCCGGGGCCGGTGCAGCAGGATGAAGCGCGGTGCGCTGGCTTGTTCGGTCGCGGCATTTGCGGCGCTTGCGGCGCTTGCGGCGTTTGCGGAGGCTGCGGAGGCTGCGGCGCTTGCGGCGTTTGCGGTGCTCGCCGCCAGGCCGTGCTCGGCATTGAGCTGGTCGATCAAGGCCCGCGCCTGCGCCAGCAACGGCGCGTCGGCCGGCGCGCTGGCGGCGTCGGCATCGGCCCAGTCGGTGAGCAGCGCAAATTGCGCCTGCGGCTCGGGGTTGGCCAGGTAGTGCAGCAGCAGCCGCCGCAGCACGGCGCTGGTCGATGCGTCGTCGGTCAACATCGTCGGGATGACCACCAGCACCCGGTGCTCGGGCGGGATGCCGTCGGTCAGCGCCAGCCGGGGCAGGTGGTCGGGCCGGGCCGACTCACTGACCAGCCGGTTGATCACCGCCACCACCGCTTCGGACGCCGGCCACAGCATCAGCGCAGCGCCCAGCAACGCACCGGCCAGCGGCCAGCCGTGGCCCGCCGGCACGGCGGCCTGGTGCAGCAGCAGCCAGGCCACCACGCCCACCGTGCCCAGCAATAGCGAGCCCAGGTAGGCCGGCAGCGCCACGCGCCGGCCCAGCGCGCGCCAGCGCACGGCCGGCTGCTCTTGCAGGCCGAGCTGGTAGGCCAGCACCGGCCGGCCGGCGCCATGCAGCCAGTGGTCGGCCACGCTGCGGGCTGGGTCGGATGACGGCCCCAAGGCCACCGCTTCGCGGTGCCCGCCCCCCGAGGGGAGCAAGCCAACTTGGGGCGGCCCGGCGTTGGCTTCCCCACCCGTCGCCGATGGGCTGGCCGCCGCTGCCATCAAATCCAGCAGCGTCTGCGCCACCGCCACCTCGCTGCGGCCGGTGCGGCGGGCCAGGTGCTCGATGGCGTGCAGGGTCTGGTCGCGGGTGACGGCTTGCTCGGCCTCGAACACCGGCGAGGTGAGCATCATGCGCATCAACGTGCTGCTGCGGGCCACGATGTCGGGCCAGTCGGCATCGCCGATGGCGCGCAGCGACGTCACGGCATTGCTCACGCTCAGGTTGTCGGCCGCCTGGTCAGCGCTTTGCTGGGCCAGCAGCGCGGCGCTGTCGGGCAGGGCCTCGTGCAGCCAGGCCAGTTGCGCGTCGGACGCCACCGAGCCGCCTTCGGCGTCGCGCCCCCGGTCGCGCAGGCGCAGCGCCATCTGGCCCAGAAACATCCGGCCCACGCCGCGCAGTTGCAGCGCGGCCAGCAAGCCGGCCAGTGCCGGCAGATCGCAATGCGCGATCTGGTCGCAGCACAGGTTGGCGGCCTGGCGGGCGGCCTTGTGCGCCGCCACCCGCTCGGCCAGCCGCCGCAGGTTTTCAATCAGCACCACCCGCAAGGTGGTGGGCAGGGCCCACATCTCGCCCAGGTTCAGGGCGCGTGTTTCCTGGTAGGCGCTCAAAAACTGCACCAGCAGGTCTTCATCAAACGCGCCGTCGGTGTGCGCCACAAAGGCCCAGGCCACGCCGTAGATGCGCGGCAGGCCGGCCAGCGGCTTGTCCATCAACACCGGCAACTCGCGGAAGAAATTGCGCGGCAGGCCGGCACGCACCGCTTCGAGCTGGGCTTCGATGAGGTGGAAGTTGTCCAGCAGCCACTCGGCCGCCGGGCTGATGTCGTAACCCGTGGCCGCCTGCTGGCCGATGTAGGCGTGGGCTTCGCGCAGCACCCGGATATTGCTTTGCAGCCGGGGCGCAAAGGTTTGCGCCCGCGACGCCAGCCGGCTGGCCTGGTGCGCCTCGCCCAGGCTGCGGCCGTGCTGGGCAAAACGCTGCGGGCCGAAGACCTCAGACCGGATCGGTGCCTCGGCCGGCCCGCGGGCGCCGTCGAGAATCTCGCACAAGGCCCGTGGCGCCTGCGGGATCAGGCGCTGCAAAGGGTCTTGCGCCATGGCCTCAGGCCGCCAGGCCGATCACTGCACCGATGACTACAAACACCACCGCGATGACCGCCAGCGTGGTGACAAACCGGGCCGCGATGGCGCCGTGCGTGGCCTCGGCCAGGCAATGCAACGCAAACCAGCGGCCGCGCTGGCCCTGGCAGCGGTCGAGGTGGTCACCGAGCGCCGACAGCTCCAACGGGGAGGTGTCGGCGGCATGGCCGAATGAGGCCGTGCTCCAGTTGGGGGTGGACCGGGTGAAAGTGCTCATCAAGAACTCCGCTGGTGCAGCACGCCGTGTTGCACGGGGATGGTGGAACCGGCCGACTCAGCCGTCCGGGGGATTTGCAGCGCGCTGGCGGCGCCGGTTTGGGGCCCCGCAGAAACCCGCTGTCGCTGGCCGCTCAGGGTAGGTGCCGGGGCGCGCCAAGTCTGTCGGAGAGCACGCCGCGCGGTCGCCAGCGGGTGGGCAGGGATCCAGCCTGCACCGCACCGCGCCGGCCAAGCGGGCGGGCCCAGCCCGGCAAGCCGTCAGGGCGGGCCCAGGCGCGCCAGCCGGGCTTCCAGCGCGTCGATGCGGTCCAGCAGCTCCAGCACCAGGGCCACACCGTGCGGGCTCAGCTCCAGGCCCTGCGTCAGGCGCAATGCCCGGCGCGCGCGCGGCAGGCTGGCGCCGCCAAAGCGCCAGGGCTCGGCGTCGGGCTGCAGCGGGATGAGCACGCCTTCGTGCACCAGCGCCAGCAGGGTCAGGCTGTCCACCCCACAGGCGCGGCTCAACTCGACCAGCGTGACGCTGAAGTGCTCGTCCACCGGCACGGCGGGGCTTGGCGGCGAGGGGTTGGGTTTCATGGTGCGGCCCCCTCCAGGGCGCTGCGCGGGTTGAAATCGGCAAAACTGGCAGCCAGCGTGCGGTAAGCCTGCTGTGCCGCGGCACTGTCGGCGGGCGGCAAGGCGACCACCAGCAGCACATAAAAATCACCGGGCGGCTGGCTCGGCAGGCCCTTGCCCTTCAGCCGCAGCTTGCGGCCGGGCGTGGAGCCGGGCGGCACCGTCAGCTCGATTCGGCCATCGGGCAGCGGCACCGTCACGCTGGCGCCCAGCGCCGCCTCCCAGGGTGCGACCGGCAGATCGAGGTAGACATCGCGGCCGTCCAGCCGATACCAGGGGTGGGCCAGCAACTCGATTTCGAGGTACAGATCGCCCGCCGGCGCCGCCCCGCTGCCCGGCCCACCCTGGCCAGCCAGGCGCAACTGCTGGCCGTCGCGCACGCCTTTGGGGATGTTGACCCGCAACACCCGCTCGACCAGCGCCAGCGTGCCGTCGGCGCCGGCCTGCGGCATGCGCAGGGTCAGCGTGCGCTCGCCGCCCTGGTAGGCATCGGTCAGCGTCAGGCTGATCTTGGCGTGGTGGTCGGTGCCCGCCCGGGCGCGCGGGGCGCTGCCGGGACGGCGCTGCGCGGCCGCGCCGTGGCGGCCGAACAATTGCTCGAAAAAGGCGCTGTGCTCGGCGCTGAAATCAGCGTGATCGCCGGCACCGTCGGCGCCGCTGAACTCGAAGCCGCTGGCCCAGCCCGGCGGCGGGTTGAAGCCGGCGTCACCGGCCGGCCTGCCTTCATGACCATAGCCTTGCCGGTAGCGGGTCTCGATCACATCGTAGGCCGCGCGTCGCTCGGCGTCGTGCAAGGCCTCATGCGCCTCGGCCACCTCTTTGAAGCGGGCCTCGGCGTCGGGCTCTTTGCTCACATCGGGGTGGTATTTGCGCGCCAGTTTGCGGTAGGCGCGCTTGATCTCGTCAGCGCTGGCGGTGCGAGCCAGGCCGAGCGTCTGGTAGTAATCCTTGAACTCCATCCGGGCCTCTTCAAGCAGCGCCAGCGGGCCGATCTGCCACGCCGATTTGCCACGCCATTCCGCTGCACACGGTGCGCTGGCGCCGACCTCCTGTCTGTACGCTAGCGAACACGATTTTTGGGGCATCCATGTCTATAGTGCCGGCCATCGCTTTTGCCTTCTTTCTCGGGCCGTTGGCTCAGCGCGGCCGGCGCGTTTGAATCCGGTCAAGCCACATGCTTTTGATGCCGCTGCCCGACACCCCCTGCAACCACCTGTTGGCCAGCCTGCCGCCGACGGAACTGGCGCGCTGGGCGCCGCTTTTGCAAGCCACCGAGATGCCGCTGGGCCAGGTGCTGTACGAGTCAGGGTGCACGCTGGAGCATGTGTACTTCCCCACCACGGCCATCGTGTCGTTGTTGTATGTGATGGAAAACGGCGCCTCGGCCGAGATTGCCATCGTCGGCAACGAGGGTCTGGTCGGCATCTCGCTGTTCATGGGCGGGGGCTCGACGCCCAGCCGGGCGGTGGTGCAAAGTGCCGGCCAGGGCTTGCGGCTGCCGGCGCAGGCGATGAAAGACGAGTTCAACCGGGCCGGCCCGGTGATGCACCTGATGCTGCGCTACACCCAGGCGCTGATCACCCAGATGGCACAGACAGCGGTGTGCAACCGCCACCACACACTCGACCAGCAACTGTGCCGCTGGCTGCTGCTCAGCCTGGACCGGCTGCCCGGCACCGAGCTGCAGATGACGCAAGAGCTGATCGCCAACATGCTGGGCGTGCGCCGTGAGGGCGTGACGGCGGCCGCGCACAGCCTGCAGCAGGCCGGGCTGATCCGCTATGCCCGGGGCCGTATCTCGGTGCTCGACCGGCCGGCGCTGGAGCAGCGCACCTGCGAGTGTTATGCCGTGGTCAAGCGCGAGTACGACCGGCTGCTGCCGGGCCGGGCGGCCGATTGACGCGCTGGCCGACCCACCTGCTTTGTGCGCTGGGCAACAGTCAAGCGGGCCGGGCCTGGGCATGCTGTGAGGATGGATCCCCCACTGGTCAAGGCTGGCGCGGCCGGGCCTGCGCCCACCGAGGCCGCCAACCCGACGCTGCCGTCCATCGCACAACCCACCGCTCAGCCCGGCGCACCCCCCGCCGCAAACCCCGCCGCACCTTGCAGCGCCCCGCCTGCCGCGCAAAACCAGTTGGTCGAGCGCTTGCCGGTGGCAGACCGCGAGCGGCTGCTGGCGCAGTGCGACTGCGTGCCGCTGGCGCTGTCAGGCTTGCTGTGCGCGCCGGGCCTGGCCAGCGAGCATGCCTTTTTTCCGCTCAGCGGGGTGGTCTCGATGGCCTTGCTGGCCGATGCCCACCCGGGCCTGGAGGTGGGCATGGTGGGCCGCGAGGGCATGCTGGGCCTGCCGCTGGCGCTGGGCGTGGCCAGTGTGCCGCTGCGCGCGATGGTGCAGGGCCCGGGTGCCGCCTGGCGCATCCCGGCGGCGTCGTTGCAGCGCGAGGTGGCACGCAGCAGTGCGCTGCGCGGGGTGCTGAACCGCTATGTTTTTGTGCGCATGGCCGAGCTGGCCACCAGCGCTGCCTGCCAGCGCTTTCACCTCATCGGCCCGCGCCTGGCACGCCGCCTGCTGATGAGCCAGGACCGGTCGGGCAGCCAGCGGGTTCATGTCACGCAAGAGTTTCTGGCCAATATGCTGGGCGTGCGCCGGGTCGGCGTGACGGCCGCCGCCGGGGCCTTGCAACGCAGTGGCGTGATCGAGTACCACCGCGGTGAGCTGACCGTGCTCAACCGCGCCGGGCTGGAGGCCGCCGCCTGCAGTTGCTACGCTCGCGACCGCCAGTCGTATGTCGAGTTGATGGCATGACCCGCCGCCTCGGGCCCGTCGCCGCTGCCGCCGGATGGTGCGGATGACCCCGTCGCCTGCGCCCAGCGCCGCCACCCCCACCCACCCGGGCCGGCGCGGGCGCGTCAAAGCCGTGCTGCTGGGCCTACTGGTGGCGGCCGTGGGCGCGCTGGCCGTGGGCGAGTGGCTGGGCTGGCCGGTGCTGGCCGGGCCGCTGCAAAACCGGCTGTCGGCGGCGCTGGGCCGGCCGGTGCGCCTGCTCGATGCATCGGCGGCGCTACCGGACGAGGCTTCGGCAACGGCAACGGCAACGGCAACGGCAGCTGGGTCGGCAGCGGCAACGGCGTCGGCCTCGACCACCGGGTCGGCAGCGGCGGCCCCAGCCAGCGCCGCGTCCGGGACCGCCCTCGCCGCCGCGCCCACCGATGTGCGCATGCGCTTCATCGGTGGCCTGCGCCTGTGGGTGCCGCAACTCGAAGTGGCCGCACCCGCCTGGAGCCCGGCCAGCCACACGCTGCGCGCGCTGGACCTGGCGCTGGCGCTGCGCTACGTCGACTTGTGGCGCGCCTGGCGCGGCCAGCCGCTGCGCATCGAGCGGCTGACCGCCCGTTGGCTGGACGCCCGGCTGGAGCGGCTGGCCGACGGCCGGGCGTCCTGGCAGTTTGGCCCGCCGCCCGCGCCCACCGCCACGCCCGCGCCGCCGCCGCTGCCGAGCTTTGGCCTGCTGCAAGTCACGCGCGGCCACCTGCAATTGGCCGACCAGCCGCTGGCGCTGCTGGCCGATGCAAGCTGGTCGCTGCTGGACCGCCCGGCGCCGCTGGGCGGCAGCGCATTGCAGCTTGACGCCACCGGCACCTACCGGCAGTTGCCGCTGAAGGTGTCACTGGCGGCGGCCGGCCGCTTGTCGGGCGCGCCGGCGGGTTCGGCGGGTTCGGCGGGTGGCGTGTCGGTGGGTGTGGCGGGCGGCGCGGCGAGTGGCGCTGCGGGTGGGGCGGCGCTGCCGACCGACGGCGCGGCCGCCAGCCCGGCGCTGCCGGTGACCCTGCAGGCCACCGTCGGCCGGGCCGGCATGCGCTTCGACGGCCAGGTGGCCGACGTGCTGCACCTGCAAGGCCTGAGCGGGCGCTTCACGCTGCGCGGGCCGTCGCTGGCGGCGGTGGGCGATCCGGTGGGCGTCACCCTGCCCACCACCGCGCCCTTCCGGGCCGAGGGCACGCTGCTGCGCCAGGGCACTGACTGGCGGCTGCTGCTGGACGCCGCCAGCATCGGCGCCAGCCAGTTGAACGGCGCGTTTCTGTACCAGACCGGGCTGGCGGTGCCGATGTTGTCGGGCCGGCTGGGCGGGCGCCGGCTGGCGCTGGCCGACCTGGGGCCGGTGGTGGGCGCCGGCCCGCCGGTGGCAGCGCCGACCTTGGTCGGCCCGCTGGCGGCGGCAGCGGTGACAGCGGCGGTGGCGGGCCCGGCGGCAGCCGCCGTGGTGGCCACGGCGGTGGCGGTGGCGCCGGCGGCGGTGGCGGTGGCGGCGCCGGGCGCGCCGTCCTCCGCCCAGCCGCCCACCAAACCGGCCACCAAACCGTTCACCAAGCCATTCACCAGCCCGGCCGCCCAGGCCAGCGGCAAGCCAGCCACCCCGCCAGCCACCCCGCAAAGCGCCGCGCACGCCAGCCGCGCCCATGCGCCGGGCAAGGTCTTGCCCGACCGGCCGTTCGACCTGGCCGCGCTGCGGGCGATGGACGCCAATGTGCTGATCGACATCGCCGAGGTCGATCTCAACACCACGCGCCTGCAGCCTTTGCGCCCGCTGCGCACCCGGCTGCAACTGGCCGGCGGCGTGCTGACCCTGCATGACCTGGACGCCCGCACCGCGCAGGGCCGGCTGCAGGGCGATCTGGCGCTGGACGGCCGCGGCAAGCTGGCATTGTGGACCGCCAAACTGCGCTGGGACGGCGTGCGGCTGGAGCAGTGGATCCAGCAAAACCGCGCCGCCGGCACGCCGCCGTATGTCTCGGGCCGGCTGAACGGCCGTACCACGCTGGCCGGGCAGGGCCGGTCGACCGCCGAGATTCTGGCCAGCCTGCAAGGCAGCCTGCACACCGAGCTGCGCGACGGCACGGTGTCGCATCTGGCGGTGGAGGCTGCCGGGCTGGACGTGGCGCAGGGCCTGGGCGTGCTGCTGGTGGGCGACGACGCGCTGCCGGTGTCGTGCGCGGTGGGTGATCTGGTGGTCGAGCGCGGCGTGTTCCGGCCCCGGGTGCTGGTGATCGACACCCCCGACTCGGCGCTTTGGGTCGAGGGCTCGCTGTCGCTGGCCACCGAGGCGCTGGATTTGCGGCTGGTCGTCAGCCCGAAGGATTTCAGCCCGCTGGCGCTGCGCATGCCGTTGCGCGTGCGCGGCACATTCGGTGCGCCCGTGCTGTCACTTGAGCCCGGTCGGCTGGCGCCCAAGCTGGCGGCGGCGGCGCTGCTGGCGCTGATCAACCCGCTGGCCGCGCTGATCCCGTTGATTGACCCGGGCGACGCCGATGCGGCCAAACGCGGCGGCGCCGGCTGCCAGAGTTTGACAGACCGCCACGCGGCGCGCGAAGCCGGGGCAGCAACCCGGCGCCCGGCAAAACGCCCGGCGGCCAGCGGCCGGGCCAGAACGGCGTCTTGAGCGCGGCAGGCGTGGCGGCGCTGTTGCGGGGCTGTCGGGCAGCGCCGCAACGCACCGAATAAACCCGCCGCAGTGTTCGCCACCGCACGGTTCGGTGCACGCCCCGGCCATAACCTGATGGCCGGTTTGACAGGTCCGAGACGCCGTGTTGAACCCCGCCCGCCACCCCAGCGGCCCGAATTGCCAACCCCGAAGGACATCGCATGAAAACCGTTTTCTACCTCACCGCCGCGCTGGCAGCACTCAGCCTGGCGGCCTGCGACAAGCCCACCGTCGTCAACGTGCCGGCCACCACCACCGCCGTGCCGGGCCCGGCCGGCCCCAGTGGCGCCACCGGTGCCACCGGCAACTCGGGTGCCGACGGCGCCAAAGGCGCGGCCGGCGACGGCACCACGGTGATCGTGGTGCCACCGGCGGCGTCAGCCCCCAGCAACTGAGAGGCAGCACAGCCTGCCCGCCTGACCCCCCCACAACCAGGAGCACACCATGAGCTTGGGCACCATTCTGTTGATCGTCCTGATCCTGATCCTGATCGGCGTTTTTCCGGCTTGGCCGCACAGCAGCGGCTGGGGCTATGGCCCGAGTGGCGGCCTGGGCCTGGTGGTGGTGATCCTGATCGTGCTGCTGTTGATGGGCAAGATTTGACCGTGTCGCAGTGCCTGACCGCGCCACCCACCGCCGTGGCGCCGCGCTGAGCCCGCAGCAGGCACTGCCGATGCACCGCGTGCGCCCGTTGTGGCCGGCCTGGCCGCGCGGGCCCGGTGCCTTGATGAGTGCCACGCGCTGGCAAGGCACGGTGGCGGCGCTTGCTTTTGCCGGCCTGGCCGGTTGCAGCAGCCTGCCCACCATCACGCCCGACCTGGCGCCGGTGCGCGGCGCGGCGGCGCGCTTGCAGTTGCAGGGCGCAGCCGGGCCGTTGTCAGCGGCGCAGAGCCGCGCGGTGCTGGCCCGGCTGCAAAGCCGAAGCCCGGACACCAGCATTTTTGACCGCCACCTGGCCCTCGAAGAAGCCATCACCGACAGCCCGCTGACCACCGGCAACCGGGTGCAATTGCTGCAGGACGGCCCGGCCACCTACCAGGCGATGCTGGCGGCCATTGCCGGTGCGCGCGACCACATCAACATGGAAACCTACATCCTGGACGACGACGCCATCGGCCGCCAGTTTGCCCAGGCGCTGATCGACAAGCAGGCCGAGGGCGTGCAGGTCAGCATGGTGCACGACAGCGTGGGCACGCTGGGCACACCGGCGGCGTTTTTCCAGCGCCTGGCCGACGCCGGCATCCAGGTACTGGCCTTCAACCCGGTCAACCCGCTGGCGCTGCGCAAAGACTGGGCGCTGAACCAGCGCGACCACCGCAAGCTGCTGATCGTGGACGGAACAACCGCGTTTCTGGGCGGCATCAACATCAGCAGCGTGTATTCCGGCGGCTCGTTCGGCCGAGCCGCCCGGCCCCGGCCCACCACCGGCCCGGCCTGGCGCGACACTGACTTGATGCTGCAAGGCCCGGTGGTGGCCGAGCTGCAAAAGCTGTTTCTTGCCACCTGGGCGCAACAGCAGGGCCCGGCGCTGCTTGAAAAAGCCTGGTATCCGCCGCCGGTCAGCGTGGGCACTCAGGTGGTGCGGGCCATCGGCAGCTCACCGCTCGACCCGTACAGCCAGATTTACGCCACGCTGCTGTCGGCCATCGGCAGCGCCGAGACCAGCGTGCACCTGACCAACGCCTACTTTGCGCCCGACCCGCAACTGCTGGCGGCATTGTCGGCGGCCGCCCGGCGGGGGGTGGATGTCAAGCTCATCCTGCCCGGTCAGACCGACTCGTGGCTGGTGTTCCACGTCGGCCGGGGCTATTACGCCGAGTTGCTGCAAGCCGGCGTGAAGATCTACGAGCGCCACGGCGTGATCCTGCATGCCAAGACTGCGCTGATCGACGGCGTTTGGGCCACCGTGGGCTCGACCAACCTCGACTGGCGCAGCTTTCTGCACAACCACGAGCTGAACGCCGTGGTGTTGGGCAGTGAGTTTGGCAGCCAGGTGCAAGCGATGTTCGACCGCGACCTGGCCGCGTCCGAGCCGGTGTTGCTGGGCCCGTGGCAGCAGCGGGGGCTGGATTTGCGCGCCAAGGAGTGGCTGGCCCGGCTGTGGGCGTACTGGCTTTGAGGCCAGCCGGGCCCCCTGCCGGTGCGGCCTGCGCCGCTGCTGCGGGCGATTAACACCCACAGTGTGCGGCGCCGCACAGACCCGGGCGCGATGCCCTGATTACAAACCGGTGTTTGCCCCGCACCGCAGCGAGCCGCCTTGGTGGCCGACGGCCCTGCAGACGCGATTGCGCCACTCTTTGATCTCATCCGACATGAAAAAACTTGCTGAACCCGGCAACCCACCGCACCGCAAACCCAGGGCCGACGCCAGGATGTTTGAGTCGCAACGGGACGTGAGGCCGGCCTTTCCACCGCCGCAGCAGGCGCGCGATGGGCTGGGCCAACCGGCGCCGGAGATGCTGCCAGGCCACTCGTCGCCTGACGGCGCGACAGCAGACGTTTGCAACGCCGCGCCCGACATCGCGCCCGACCCGGCCATGCTGGATTGGGGCATGCTGATGGATGCGGTCAAAGCCCGGCTGCATCAACTGGTGGACCAGCACCTGGCCGCACCGGCCACGCCCGTTGACCCGGGCACCGCCTTGTGGGTGCGCAGCGGTGTGCTCGATTGCGTGGACGCGCTTGACCAGTTGCAGGCGTCGCTGCTGCTACAGCAACAGCGCCACCGGCCGGCGCTGGCCGCCGGCAGCCCGGCGGATGGCCCGTCGGCGCTGCACGACAGCCTGACATCGCTGCCGAACCGCCGCTACTTTCAGGCCCAGTTGGCGCAGACGATGGGCGGCGCCGGGCCGCACCCGGCGCCGCTGGCGCTGCTGTCGCTCGACCTGGACGGTTTCAAGGCCATCAACGATTTGCACGGGCCCAACGTCGGCGACGCGCTGTTGCAAATCGTCGCCGCCCGGCTGAAGCGGGCGGTGCGGGTGCATGACATGGTCAGCCGGCTCGGCGATGACGCTTTTGCATGCTTGCTGCACGGCAGCATCAGCCCACAGCATTTGGCTCGGCTGGCTGGCAAGCTGGGCGACGCGGTGGCCGCGCCGGTGCAGATTGGCGCATTGACTTTGGCAGTACGGGCCAGCGTGGGCCTGGCGCGGTGCCCCGACGACGCACGGAGTGCCGAGGCGCTGCTGCAACGGGCCGACGCTGCCAGGCGCCAAGCCAAAGCGCGCGCCAAACGCCAGGTGGTGGGCGATGAGGGCGGCGAACGGCGCGCGGGCGACGAGGGCGGCGAATGCAACGATTGGCTGCGGCTGTCGGCGCTTGATGCCGGCGTGACGCCGGCCCCGGCTGGCGCTAACTACAAGGTCGATGGCACAGCCGACCTGAACGGCACTGAATCGCGCGCTGCCGGCGGATGAAAAGGCGCTGACGGGTGGGACGGGTCAGGCCGCCGGGCCTCGGTCGGACAGTCCGCCTCAAACCGCTGATCAGGCCGGTACGGGTCGTTGCGCCGGGCGGCTTTGGCGTTCAGGCCGTGGCTTAACAACTGCGGCAGCAGGCCGGCCAGCAAGGCCGTGGCGGCTCCTGACCGCCAGATCCAGCGCCACGGCCGCACCCAGCGCAGGGCGGCGCCCAGCACGCCGGCAGCCAGCACGAGCGCCACCGGGTGTTTTTGCGCCACCGGCCTGACCAACAACCTGGCCGCATCCGCCGCTAACACGCCGTACACCCGCCACGGATGGCGTCCCCACCACAGCCGAAGGCCGTCCAGCAGCATGGCCGCGCCCGGCACGCTGGCCAGATACGCCAGCCAGCCGCCGCCCGACGCACGGTGCTGGGCTGCCGCAGCCGGGTCGTGCAGCGCCTGGCGCAGCCGCTCACGAGACGCTGCCAGCCGGTTGGCGGCGGCCAAGGCGTCGGGCGCCAGGCCCGGCCCGGGGCGGCTCACCGCCGGCCCGCCTGGCGCAGCATTTGCAAATCGGCCTGCAGTTGCTGGCGCAGCAAATTGAACGCCCGGTCGGCCGGTGGCCGGGCGGCCAGCCAGCAGCCCAGCGCCAGCAGCAAGGGCAACAGCGGCGCCACCACCAGGGCCCACGGCGCGCGTATATTGGATTCAGGGCTGACAGCCCACAACATCAAGGCCACGCCGGCCAATGCGACCGCAATCACCATACAAGCCACCGAACCCGCTGACCAGAGCGCCTGCTGTTTCCAGCCGGCTGAGGCCAAAGCCAGTTCGGCAGAGGCCAACTCGGAGTAAGCCTCAGCATGGTCTACCAACAACTGGGGCTGGGTGGCGACCAGCGCCAGCAGGGGGTGAATCATGGTGGACGCAGTGGCCGTTAAACGCTCAGTGGCTTGTCTCTGTGGCGGCGCTCAGTGGCGGCTGCTCGCGCGCGCCATCAGGCCGACCAGCGCCATCAACGCCGCGCCCGTGGCCGCTGCCATCAACATCGCTTTCACCGGCTCGTCGCGGATGTAGTTGACGGTGTAGTCCGACGCATCCCGGGCGCTGTTGCGCAATTGCTCTGAGCGGTCACGCAGCGCATCGGTGCCGCGCCGCACCAGGTCGCTGGCCTGGTCGGTGACGCGGTTGACCACCGGCGCCGCGCCGTCACGCAAGTCTTGCGCCGAACTGGCCAGGCTGTTCAATGCGTTGTTCACCATGCCCTGGGTGGATTTGATGGCGTCTTGCGCCGAGCGCGCAGCGCCGTCAGCCATTTGGTTGGTGGTGTCGGTGGTTTTGGTTTCGTACATGGTGGGTGTCCTTGCGGCGGGGTGGGATGGAACGTCGGTGCGCATCAACCTGAAACGGCTGGCGTCAACGTTTGCGGGTCAGACCGAATAAAAAACTCGCCACCGCCAGGACGGCGAAGACGAAAAACAGAATCTTGGCAATGCCCACAGCGCTGGCGGCGATGCCGCCAAAACCAAACAGCGCCGCAATCAGCGCGATGACAAAAAATACGACGGCGTAGTGCAGCACAGCGGGCTCCTGGTGAGAGTGGGCGCAGGGGCCCGGGGCGGTGTGATTCACTGGCCTAACAAATCGCACCGCACTGCCGTTATTTTTGCTGCCCCCCAGGCTGGCGGCGATAGGTTGAGCCGCTGCCGGGCCGTAGGGTGCATCAGCAAGCGGGCGTAGGACAGGGCCGACAGCCACGCGCCGGCCGGCGCGCAGGCGCCCACCCGGGCCGGGCGGCCAGGCCGGTGCCGCGCGGCTGCGCACCCGGCACCCGGCCGCGCAACCGCAACCGCAACCGCAGCCGCAACCGCAACCGCACCCGCACCCGCAGCCGCAGCCGCAGCCGCGTCAGCCCCGCCCGGCCCGCCGGCCCGGGCCGGTGTGGCCGTCGGGCGCTTTGGGCAAGCTGACGTGCAGTTGCGTGCCTTGCCCCGGCGCCGACACCAGCCGCAGCGTGCCGCCCACGGACTCGATGCGGAAGCGCATGCCCACCAGGCCGTACACCGAGGTGGTGCGCGCCGCCGGGTCGAAGCCGACGCCGTCGTCACGCACCACCACCTGCACGCTGCTGCCCTGCTCTGCCAGGCTGACCCACACCTGGCGGGCATGGGCGTATTTGCTGATGTTGGTCACCGCCTCTTGCACCAGCCGGTAGACCACCAGCTCGGCGCTGGGCCCCAGCTTGACGGGCGCCAGCTCGCTGTGCACCTGCACACCCGAGCGCTCGGCAAACTCACGCAGCAGGATGTCCAGCGTGGCCACCAGGCCCAGGTTGCCGAGTGTGGACGGGCGCAAATCCTCGATGATGCGCCGGCCCAGCGCGATGCTGCTGTTCAGCGTGGCCACCAGGTGGGCCAGCCGCTCGAGGGCGTCGGGTGCGGTGCCGGTGATGCGCGATTTGATGCGCGCCGCGTCCAGCTTGGCCGATGTCAGCAGCGCGCCCAGCTCGTCATGCAGATTGCGCGCCAGCCGGGCGCGCTCGTCCTCGCGAGCGGTTTGCAGGTGGTTGGTCAACTCGGTGAGCTGGGCGGTGCGGTCGCGCACCTCGATGTCGAGCCGGTCGCGCTCGGCCAGCACGGTGCGCTTGAGCTCTTGCTGGTGCGTTTCGCCCATCCGCGACTGGCGCAAAAACAACAGCAGCGCCAGCAGGCTGAGCACGCTCAAGGCAGCCATGCCGATGCGCCCGCGCAGCAGCGTTCGGTTCAGATCGGCCCGGCTCAATGCCGACTGGCTGGCCTCGTAAGCCAGCAACTGCACGCTCAGCGCGCGGATCGCGTCCATCTGCTCTTTGCCGATGTTGCTCAGGATGATTTCGAGCGCGGCCGGGCTTTTGCGTTCGTCATGCAGGCGCAACGTCAAGGCCAGCTCCGACAGCTTGGCGTCGGTCAGGCTGTGCAATTGGCCGACCAGCGCCAGCGGCCCGGGCGCGCTGGCGTAATACACCTCGAGTGAGTTGAACGATGCGCCGGTGTTCATCAGCGCCCGGTTGTAGGGGGGCAGGTACTCCGGGCGGTTGGTCAGCAGGTAGCCGCGCTGGCCGGCCTCGGCATCCAGGATGCTGCGCTCCAGGCCCTGGATTGTCTCGCGCACCACGCGCTTCTCGCCGAGGTCGTCGATCTCGCTCAGCGCCTGCCAGTACGAGCCCTCGCTGACAAACACCATCGCCAGCGCGGCCACGCAAGCCAGCGCAAACACGATCGGGCTGTGCTTGACAACAGAGATCAGGTCCATGCGGCGTGGTTGTTAAAAAGTGGGATCATCCCGGCCAGAGGGGACCGCCGACCATGATTCGAATTGCAATTGTTGATGACCATGCGATGGTGCGTGCCGGGCTGCGCCAGTTTTTTGCCGATCAGCCCGACTTCTCGGTGGTGGGTGAGGCGGCCACCGGGCGCGAGGCGCTGGACATCGTGCGCAAGGGCGGGGTGGACGTGATCGTGCTCGACATCTCGATGCCCGACCAGAGCGGCGTGGACGCGCTGGCCGCCATCAAGGCCCGGGCGCCGGATCTGCCGGTGCTCATCCTCAGCGGCTTCCCCGAGGCGCATTACGCCACCACGCTGCTGCGTCAGGGCGCGGCCGGCTACTTGAACAAGGACTGCGACCCCGAGGACATCATCAAGGCCATCCGCACCGTGTACCGGGGCCGCAAGTACATCACTGCCGGCGTGGCCGAGCGGCTGGCCGAAGGCTTGACCCGGGGCGATGACAAACCGCTGCACGAGCACTTGTCTGAGCGTGAGCTGCAGGTGTTCTTGCGCCTGGCCAAGGGCGAGACCATCGGCCACCTGGCCGACAGCATGTCGTTGTCGGTCAAGACGGTCAGCACCTACCGCACCCGGGTGATGGAGAAGATGCAACTGGCGTCGAACAGCGACCTGACGTATTACGCGCTGAAAAACGGCTTGATTCAGTAGCCGCTTGTTGGGCCAGTGAATCGGCCTGCGCAGGGCCCCAGACAGCGCCGGCCTCACGGCTGGCCCGTCGCGCACCGCGTCAGGACAGGGTGTCGTGGCCATTGCGGCCAGAGGGATCTCGCGTCAGTTCACCGCAGTAATTGATCAACGCATCGATGTCGTTGGATTTATCGAAAACCCGGTGCGCGCCAAGATCGAGACACTTGCGCCGCATGTCGCTGGTGGCGTAGTTGCTCAGCACCACCAGCTTGGCGGCCGGCGACATCGCACTGGCGCCGCGCAGCACCCCCAAGCCTGATCCGCCCTTCAGAAAAATATCGATGATGACCAGATCGACCTCCTGCTGCGGGCGCAGCAGCCACTGCAACGCGGTGGCTTCGTCCTCGGCCGTGCCCACCACCTCAAGCGACACCAGTTCTTCCAGCGTCGCGATCAGATTCTCGCGAATAACCGGGCTGTCTTCGACGATGTAGGTCTTGAGCGGGTGCATGCGGGTGGGGGCGGCGATGAGCGGGGTCCGGGCTGGCTGCATTCTCGGCGCTTGCCCCGGCACCAGCGTGGTTCTGCGCGACGTGACTTCAGGCATTTTGTGTATTCATGCAGCCGGTGCTGCGTTAACGGTGGGCGCGCAACAACGCAATGACATTCAGTATGCGGCCCGCACCAGCGCGCCACCATGAGGTCGAACGCCGACGCCTTGTCAGACCGGTCCTACAAATCGGGCCGGGCGCCCGAGGGTGCCGGCGCACCGCCGTAGGACATGCACTACGGCGGCGGGCGGTACTGTCTGCTGGCGTGGGCTGGCCCGGGTTTTGAAAATGGGTAGGCGCCTGGCGCGTCGCTGACCCAGTCGGGCTGCGCTGACGCCGGGGCAGAACCGGACAAACCCAATGACATCCCCTCTGAAGTGCGCGTTGGCATTGGCCGCCGTGGCCCTGGCCACGCAATGCGCAGCACAAGTTACTTTTTACCAAGACGACGGCTTTGCCGGCCGGTCGTACACGACCACCCAGTCGATTGAGAATTTTGTCAGCATCGGCTTCAACGACCAGGTGTCGTCGGTGGTGGTGGCGCGTGACCGCTGGGAGGTCTGTCAGGACGTGGGCTACGCCGGGCGCTGCATGGTGCTGCGGCCGGGTCGCTACTCGTCGCTGTCGACGATGGGCATGAACGACAAGATCTCATCGGTGCGGATGATGGCCCCGAACGTGCCGATCGACGATGACCGCTACGCTCCCGCCGGCGCGCCCCTGCCGGCGCCGCCGCCGGTGGCGGTGCTGGCAGACGACCCGCGCTACCAGCGGCGCGGCAATGAGCGGCTTTACCAGGCCAACGTAACGAATGTGCGCGCGGTCACAGGCGCACCCGAGCAGCGCTGCTGGGTCGAGAAGGGCCAGGTCACCCAGCCACAGCGCGGGCCGGCCAACGTGGGTGGCGCGGTATTGGGTGCGTTGCTGGGCGGCATCATTGGCCACCAGGTGGGCGGCGGCGTTGGCAAGGGCCTGGCCACGGCGGGCGGCGCGGTGGGCGGTGCGGCCATTGGTGCCAATGTCGGGCGTGATCGCAACGGCCAGGTGGTGACCGGCCCGGACGTGAAGCGCTGCGAAAACCTGCCCGGCCAGGCCAGCGCCGAGTACTGGGACGTGACCTACCACTTCCGTGGCCGTGAGCACCATGTGCAGATGGTCAACCCGCCCGGCGCCAGCATCACGGTCAACCGGCAGGGCGAGCCGCGGGTGTGATGGGCGGCAGGGTTGGGGCCCTGTCTGGCCGCCTGCAACGCTGGGTGTGGGCGCTGTCGTAGGACATCTACTACCGCCACGGGCGGCACCGTCTGCTGGCAGTCTGCCGGCGGTTTTTGCACAGTAAGGTTGTTCGGTTCATCTGTCGAAAGGACGCCCGATGGAAACGATGGCCTGGTTTGTCGGCGCGGTGGCCATGCTGCCGGCTTTTGGCATGGCGGTGTGGCTGCGTTTTGCCACCGACCCGGTTGACGGCGACCTGCTGGCGTTGATGGATGGCCAGACGGTGCACCACTGACCTTGCGCCTGATCGGCCGTTGCCGCCGGCAGCGGCGCGGGGACCGAGCCGGGCGACCGGTTGCATTCCCCTAACCCGTTACTTTTTACCGAGGAGTTGTCCATGATCTGTTCCTTCAATCTCAAATCGTCTGTTCTTGTGGCCGCGATGCTGCTGTTGCCAATGGCGCAGGCCGCCAATATGAACAAAGACGAGTACAAAGCCAGCAAGACCCGTATCAGCGATGCCTACAAGGCAGACAAAGCGGCTTGCGCGTCGATGACGGGCAACGCCAAAGACATCTGCAAAGAAGAAGCCAAGGCCAAAGAGAAGGTGGCGAAGGCTGAAAACGAGGCCAGCTACACCGGCAAGCCGGCTGACATGAAAAAGGTGCGCACCGTCAAGGCCGACACGATGTATGCCGTGGCCAAAGAGCGCTGCGATGACCAGAGCGGCAATGCCAAGGATGTCTGCGTCAAAGAGGCCAAGGCCGTGCACGAGAAGGCTTTGGCCGACGTGACGATGGACAAAAAGGTCGGCGACGCCGCGCATGAGTCGATGGAAACCAAGCGCGACGCCGACTACAAGGTGGCCGCCGAGAAGTGCGACGC
The DNA here is from genome assembly GCA_031366635.1 of Betaproteobacteria bacterium. Lineage (GTDB taxonomy): Bacteria > Pseudomonadota > Gammaproteobacteria > Burkholderiales > Burkholderiaceae_C > Pseudaquabacterium. The sequence continues at coordinate 34,863 of JANLOP010000312.1, read as the reverse complement.
CTCATCGGGCGACGCCAAATCAGCGTGCATGTCGGCCGCCAAGGCGAAGTACGGCAAGAACTGAGGCTGAATGTTTGGCCGCCGCATCGGTCGGCGGCCACACCGGTCAAGCCACGCTCAGCGGGGCGGTGTCACGACAGTGGCGCCGCCCCGCTGGCTTTGGCAGCCCCGCTGGCTCCCGCAGCGCCGCTGGCTTCAGGAGCGCCGCTGGCTTTGGGCGCGCCCCCGAGCGCGTCGATCAGCCCGGCCAGCAGCGCCAGTTGCTGCTGCTGGATGGCCAGCAGCTCCGACCACTGCTGCTCACGCAGCCGGTCTACTTTTTCATGCAGCAGCATGATTTCGAGTTCAGCCTTCAGGTTGACTTCGTAGTCATGCGCGGCACTGAGGCGGTCTTTTTCGGCCTGCCGGTTTTGCGACATCAGGATCACCGGTGCCTGGATGGCCGCCAGCATCGACAAAAACAGGTTGAGCAGGATGTAGGGGTAGGGGTCGAACGTGGCGCCCTGGCGCGCCAGCAACAGCGCGTTGAGCCCGACCCAGACCAGCATCGACGCGCCGAACAGCCCGACAAAAGTCCACGAGCCGCCAAATGACGCCACCGCGTCGGCCGCGCGCTGACCCCGGGTGGGCGCGCTGCCGGGGTCAGTGGCCAGGTTGCGCGCAATGGGTTTGCGCTCGGCAATGTGGCGGGCCACTTTTTGCGCGCGCTGGTCGAGATCGCTGTACGGCGTGCCCAGCCGCTGGGCGGCGCTGTCGTCAGGGGGGTGCATGGCGGCGCTCAGGCGGTGCGGTGGCGGGGTCAGGCCGGGCCAAAATCAGCCGGCCGCAAGACCACCGGCTGGCCGTGTGGCGTGCGGTGGGCTGCCGTGTGCCAGGCCCGGGCGCAGCGTGCCAACTGGGCCGCGCTGGCCGCGCCCTTGGCGGCCACCAGCGCCTCCAGCGCGGCCAGCCAGTGGCTGTAATACGTGTCGCCGGAATCACGGTCGCCGGCCGCCTGGGCGGCGCTGATCTGTGCGGCCAGCGCGGCGGCCCACTCGGGCCAGGTGAACAGGCCGCGCTGGTGCAGTTGCACGACCATCGCAAAAGCCTGGGCCTGCCAGGGCTCGGCAAAAACCGGCTCGGCGCCGCTGCCGCCCGGCGCGCCGCCGGATGTCGGGGGGGTGGGTGCGGGCGGATCGATCATGCCGCGTCCGTCGCACCGGGTGGCTCGGGCCCGACGGCCTGCAGATAGCTTTGCCAGGCGTCAATCGACACTTGCAAGCCGGGCTCGGCGCCAGCGCCCCACAACTCAACGCCGGTGAAAACGACGCTGTACAGCGGCTGCGGCTGCTCACCCAGGCCGGCGGCGTTGGCGTCGGCAAAAACATGGTGGCCATGCAGGCGCTCGACCAGGCCGCGCTTGCCGCGGGCATAGGCCGGCAGGCGGCAGTGTTTTGGCGCGCCTGGGGGCGCGGCCAGCGGCGGCATGTCGCGCAACGTGATCACCGCGTCGCCCACCGCAAAGCGCGGCGCCAGCGTGCTGGCCCGGGCGGTGGCGGCGCCCCGGGCCAGCGTGGCAGCGACATCGGCGGCAGCCAGCCGGCGCGGCAGCGCCAGTGCCGGGTGCAGCGCGTGGCCGGCGGCCAGCTCGTCAGCCCGCACCAGCCCGCGCTCGGCCAGCAGGCGCTGCAGGCCGGCCAGCCAGACCTGGTAGTAGCCCAGCGCGCTGTAATCGGCCAGGGTTTCGCGGGCGGCGCGGCTTTGGTCGATGTTCCAGGCACCGGTGGCGCCCATCGCCACCGTGAGCGCCATCGCCCGGGGCTGCCAGGCGGCATGCCACAGCAGGCCCTCGGCCTCGGCCAGCACCGGGCCGTGGCCGGGCTGGCCACCCAGGTCGGCGTGGTTGATATAGCCGTTGTGGCCGGTGTGGCTCATGACGGCTGGCCTGGTGAAAGGGCCAGGCCGGTTCCGATCATCGAGTCGCGCGTCACCAGCGCGGCCAGTTGCGCCTCGTCCAGGCTGTGGCTGCCGGGCGGCCGTTGGGGTATCACCAAGTAGCGCAGCTCGGCGGTGGAATCCCACACCCGCACGGTGGTGGCGGCGGGCAGCGTGACGCCAAAATCAGCCAGCACCGCCCGCGGCTCACGCACCGCCCGGGCCCGGTAGGCGGCGCTTTTGTACCAGGTGGGCGGCAGGCCCAGCACCGGCCACGGGTAGCAACTGCACAGCGTACAGACCACCAGGTTGTGCTGGGCGGGGGTGTTGACCACGGCCACCATGTGCTCACCCTGCCGGCCGCCGTAGCCCAGCGAGGCGATGGCCCCGGTGGCGTCGCGTTGCAGCCACGCCATGAAGCCGGCGTCGGCCCAGGCCCGGGCCACCACCCGGGCGCCGTTGCGCGGGCCGATGCGGGTCTGGTAGGTGTCGATCAGCCCATCGAGCGCGGCCGGGTCGATGTAGCCTTTTTCGGTCAGCACGGTTTCCAGCGCGCGTACCCGCAAGTCCATCTCGCCGAGTGCGCTGGCGCCGTGGTCATGGTCGTGGTCATGATCGTGATCGTGTAGATGATCGTGGCCCATCACAGCACCTCCGTGGGTTTGCGGCCCGACCGGGCCTTGTCGGCCGGCCACGTCACAGCGCGGCCTCGACCACCATCTGCAGGCGCTGCTGGCCCTGGTATTCATCGACGTTCAGCCGGAAGGCCAGGCGCACCCGCGCCGGCAGCGGCTCGGCATGGCCAAACCAGATCGCGTCGCGCAACTGGCCGGCGTGGCGCACCCGGAGCTTGAGGTGTTTGTCGCCCACCAGGCGCTGCGCCAGCACGTCCACCTCATCGCAAAACAGCGGGGCCTCGAAGCCCTGGCCCCAGACCTGGGCATCGAGTTGGGCCACCGTGCCGAGGTTGAAGTATTCCAGCCCCAGCGGCCCGTCGGTGGCCAGGCAGCGGGTCAGCGTCTCGGGTTGTAGCCAGTCCAGCGCCACCTGGCGCAGCGCGTCGGCAAAGGTGGCCAGGTCGGCCTCGTCCAGCGTGCAGCCGGCGGCCATCGCATGGCCGCCAAAGCGTTTGAGTACCCCCGGGTGGCGCTTGCTGACGAGGTCCAGCGCGTCACGCAGGTGGAAGCCGGCGATGGATCGGCCCGAGCCTTTGAGCAGCCCGTCCTGGCCGCGCGCCAGCACAAAGGTCGGGCGGTGCAGTTGGTCTTTCAGCCGGCCGGCCACGATGCCCACCACGCCCTCGTGAAACTCGGGGTCGTACAGCACCAGCGCGGGCGGCGTGGCGCTGTCGTCGCCGTGCAGCGCCAGCACACGCGCCAGCAGCAATTCGGCTTGCAGCCGCATGTCGGCCTCGACCCCCCGGCGCTCACGGTTGATGGCGTCCAACTGTTCGGCCAGCACCTGGGCCCGGGCCGGGTCGTCGGTGGTCAGGCATTCGATGCCCAGCGTCATGTCGGCCAGCCGGCCGGCGGCATTGATGCGCGGGCCCAGCGCAAAGCCGAAGTCGACGCCGGCGGCGCGCGCCGGCGCCCGGCCGGCGGCGGCAAACAGCGCGGCCACGCCGGCCTGCATGCGGCCGGCGCGCACCCGCTTCAAGCCCTGCGCCACCAGCCGGCGGTTGTTGCCGTCGAGCTTGACGACATCGGCCACTGTGCCAAGCGCCACCAAATCCAGTAACGCATCGAGCCTGGGTTGGCTGGCGGCATCAAACAAGCCCCGGGCGCGTTGCTCGGCGCGCAACGCCAGCAGCACGTAAAACACCACGCCGACGCCGGCGAGCGCCTTGCTCTCGAAAGTGCAGCCGGGCTGCGACGGGTTGACGATCACGTCGGCATCGGGCAATTGCACCTGGCCGTCGGCACTCAGCGCGGGCAGATGGTGGTCGGTCACCAGCACGCGCAGGCCCAGCGCCCGGGCATGGGCCACGCCGGCGATGCTGGCGATGCCGTTGTCCACCGTCACCAGCACGGCGGGCGGGCCGGCGCCGTGTGTCTGTTGGCCCATGCCCGGGTCTGCTCCGTGGCCCGGTCCCTGGCGCATCGCCAGATCGACGATGGCCGGCGTCAGGCCGTAGCCGTGCAGCGCCCGATCCGGCACCACATAAGCCACGCTGGCGGGCGCGGCGCCCAGCATCACCAGGCCGCGCAGCGCCACGGCGCAGGCGGTGGCGCCGTCACAGTCGTAATCGGCCACGATGCAGATGCGCTGGCCGGCGGCAATGGCATCGGCCAGCAGCACGGCGGCTTCGGCCGTGCCTTTGAGCGTGGCCGGCGCCAGCAGTTTGGCCAGGCCGTCGTCCAGCTCATCGGCGCTGCGCACGCCGCGCGACGCAAACAGCCGCGCCAGCAGCGGGTGCACACCGGCCTGCTCCAGCGCAAAAGCGATGCGTGGCGGCACGTCGCGGGTGGCCAGGGTGGGCATGCTCACAGGGTGTCCAGAAATTGGTGAAACGCCGGCCGCTGCCAGCCCGCCACGATTTTTTGCCACCAGCCCTGGGCTTGGTGGGCAAAGGTCTGGGCCTGGCGCTCACCGCACAGCGTGAGCATCGCGCCGGGGCCGCTGCGCAGCAGCGCGCTGATCGGGCCGGCGTCCAACGCGTGCCAGGCGTCGCACCAGGCGGCCCAGTTTTCGGCCAGCGCGGGCCCGCGCAGCCGGTCGTCCACTTGCAGATCGGCAGCCGGCGTGGGCAGGATCGGCTGGGCCGGCAGCCGGCCGCAGCCGCTAAGCCAGAACGAGTTGACGGTGGGCAGGCCGGCGGCCTCGCGCCGGTCATTCACGGCATGGGTGTACAGCAGCATCTGCACCTCGTTTTGCAGCCGTCGCAGCAGGCGGGCGGCGTGCCGGTCGGGCAGCCAGGGCGTCACTTGGCGGCCGATCACCCGGTCGAGTGAGGCGGTGGCCATGCCGTCGAACTGCGGATGCGTGGCCAGCCACTGCAGCGGCGCGGCCCAGTGCAGCGTGAAGCCCTCGGTGTCGAACAGCGGTTGCACGATGGCCAGCAATTCACGCGACGCGGCCTCGTCCAACTGCAAGGTGGCGGGGTCGGTCAGGCTGATCTGCTCGCTGCCGGCATGCAGGTGCACCGGGGTCAGCAGGCCCCAGGCGGCCTGGGCGGGCTGGTCAAATTGGCCGGTGTCCCGCAGGCCCAGCCCGGCGGCGCGGTGCGCGGCAAACGGCAGCGCGGTGTTTGACACATCGCTGCCGTCGCCGGCCCAGCCCCAGGCCCGGGCCAACGCCTGCTCATGCGGCGCATTCAGGCTCAACTCATCGCTGCCCCACAGCGCGCCGGGTTGCAGGCTGGCCAGCAAGCGGTCCAGCCCGGGCAGCACCAGCGTTTGCTGGGCCAGCCGGCCGGCCTCGGACACAGTGCCGGCAAAGGGGACGATGAGGTGCATGGGCGCTGGATTATCCGGCCCGCTGCCCACCGGCCAGCGTAGACCGCACTGCTACCATCCCACCCCCATGAACTGGCCTTATGAATGGCAGATCGGCTGGCGCTACACCCGGGCCGGGCGCGCCGGCCGGCGCAATGGCTTTATCTCGTTCATCTCGCTGGTGTCGATGCTGGGCATCGCGCTGGGTGTGGCGGCGCTGATCATCGTGCTGAGCGTGATGAACGGCTTCCAGAAAGAGGTGACCGACCGCATGCTCAGTGTGGTGGCGCACATCGAGGTGCTGGACGCGCAGGGCAATGCACTGGCCGACTGGCGCGCCACCGCCGCCCAGGCCCGGCAGAACCCTGCGGTGCTGGCGGCGGCCCCGTTCATCGCCAGCCAATCGCTGATCGCCCGCGGCGACGAGATGCGCGGCGCCGTGGTGCGCGGCATCGACCCGGCGCTGGAGGCCGGTGTCACCCCGCTGGCCGCCCAGTTGCGCGACGGCGTGCTGGCCAAATTGCAGCCCGGCGCCTGGCAGATCGTGCTGGGCGCCGAGCTGGCGCGCCAGTTGCGCGTGCGGCCGGGCGACAGCGTGACGCTGGTGGCCCCGGGCGGCCAGATCACCCCGGCCGGCACCGTGCCCCGGCTGAAGAGTTTTACCGTGGCCGGCACCTTCGAGGCCGGGCATTACGAGTACGACAGCGGCCTGGCGCTGATCCACCTGGACGACGCCGCCCGGCTGTACCGGCTGGACGGCCCCAGCGGCGTGCAATTGCGCCTGGCCGATCTGCACCAGGCCCGCACCGTGGCCCGGCAACTGATGCAGAGCCTGCCGGCCAGCCTGTTGGTGCGCGACTGGACGCGCACCAACCGCAACTGGTTCGATGCAGTCCAGCTTGAAAAGCGCCTGATGTTCATCATCCTGACGCTGATCGTGGCGGTGGCCGCCTTCAACCTGGTGTCCACGCTGGTGATGACGGTGACCGACAAGCGCGCTGACATCGCCATCCTGCGCACGCTGGGCGCCAGCCCCCGCTCGGTGATGGGCATTTTTGTGGTGCAGGGCGCGGCCAGCGGGGTGATCGGCACGCTGGGCGGGGTGGCCTTCGGGCTGCTGGTGGCGGCCAACATCGGCACCCTGGTGCCGGCGCTGGAGCGGCTGCTGGGCACGGTGTTTTTGCCGGCCAGCATCTACGTCATCAGCCGCATGCCGAGTGACCCGCGTGCCGCCGACGTGCTGCCGATCGCGTTGATCTCACTCGCCCTGGCCTTTGTCGCCACGCTCTACCCGAGCTGGCGTGCCAGCCGCGTCAAACCCGCCGAGGCCCTGCGTTATGAATGAATTGGCCCCCCCCGAAGCGCCTGCGGCGCTCCCCCCCGGGGGGGGCGACGCCAACAGCCTGGCAAAGCCAGCTCTGTGGCGTCCGCTGGGTGGCGCATGGCCTGTGCACAGGGACTGCCATGTTGCCGACGCCAGACGGTAGCCCGGTCTTGGCCTGCCAGGGCCTGGGCAAGCGCTTCACCGACGGCGGGCTGGACGTGGCGGTGCTGCAAGGCGTTGACCTGGCCGTCAAGGCCGGTGAAACGCTGGCCATCGTCGGCGCGTCGGGCTCGGGCAAAAGCACCTTGCTGCACCTGCTGGGTGGGCTGGACTCACCGTCCGCCGGCCAGGTGCATTTGATGGGCCGCGACTTGTCGCAGATGAGCGCCGCCGCCCAGGGCGATTGGCGCAATCGGCACCTCGGGTTTGTCTACCAGTTTCACCACCTGCTGCCCGAGTTCACTGCACTCGACAACGTGGCGATGCCGCTGCGCATCCGCCGCCAGGCAGTGGCCGCCGCCCAGGGCGCCGCGCGCGACGTGCTGGCGGCGGTGGGCCTGGCCGGCCGGCTGGACCACAAACCGGCGCAACTCTCGGGCGGTGAGCGCCAGCGCGTGGCCATCGCCCGGGCGCTGGTCACGCGGCCGGCCTGTGTGCTGGCCGACGAGCCCACCGGCAACCTCGACCGGGGCAGCGCCGATGCGGTGTTTGCGCTGATGCTGGCGCTGGCCCGGCAGCGCGGCACCGCCTTTGTCCTGGTCACCCACGACGCCACGCTGGCCGGGCGCTGCCAGCGCGTGCTGCGGCTGGAGCAAGGGCGGTTGGTGGCATGAGCCCGTTGCCGCCCTTGCCGTCCGCAGCGCTGGCGCAGCGCTGGTCGGACCGGGCTGGGCCGCTCGGTCTGGTGCTGGCCCTGCTGCTGATGGCCGGCGGGGCGCTGGCGGTGATCGCGCGTGAGTTCACCCACCAGCGTGAGCAGGCGGCGCTGCGCTTGCAGGCGGTGTCTGATCTGCACCGGGTGCAGGTGGAATCTTGGCTGGACAGCCGGCTCAACATCGCCCGCTTCCTGGCCACCAATCCGCTGTGGGCCGACCTGATCACACAAGCTGTGGCACGCGCCAGATCCGGCAGCCCCAACAGCCCCAGCGGTGCCGAGCGCGTGTTGCAGCGGGCGGTGGCTTTCCGGCAGGCCAACGGTGGCAGTGAGGCGATGGTGTTTGGCGCCCAGGGCCAGTTGCTGGCCGCCGAGCCGGGCGCCGGTGCCGAGCCGCTGGCACCGTTGCGCCCGGTGCTGCTGGACGCACTGGCCAGCGGGCAGGTGCGCTTTGCCGGCATCTACCGGCAGGCCGGCCCGGACGGCGGTGCTGGCCGGCTGCACTTTGATCTGGTCGTGCCGCTGCAGGCCACCGGGCGGCCGGCGCTGGCGGCGGTGGTGTTCCGCATCGACCCCGAGCCCACCTTGTTGGCCCTGCTTGAAGGCTGGCCGGTGCCCAGCGACAGCGGCGAGACCTTGCTCTGGCGGCCCGACGGCGATGATTTGCTGCTGATCAGCGAGCCGCGGCGCCAGCCCGGTGCGGCCGGCCAGTTGCGCCGGCCGCGTGCCGACCCGCAGTCGTTGGCGGCCCAGGCGGTGCGCGGCAGCGTGCCCGTCGGCCAGCCGTTTGAAGGCCGCGGCCACGACGGTGTGCTGGCGCTGGCGGTGGCCGTGCCGGTGGCCCAGACCGACTGGTGGCTGGTGACCCGGATCGACCGTGCTGAAATCGACGCCCCGGCCTGGCGCAGCGCGTGGGGCATTGCCGCCACCACCTTGTCGCTGATGCTGGCGCTGGGCCTGCTGGCGCGCCAGGGCCGGCAGCGCCAGGCCCTGCGCCTGGCCCATGCCGATGGCGATGCCCAGCGCCTGCGCCTGCAGGCGCTGGGCCAGGTGGAGCAGCAGCGTGAGCTGCTGGAAACCCAGGTGCTGGCCCGCACCGCCGAGTTGCGCGCGGCCAATGCGTCGATGGCTTCGGCCGAGCGCTTTGCCCGCGCGGTGAGCGACAACCTGCCCGGGCGGGTGGCCTACTGGGACGCACAGCAGCGCTGCCGCTATGCCAACAGCGCCTGGTACGCCTGGTACAGCCGCACGCCCGAGCAGACGCTGGGCCGCAGCCTCTCGCAGATCCTGGGTGGCCGCCATCCAGCGGTTGCCGATGACCTTTTGATGTCGGCGCTGGCCGGCCAGGCGCAGCACTTCGAGCGCCGCACGCAACTGCCCTCGGGTGAGTGGCTGACCCACGCGGCGCATTACCAACCCGACCTGAGCGACGGCCAGGTGGTGGGCGTGTTTGCCATGGCCTTCGATATCACCCTGCAAAAGCAGGCCGAGGCCGAGCTGATCCAGGCGCGTGATTCGGCCCAGGCCGCCAGTCGGGCCAAGAGCGCCTTCCTGGCCAACATGAGCCATGAGATCCGCACGCCGATGAACGCCATCATCGGCCTGGCCCATTTGATGCGGCGCGACAGCCGTGACGCGCTGTCGCGCGACCGTATCGACAAGCTCTCGGCCGCTGCCCAGCACCTGCTGCAAATCATCAGCGACATCCTCGACCTGTCCAAGATCGAGGCCGGCAAGCTGGCGCTCGAAGACGCCAGCTTCTCGGTCGATGCGATGCTGGCGCGCACCTGCGAGATGGTGGCCGACCGGGCGCGCCAGAAAGGGCTGGAGCTGGTGCTCGATGCTGACCACCTGCCGCGGCGCCTGCGCGGCGACGCCACGCGGCTGTCACAGGCGCTGCTCAACCTGCTGTCGAACGCGGTGAAATTTACCGACCACGGCTGGGTGCGGGTGCGCGGCGTGCCGGTTGACACGGCGGCCGACGGCCGCCTGCTGGTGCGCTTCGAGGTGCGCGACACCGGCATCGGCATCGCCCCGGCCCACCAGGCCGCGCTGTTCAGCGCCTTTGAGCAGGCCGACAGCAGCACCAACCGGCGCTACGGCGGCACCGGCCTGGGCCTGGCGCTCACCCGCAACCTGGCCCAGTTGATGGGCGGTGATGCCGGCCTGCACAGCGTGCCCGGTGAGGGCAGCAGCTTCTGGTTCACCGCCTGGCTGCTGCCCGACACCCAGCATCCCGACGCCGCGCCGCCGCCGTCACTGCGCGGGCTGCGCGCGCTGCTGGTGGATGACCTGGACGAAAGCCGCGTCGCGCTGCGTGATCGGCTGGAGCTGCTGGGCCTGCAGGTGGACGCTGATGCATCCGGCCCGGCGGCGCTGTCACGGGTGCAGCAGGCGCTGCGCCGGGGCGACGCGCACGACCTGCTGGTGATCGACTGGCGCATGGCGCCGCTGGACGGCATCGAGACCTTGCGCCAGTTGCGCGCGCTGCTGGGCGCTGGCCTGCCGCCCAGCCTGTTGGTCACCGCCTACGACGAACCCGGCATGCGCCAGGGTGCGCTGGCGGTGGGCTTCGACGCGGTGCTGGTCAAACCGATCAGCGCCTCGTCGTTGCACGACACCTTGATCCGCATCGTGCAACGCCAGGGTGCCCTGCGGCCGGCCGCCGACAGCCCGCCCAGCGCGCCCGAGGCGGCGTTGCTGGCGCGTGCGCGCGGCGCCCGGGTGCTGGTGGTGGACGACAACCCCATCAACCTGGAGGTGGCCACCGCGCTGCTGCAGGCCGTGGGGCTGGTGGTGTTGCAGGCCAGCGGCGGCACGCAGGCGGTGGCGCTGGTCACCGGCACCGAAGCCAACGGGACGCCTGCACCCACTGCGCCCGACCTGGTGCTGATGGATGTGCAGATGCCGGGCATGGACGGCCTGGCGGCAGCGCGCGAGATCCGCCGCCTGACGGCGCACAGCAGCGCGCGCCGCCTGCCCATCCTGGCAATGACCGCCAACGCCTTTGGCGAGGACCGCGCCGCCTGCCTGGCCGCCGGCATGGACGACCACATCGCCAAGCCGGTTGACCCGGACCGGCTTTACACCCTGCTGCTGCGCTGGTTGCCGCAAACCGCCAACGCGACGGCCGAGGGCGCCGGGCCGGCTGGCCATGGCCCGGCGGGGAGTGAGACGGCAGAGGGCGGGCCGGCAGCCGGTGGGGTGGCAGCCGGTGGGGCGGCCGATGAAGGACCGGCCCAGCCGGTCGGGCTGGCGGCCTTGCCGGCCGTATCCGCCGTATCCGCCGCACCTGCCGCACCTGCCGCACCTGCCGCATCCGCCGCATCCGCCGCACGCATCCCGGCGCCCGGGCGTCCCGCGTCCAGCCTGGCGCAGCGCCTGCAAGCGCTGCCGGGCTTCGATTTTGCGGATGTGCTGGCCCGGCTGGGCGGGCGTGAAGATGTGCTGGCGCGGGTGCTGCGCAGCTTCACCCGCCAATATGCCCAGCGCCCGCCCGAATTGACCGATCCGGCAGCCAGCGCCGACGCGCTGTGGCGGGCGGCGCACTCATTGCACGGGGTGGCGGCCACGCTGGGGGCCCGCAGCCTGCAACATCAGGCGCACGCTTTGGAGCAGCAAAGCCGCCCGCCCACCGACATCGGCCTGGACGCGCTGCACCAGCAGGCCCGCCAACTGGACGGCGCGCTGCAAGCGCTGGTGGCCGGGCTGGACGGCGCGCTGCTGGACGACGCGGACGGCGTTTGAGCGCAGCCGCCCCGCCGGGCACCCCGGGCACCCCGGGGCGCCGAGCTACATCACCCGGCCAAACCACCACACGCTCAAGCCCGCTGCCAGCAGCGCCAGCAGCGCGCCGGCGGCGGCCAGCAGGCCGGTGATCTCGGTCTCTTTGGTCTCCACCACCAGGCGGCTGCTCAGGCCCTGGTAGACGGCCTTCAAATCCTCGGCGGTGCCGGCGTAAAAATAGTTGGCCCGGGTGGCGTTGGCGATGTTTTTCAGCGTGTCCTCGTCCAGCCGCACCCGCATGCTCCAGCCCTCGAAGCCGATCACCTCACCGTTTTTGGTGCCCACGCCCACGGTGTACACCTTGACGCCGCGCTCGGCCGCCATCTTGGCCGCCTCCATCGGGTCGGGCCCGGTGGTGCGCTGGCCGTCGGTCAGCAAGATCACCGCCGCCGACGAATAACTGCCCGGCTCCACCGGCACAAAGGGTTTCTTGGCCTTGGCCTCGTCGGGCGTGGGCGGCATCGCCTTCTGGCCGGTGATCTGCGACAGGTCGATGCCTTCGTCCGGAAACAAGGTGGCCAGCGCCAGCACCAGGCCCGAGCCAATGGCCGTGCCGCGCTGCAACTGGAAGCGGTCGATCGCTGCCACCACGTCCTCGCGGCTGAAGGTGGGCGCCTGCACGATGGCTGCCGTGCCGGCAAAACTCACCACGCCGACGCGCACCGTTCGCGGCAGGCCGGCGATAAAGGTTTTGGCCGCCACTTGGGCGGCGACCAGCCGGTTCGGCGCCACATCGGTGGCCCGCATGCTGCCCGAGACATCCATCGCCAGCACGATGGTTTCTTGCTGCGACGGCAATTTGAGCCGGGCCGTGGGCCGGGCGCTGGCCAGCAGCAACACCGCCAGCGCGGCCAGCAGCAGCGCCGGTGGCAGGTGGCGGCGCCAGCCCGGGCCAGCGCCCATTGCCTGCCGCACCAGCGCCACGCTGGCCAGCCGCACGGTGTTTTTCTTGCGCCGCGCCAGCAGCGCCAGGTAGGCCAGCACCAGCGCCGGCAGCAGCAGCAGGCTCCACAACCATTCAGGCCACAGCAGGTTCATCGCGAGGTGCTCGGGTGGGTGGGTTTCATGCCGGCCGGGCCGAGCGCAGCGCCGCCGGCAGCCGGTGGCCCGAGACAGCGCGGGCCCGCTGCCGGCGCAGCGCCAGGTAGCGCAGCAAACTGGTCAACAAATCGTCGGCGGTGGCCAGCTCCAGCACATCGACCCCGGCGCCGGCCAGTTGCGCCCGCAAATCATCTTCATGGCGCACCGCCAGCGCGGCAAAGCGCTGGCGAAACCCGGCGTCCTGGGTATCGACCAGCAGTTGCTCGCCGGTCTCGGCATCTTGCACCGTCAGCAGGCCGATGTCGGGCAGGGCCATCTCCAGCGCATCAAACAGCCGCACCGCCAGCACCTCATGGCGCCGCGCCAGCCGGCCCAGCGGCGCGGACCAACCCGGCTCGCTGATGAAATCCGACAGCACGAAAATCAGTGAGCGGCGCCTCACCATCGTCTCGGCCCGGGCCAGCAGATCGGCCAGCCGCGTGGTTGGCGGGCCGGCCACCCTGCTGCCCGCAGTGCCGCGCCGCAACGGCTGTGCCCGCACCGGCGGCACCGCCACCGGCGGCGCCCGCATCTGCGCCAGCAATTGCAGCACCTGGCGCCGGCCGGCGCCAGGTGGCAGCACCGTCTCGGCCCGCAGCGCCCCGGGCCGGTACAGCACGGCACCCACCCGGTTGCCGTGGCGGGTGAGCAAGCGCGCCAGCGCCGCCACAAAGCCCTCGCTCACCGCGCGCTTGCTGCGCCCGTCCGAGCCAAAATCCACGCTGTCCGACAAGTCGATCAAAAACCAGGCCGTCAGCTCGCGGTCTTCGGTGTACTGCCGCACATGCGGCACTTGCAGCCGGGCGGTGATATTCCAGTCGATGTGGCGCACATCGTCGCCATGCTGGTATTCACGCAAATCCGCCAGATCCAGCCCGGCGCCGCGCCACAGGGTGCGGTAGTCGCCCTGCAGCAGGCCGTCCAGCCGGCGCAGCACTGTCCACTCCAACCGGGCGAGAAAGGTCTCGGCGCTTGACGCGGTTGAGTCGGGCGGCTCGGGTTGGTTTGCGTCAGGCATCAATCGGCGCCGATCTGCGGACGGTCTGGCAGAAAGTGGTAGACATAAAAAGCCTGGTCACGGTGCCAGCCCAGCGCCTGGTAAGTGGCTTGCGCTGCGGCGTTGTGGATGTCGGTGGTGAGTGTGACGCGGACTGCGCCGAGTGACTTTGCGAACTCGGTGGCTGCCGCCACCGGCCCGGCGCCCACACCGCCGCGCCGGTGGCCGGGCGCCACAAACAGATCGTTCAGGATGAAGGTGCGCGCCAGCGACACCGACGAGAAACTGGGGTAGAGCTGGGTGAAGCCGACGGGCGTGCCCGCATCAAGCGCCAAAAAAAGCACCGACTGCCCGTGGTTGAAGCGCTCGCGCAGGAACGAGCGCGCCGCCGCCAAATCGGCCGCCTGGCCGTAAAACTGGCGGTAGCCGTCAAACAGCGGCGCCAGGGCATCCAGGTCAGTGAGCGCGGCTTGGCGAACGAGGAGGGAGCGCATGGCCAGGGCGAGAACAAACCGCAGTTTCTGCCGGGGTCAGCCGGCGACCAAAAAGCGATTTTCAATCAAGGAGATCAGCACAGCGTTGCCTCACCCCAGCCCATGCTGCATCGGCTTGTCCGGCACTGGCAGCCTGGCCATCACCCGCCCGATCAGCGCGTCCGCGCTCAAACCCTCGGCCAGTGCCTCATAACTCAACACCAGCCGGTGGCGCAGGCAATCGGCGGCCAGATCACCCAGATCCTCGGGCAGCACATACCCCCGGCCGCGCATAAAGGCCAGGGCGCGGGATGCCTCCACCAGCGCGATGCTGGCGCGTGGGCTGGCGCCGTAGCTCAAATACTTTCCCAGCTCGGCCAAACCGTATTTCTCGGGCCGTCGGGTGGCGCCCACCAGTTTGACGGCATATTGGATCAAACTCGGGTCGACATACACCTGGCGGCAGGCCTGCTGCAACTCGGCCAATTGGCCGGTGCTGGCCACGGCGCCGGCCACCAGCGGTGGGCCGATCACGCGCTCAACAATGACAAACTCTTCGTCGTCGCTCGGGTAATCCACCAGCACCTTCATCATGAAGCGGTCCACCTGGGCCTCGGGCAGCGGGTAAGTGCCTTCGGTTTCTATCGGGTTTTGCGTGGCCATCACGATAAAAGGCAGCGGCACTTTGTGTGATTCGCCGGCAATCGTCACCTGGCGCTCTTGCATCACCTCGAGCAGCGCACTTTGCACTTTGGCCGGCGCGCGGTTGATCTCATCGGCCAGCAGCAGGTTGCAAAACACCGGGCCGAGCGTGGTGCCAAATTCACCCGTTTTCTGGTTGTAGATGCGCGTGCCGACCAGGTCGGCCGGCACCAGATCGGGCGTGAACTGGATGCGCTTGAAGCTGCCACGCAGGGTGGCTGCCAAGGTGCGCACGGTGAGCGTCTTGGCCAGCCCGGGCACGCCCTCCACCAGCAGATGGCCCTGGGCCAGCAGGGCCACCATCACCCGCTCAAGAAACCGGTCCTGGCCGACGACGATGCGCTTGACTTCATACAGCAGACGCTCCATCAACTGGGCGGATTCTTGCGGGATGGGATGCGGTGTGTTCATCGTGGGTGGGCTTCAAAACAGGGGGTGGATTGTCGAATCGACGGCCATCCGGGCTCAAAACGGCGGCATGCCGGCGCCGGCCGCAGCGGCCTCGATCGGCACCGCAAAACCGATGCCGATGAAGGTGCGCTGCTGGTTGGGGTTCATGATCGCGGCCACGATGCCCACCACATGGCCGTCCATCGTCACCAGCGGCCCGCCCGAGTTGCCGGGGTTGGCGGCGGCGTCAAACTGGATCAGGTTGGTGAGGATGCGCTGGCCTTCGGGTGAGCGGAACTCGCGCTTCAGCCCCGACACCACACCCAGCGACGCCGACGGCCCGATGCCAAACGGAAAGCCCACTGCCAGCACCGGCTCGCCCGGGCTCAGCCCGGCGGTTGAGCGCAGCGTGGCGACGTGCAGGTCATCGGGGATGGTTTTGGCCTGCAGCACCGCCAGGTCGTTCTCGGGCTGGCGGTTGACGACAAACGCCTCGCTCTGGCTGCCGTCGGCAAAGGTCACCGTCAGCCGGGCGGCGCCGTCCACCACGTGCAGGCTGGTCAGGATCAGGCCCTTGTCGACGATCACCACGCCGCTGCCCACGCTGTGGCCGTCTTCTGCGTGCCCGCCGTGCCCGCCGTGTTGTCCGCGTTGCCCGTCTGTGGGGGGCGGGTGGGCTTTGTCGGCAGGCTTGCCGGCCGCTTTGCCGCTGGCCTTGTCAGGCGGGCCATCGTCTGCGGCCGATTCGCCCTCCACCCGCACGACCGACGGCAGGATGGCCTCGTAGGCCGCCACCCCGGCGCCGGCCAGTGGCTCTTTGGCGATGGAGTCGCGCAGCGCGCTGTCGATCTGGGCCAGGGTCAACGGGCGCTGCACCCGGGCCGTCCAGCCCGGCCAGCCGGCGGCGCTGACCAGCGCCAGCACCGCCACAGCGGCCAGCCCGTGGCGGTGGCGGTGCAGGCGGCTGGCCAGCCGGCGGCGCAGCGTTGGCGGGATGTCGGGCGGCATGTCGGGCGGCATGTCTGGCGGGATGCCGGCTGGCGCCGCAGCGCCCGTTGCGCTGGCCAGTCGCCCCGCTGCATCGGCCTGGCCCGATGTGGCGGCGGCGCCTTGCGCCAGCGTGGCGGGGCGTTGCGGAGATGGGCTGTACAGCGAGGGGCGGGCCATCGTCAGCGGCTCCGGCAGCCGCCAACGTGCTGCCCGCAGGCACGGTATCACGCTGCCAATCGCCTTGCAGGCATCATCCGGCGGTGACCTGGATCGACACCCACTGCCATCTCGACGCGCCCGAGTTCAACCCCGACCGGCGCGCCGTGCTGGCTCGCGCCCAGGCGGCCGGTGTGGCGATGCTGGTGCTGCCGGCGGTGGCGGTGGCGCACTTCGACGCGCTGCGTGCGTTGGCCCACGGCCACGGCCTGGGCTACGCGCTGGGCATCCACCCGCTGTGGGTCGGCCAAGCCGCCGATGACGATATTGACCACTTGGCCGACGCGCTGGCCCGGCACCGAGATGACCCGCACCTGGTGGCGGTGGGCGAGATCGGCCTCGATCACTTTGTGCCAGGGCTGGACCGGGCGCGCCAGGCGCATTTCTACACCGCCCAGCTCAAACTGGCCCAGCGCGCCGGCCTGCCGGTGATCCTGCATGTGCGGCGCTCGGCCGACGCGCTGCTGCACGGCCTGCGCCGGGTGGCGGTGGCGGGCGGCATTGCGCACGCCTTCAACGCCAGCCGGGTGCAGGCGGATGTCTTTACCGGCCTGGGCTTCAAGCTGGGTTTTGGCGGTGCGCTGACCTTTGAGCGGGCCTTGCAGATTCGCCGCCTGGCCACCGATCTGCCCGAGACCGCGCTGGTGCTGGAGACCGACGCGCCCGACATCCCGCCGCAGTGGCTGTATCGCAGCGCGGCGCAGCGGGCCGCCGGGCTGGCCAGCCGCAATGAGCCGGCCGAGCTGCCGCGCATCGCCGCCAGCCTGGCCGGCTTGCGCGGCTGGACGCTGGCGCAGACAGCCGCTATCACCCGGGCCAATGCGCTGGCCGCGCTGCCCCGGTTGGCTGGGTTGGCTGGGTTGGGCGCGTTGGCTGCGCCGGGTGCGCAGGCTGCGCCGGGTGGGCTGGATGAGCCAGGCGGGCCAGCGTTTGAACCGGCTTGACCGCGCCGCCGCGCCGCCGGCCGCGCCCGCTGTAGCTGCCGCAGCCCCCGCATCCACCGTGCCCCCCGCATCCATCGTGCCCGCCGCACCCACCGCAGCCGCAGCGCCGCTCACCGGCCTGGCCGCCGTGGCCGGGCCCGGCACCCGGCTGCTCGTGCTGGGCAGTTTCCCGGGCCTGGCGTCACTGGCTGCGCAGCAGTATTACGCCCATCCGCGCAACCAGTTCTGGCCCATCCTGGGCGCGCTGTGGGGCATCGATTTGCAGGCCATGCCCTATCCGCTGCGGCTGGCGGTGATGCAGGCCCACGGCCTGGGGCTGTGGGATGTCTACGCCAGTTGCCAGCGCAGCGGTAGCCTGGACAGCGCCATCAGCGCCGCGCGGCCCAATCCGCTGGCCGCACTGGCTGCCACGCTGCCGCAACTGGCCGCCATCGTGCACAACGGCGCTGAGTCGGCGCGCTCAGCCAAGGCCAGCGCCGCGCTCGGCCTGCCGGCGTACCGCCTGCCGTCCACCAGCCCGGCCAACGCCAGTTGGACGTTCCAGCGCAAAGCCGATGCCTGGGGCGCGGTGCTGGCCGCCCACGGCCTGCTGGCCGGCGCTTGATCGCTACGCCGAATCGACCCGCCGCGCCAACCCGCCGCGCCAACCCGCCGGATGAACCCACCAAATCCACGCGCCCGATGACCCGCAAGCGACAGCAGACCACCCTGGCCGGCGCCACCGTCAGTGAGTTTGACGGCGTGCGCTACCTGCACCTGGGCACCGATTGGGTGCAGGGCGCCATGCGCATCGCCCGGCCGCGCAAGCTGGAGCTGGAGTACATCCAGCGCATGATGGTCTGGCTGCTGTGGCTGCCGAGTGACGCGCTGGGCCCGGCCAGCGTGCCGCGCCGGGCACTGCAACTGGGCCTGGGCGCGGGCGCCATCACCCGCTTCACCCACCAGGTGCTGCGCTGGCCCACCACGGCCGTGGAGATCAACCCCAGCGTGGTGATGGCCTGCCGGATCTGGTTCCGCCTGCCGCCCGACGATGCGCGGTTGCGGGTGCTGCTGGCCGACGCCGGCCGCTGGGTGCAACAGGGCGACAACCAGCAGTCTGCCGACGCGCTGTGCGTTGACCTGTACGACCACGACGCCGCCGCCCCGGTGCTGGACGATGACGTGTTTTACGCCGCCTGCCGCGACGTGCTGGCGCCGGGCGGGCTGATGAGCGTCAACCTGTTTGGCCGCGACGCCAGCTTCGAGCGCAGCGCGGCCCGGGTGGCGGCCGCTTTTGGCGCCGACCAGGTGTGGCAACTGGCGCCCACCAAAGAAGGCAACACCGTGCTGGTCGCCGCGCGCGGCGTGGTGGTGCCCGACCGCGAGACGCTGACCGCGCGCGCCGAGCTGATCGAAGCGCGCTTTGGCCTGCCGGCGCGCAAATGGCTGCGCCTGGTGCGGCCCTACGGCGCCAAGCCGTGAGCCGGCCTGCGGGCAAGCGCCAGCGCTGGCCCGGCTGGCAAATTCAGCAGGGCTTCAGCGCCCGCCCGCCCGCCCGCCTGGCCTGGCCCGGCCTGGCACAGCCGGTGCGTGCCACCTCGGCCGCTGCGCTTGAAACGCCTGCCGTCACGCACCACAATCAGCGCGCCTATTCGTGCCTATTCGTGCCTATTCGTGCCTATTCGTGCCTGTTCAGCCGCCAGACCAACGCCTTTGAAAGGGCCTGTCCCATGACCACCTCCCCGTCTCGTCACGCGCTTGCGCTGGCTTCGATCACCGCGCTCGGCCTGTTTGCCGCTCCCGCCGCACCCGCCGCACCTGCCGCGCGCAGCGACCCGCAGGCCCGGCCTTTCATGGCCACGGTGACCACCCAGGAAACGCTGGCGCCCAACCCGGCGGCCTGCCCGCAGTCGATTCTGCAGGGCACGACCACCGGCCAGGGCCATGCCACGCCCATGGGCCGGGTGACGATCAGCGCCACCGATTGCATTGCGCTCGGGGACACGCAGTTCACCTTCACCAACGGGGTGTTGCTGATCGTGGCGGCCAACGGCGACCGGCTCACCGCCGACTACAGCGGCGCGCTGCTGCCCACCGCCGCCTACCCGGTGTACAGCCTCTCGGGCAGCTTCCGCATCACCGGCGGCAGCGGGCGCTTCAGCGGCGCCAGCGGTGCGGGCTCACTGCGCGGCGTCAACAATGTCGTCACCGGCCAGGGCGCTTACGTGGCCACGGGCACCATCACCTACGCAGCGCATGGGTCCGAGTTCGAGCCCGATAACCTGAGCCGCTGACCCTGCGCCAGAAACCCTGCGCCGCTGGCCCGGCGCTGTGGCACCAGGGCCAGCGGCACGCCCAGGCCGTCAGGCGCGACGGCGCAGCCCGGCCACGCCGGCCAGTGCCAGCGCCACCAAGGCCAGCGAGCCCGGCTCCGGCACGGCGGCCGCGCCCAGCCGGGCATTGAGCTCGTTGTTGATCAACTGGAAGGTCGGGCTCAGGCCACCGTCGGCCCAGTCGTAGCCCGTCACCCACACCGTGCCGCTGCCGTAGACGCCGCCGACGATGGCCGCCGCACCCGAGCTGTTGCGGGTGGCGTACACCGTGCCGCTGCCCAGCGCGGTGAAGTCCTGGAAGTACTCGGTCGCGCCGTCGTCCGCATACGAAGCGCCCAGCCCGGTGCCCAGGCCGGCGGCAGTGCCGGCGGCGCTGAACACCACCGGATCGGCGGTGATGGCGCTGCTGTAGTTGTTGAGGGCCACGCCGCCCAGCAAGCCCATGCCGTAGGCCGCCGCCGACCACTCGGTGATGACCATGCCGCCTGCGGCGATGAAGGCCGTCAGGTCGGCCGTCGGGGCGTCACCGCGGCCCAGGATCACGGCGTTCAGGCCCACCATCGAGGCCGTATCCAGCGCCGCCAGGTTGTTTACCGTGTGACCAAAGCCGCTCAGGCCGGCGCTCACGTAAGCGTAGCCGGGGTAGGTGTCGAGCAGGCCGACCACCGCCGCCTCGGCCTGCAGTGCGCCGCAGCCCAGCAACGCGACCAGCAGCAATTTTTGAACTTTCACGGCGCACTCTTTTCAAGTTGGCGACTGGGACATCCAATCATTGATAAAAGTGTCAGCGCTTTTCTGCCTTGCCACAGTCCCGCGCACCGGGGGCCAGGCCCCCCGCAGACCACAGGTGGCGGCGCGCCAGGTGTGCAGCATTCAACACAGGGCAAAAGCCGGGCCCGCCAGCCCCCGCGCCTGCGGGGGCGGCGTCTGGCCAGCCAGCGCCGTCGTTGGCCGTCAATCGCCGCCGCTGCCCACCTTGCCGCGCAGCGCCTTGGTCGCGCCGCGCTGCACCTTGCCGTCCACCCGGCGCCGCTGTGCGCCCTGGGTGGGCCGGGTGGCGCGCCGGGTCTTGGGCACAAACGCCGCCTCGGTGATCAGTGCGCGCAGCCGGTCGATGGCGTCTTGCCGGTTGCGCGCCAGACTGCGGTGGTCTTGCGCCTTGATCACCACCACGCCGTCGCCGCTGATGCGCTGGTCGGGCCAGGCCAGCACACGCGCTTTGATCACATCCGGCAGGCTGGACGCCGCCACGTCGTAACGCAGGTGCACCGCGTTGCTCACCTTGTTCACATTCTGGCCGCCCGCGCCCTGGGCGCGGATGGCGCTGAACTCGATCTCGCCCTCGCGCGGATGGCCGGCCAGCGCTGGCATCATCGGCGTTTTCCAGCGGCGGGAGCGGTGCGCATGTGGGGTGTCACGGATTACTGGGCTTTTGTGTTGGCGGTGATTGTCTTCCTGGCCATCCCCGGGCCGGGCAACCTGGCCTTGATCACGTCCACCGGCAAGGGCGGCGTGCTGGGCGGGCTGGCCGCCACGCTCGGTCTGATCGCTGGCGACCAGTTGCTGATGTGGCTGGCCGTGGCCGGTGTGGCCACGCTGCTGACGGCGTCACCCCGGCTGTTTGTCGGCGTGCAGTGGCTGGGCGCGGCCTACCTGGCCTGGCTGGGCTGGCGGCTGATCACCGCCCAACCGGGCGCCGCGCCGGTGCTGCACATCCGCGCCGGCCAGTACTTCAGGCAGGCGCTGGCCATCACCCTGCTGAACCCGAAGGCCATCGTGTTTTACATGGCGTTCTTCCCGCTGTTTGTCGATCCGGTGCGCCACCAGGGCTTGCTCACCTTCGGCGTGATGGCGGCCACGGTGGCGGGGCTGACTTTTTTGTACGGCGCGCTGGCGGTGGCACTCACCCACCACTTTGCCGAGCGGCTGCGCGCCAACCCCAAGGTGGTGCGCTGGCTCAACCGCCTGGCTGGCACCGTGCTGCTGGGTTTTGGCGTGCGGCTGGCGCTGTCGCGCTGACGCGCCGGCAGCATGTTCGCCCGCCGGCGCCGCCGTTCGGAGGTCGGGCCCGGTGGCGAGTCTGGCGCGGCGCGGCGCTGGCGCATTCGATCTGACGGTCTTGGCGGGCGGCCGGTGCAGGGCCCGGGCCGGCGCCGCCGCCCTGGGGTTTATGCTTATCCCTCTCGACCCACTTCGCGCTGCCTGCGGTGCGTCAGCCGATCACACCCCGCCCATGCCATCCCGCCCATGACACCCATCCTCCGCGCTGCCCCGCCCCTGCTAAGGCCCGCCGCCGATCTGGTGCCCCGGCCGCCGCCCCAGCCCGCACCGGCCGACGAAGAGTGCATTCTGGTGCTGCAAGGCGGTGGTGCGCTGGGCGCCTACCAGGCGGGGGTGTTTGAGGCGCTGGCCGCCGGCTACCGTGAGCCGTCCTGGGTGGCCGGTATCTCCATCGGCGCCATCAATGCCGCCCTGATCGCCGGCAACCCGGTGGCCACCCGGGTCGCGCGGCTGCGCGAGTTCTGGGATCTGGTCAGCGCCACCTTGCCGGCGGCGCCGTGGTTGGCCGGCGTGCCCTGGGCTGCGCCGGCGCCGGCCCAGGCCCGGATGGCGCTGAACGACGCCAGCGCCGCCCAGGCCCTGCTGCTGGGCGTGCCGGGGTTTTTTTCGCCCCGCGTGCCGCCCGCGCCGTTCCAGCCGCGCGGCAGCCTGCAGGCGATCAGCTACTACGACACCACGCCGCTGCGCGCCACGCTGGAGCGGCTGGTCGATTTCGACCGCATCAACCGGGGCCCGGTGCGGTTGTCGGTGGGCGCGGTGAATGTGCGCAACGGCAACTTTGCCTACTTTGATTCGGCCCACCAGCGCATCGACGCCCGGCACATTCTGGCCAGCGGCGCGCTGCCGCCGGGGTTTGCGCCGGTCGAGATCGACGGCGACTATTTCTGGGACGGCGGCCTGGTCTCCAACACCCCGCTGCAATACGTGCTGGACCAGCCCGGCACACGCCGCCGCACGGTGTTTCAGGTGGATCTGTTCGCCGCCATCGGCGCCATGCCGGCCAACCTGGACGAGGTGACCGAGCGTGAGAAAGACATCCGCTTCTCCAGCCGCACCCGGCTCAACACCACCGCCGAGCTGGACTGGCAGGTGGTGGCCCAGGCCGCCAAGCGGCTGGTGGCCAAATTGCCGGCGGCCCTGCAAGACGACCCCGATGTGCTGGTGTTGGCGGGCCTGGGTTGCCAGCAGGCGGTGGATGTGGTGCACCTGATCTACCGCAGCAAGCACTACGAAAGCCAGGCCAAGGACTATGAGTTCTCGCGCCTGTCGATGCGCGAGCACTGGGACAGCGGCCGGGCCGACATGGCCCACACCCTGCATGACCCGCGCTGGGCCGGTCGCCAGCCCAGCACCACCGGCGTGCGGGTGTTCGACCTCACCATCGACGGGCCCTCGTCGGTGCTGGAATCCGCCCCCAAAACGCCGCGCCGCCACTTGTCAGCCCACCTGGAAAAACCATGAAACTTCAAGACAAAGTCTGCCTCGTCACCGGTGCCGCCAGTGGCATCGGCAAAGAGATTGCCGCCACCTTTGCCCGCGAGGGCGGCAAGGTGGTGATTGCCGACATGAACCAGGCCGCCGCCCAGGCTGCGGCCGACCAGATCAGCGCCGCCGGCGGCCAGGCGATGGCCGTGGCGATGGACGTGACCAGCGAAGAGCAAGTCAACGCCGCAGTGGCCGAGGTGGTGGCGGCCTGGGGCGGGGTGGACGTGCTGGTCAGCAATGCCGGCATCCAGATCGTGTTTCCGATCCAGGATTTCCCGTTTGCCGACTGGAAGAAGATGCTGGCCATCCACCTGGACGGCGCGTTTCTCACCACCAAAGCCTGCCTGCCGCACATGAAAGCGTCCGGCCGGGGCGGCAGCATCATCTACATGGGCTCGGTGCACTCCAAAGAGGCGTCGGTGCTGAAGTCGGCCTACGTCACCGCCAAGCACGGGCTGATCGGGCTGTGCAAGACAGTGGCCAAAGAGGGCGGCCCACACGCCATCCGCGCCAATGTGATTTGCCCGGGTTTTGTGCGCACCCCGCTGGTGGACAAGCAGATCCCCGAGCAGGCGGCCGCACTCGGCATCAGCGAGGCCGAGGTGATCAGCAAGGTGATGCTCAAGCAGACGGTGGACGGTGAGTTCACCACCGTGCAGGACGTGGCCGAGGTGGCCCTGCTGTTTGCGTCCTTCGGTTCCAGCGCGCTGACCGGGCAGTCGCTGGTGGTGAGCCACGGCTGGTTCATGCAGTAATTTGGCTCAACCTGCCTTGGCCAGCAGCCCGGCGGCGTGGTGGATGGCGGCGCGGATGCGCGGATAGGTGCCGCAGCGGCACAGGTTGCCGTCCATCGCCGCGTCGATCTGTGCATCGGTCGGCTGGGGCGTGGTTTTCAGCAGCGCGGCCGCGCTCACCAACTGGCCGCTCTGGCAGTAGCCGCACTGCACCACGTCGATCTCCGTCCAGGCGGCGCGCAGCGCGCTGATCTCGGCGCCCTGCAGGCCCTCGATGGTGGTCACCGTGCGGCTGCCCACCGCTGACAGCGGCGTGACGCAAGAGCGCACCGCCTGGCCGTCGATCTGCACCGTGCAGGCGCCGCACAGCGCCATGCCGCAGCCATATTTGGTGCCGGTCATCAGCAGCTCACCGCGCAGCACCCACAGCAGCGGGGTGTCGGGCTCGGCCAACACGCTGACGGTCTTGTCGTTGACTTGCAGGGGGGTGCTCATGCTCGGTATCCGGCTCAAGCCAGCCGCAGCGGCAGGCGGCGCAGGCGCTGGCCGGTCAAGCTGAACAGCGCGTTGGCCACCGCTGGCGCAATTGGCGGCGTGCCCGGCTCACCCACCCCCTCGGGCGGCTCGGTGCTGGCGATGATGTGGGTTTCGATCAGCGGGCAATCGGCGCCGCGCAGCAGCGGCTGCTGGTGGAAATTGCTTTGCTGAACCTGGCCGTTGTCCAACGTGATCTCACCGTACAGCGCGGCCGTCAGGCCAAACACCACGCCGCTGTCCATCTGCTGGGTTATCCCGTTCGGGTTGACTGCCGTGCCGCAATCGATCACCGCCACCACCCGGTGCACGCGGATGCGTTTGGCATCAGTGGGATCAAGCGACAGCTCGGCCACCTGGGCCACGATGCTGCCAAAGCTGGCATGCAGGGCCAGGCCGCGGGCTTTCTTGGCACCATCGGCGGCCGGGGCCAGCGGCTGGCCCCAGCCGGCCTCGTCCGCCGCGCGCTGCAGCACAGCGCGGTGGCGCGGGTGCTGCTGCAACAGCGCCAGGCGCAAGGCCAGCGGGTCTTGACCGGTGGCCTGCGCCACCTCATCCATGAAGCTTTCTTTGAAAAACGCCTGGTGCGAATGGCCGACCGAGCGCCAAAAGCCCACCGGCACTGGCAGATCAACGATGCTGTGGCCGATCTTGGCATTCGGCCATTCATACGGCTGGTCAAACGCGCCCTCGGCGGTGGTTTTGTCCGGCCCGGCACCGGGCAGGCCAAACTGGCGCTGCAAAAACTGCTGGACGATGGACGGCCCGGCCGACTGCGCCGACCAGGCGGTGAGCCGGCCCTGCGCATCAAACCCGGCCTGGTAGCGCGCCACGCAGGGCGGGCGGTAGAAGTCGTGCGTGCTGTCTTGCTCGCGGGTCCAAAAGGTTTGCACCGGCACGCCGGGCAGGGCGCGGGCGATGGCTGCGGCCTGGGCGATGAAATCGACATCCAGCCGGCGGCCGAACCCACCGCCCAGCCAGGTGACGTTGACCGTCACCTGCTCGCTGTCCAGCCCCAGCGCCTGCGCCGCCACGTAACGCGCCAGGCCGGGAACTTGGGTAGGCGCCCAGACGGTGGCGCGGCGGTGGTCTTTGTCGTCGTTGAACAGCACGGTGCAGTTTTGCGGCTCCAGCGTGGCATGGGCCAGTAGCGGGGCGTGGTATTCAGCGCGCAGCGTGCGGGCGGCTTGCTTCAGCGCGGCCGGCGCGTCGCCGACGGACCGGTAGGTGAAGCCCGCAGTGCCACTTTCAGCGGCATCCAGCGCCTGGCCCAGTTGCCGGGTGATGTCAGTACTCGACAGCGCCGCCGCCGGGCCGCTCTCCCAGCGTGTGCCGGCGCCTGCGGCCACCGCCTTGGTCGCCTGCATCGCATGCCAGGGCGTGTCGGCCACAACGGCCACACCGCCGGTGCCGCCGCGTTGGCCGGGCACCACCAGCACTTTCTTGACGCCGGGCAGGCCGGACGCGGCATCCGCATCCACGCTGGCCACGCTGCCGCCCAGCGTGGGACACATCACCACGCTGGCGTACAGCATGCCGGGCAGCACGGTGTCGATGCCGAAGCGGGCGCTGCCGTCGTGCTTGGCAGCGGCCTCGCGGCGCTTCATCGGCTGGCCGATCAGCTTGAACTCGGCGGCGGTCTTGAGCGTGACTTTGTCGGGCAGCGGCAGCGCGGCGGCGCGCTCGGCCAGCTCACCAAAGCGGGCGCTGTGGCCCGATGCCGCATGGCTGACCACGCCCGCCGCCACCCGGCAATCGGCGGCCGGCACGCCCCAGCCCTGGGCGGCAGCGGCCACCAGCAAGGCCCGGGCGCTGGCGCCGGCCTCGCGCATCGGCAGCCACAAATCCTTGATGCTGGACGAGCCGCCGGTGGCCATCAGCCCGATCTCGCGCATCGTCTTGGCTGTCATCCAACGGGCGGCGCGCTGCAACCAGCCGTGCTCGTCGGGGTGGAAGGGCAGGCCGTCCACCACGGTGGCCAGGTTGTTGTAGACCGCGTCGATGGGCGGGTGCTCGCTGCGCAACCGGGGCCAGTCGGCGTCCAGCTCATCGGCCAGCAGCATCGCCAGCGCGGTGTTCACGCCCTGGCCCATCTCGCTTTTGGCCAGCATCACCGTCACGCTGTCGTCGCTGCCGATCTTGACCCAGCCGTTCAGCGCCTTTTGCCCGGCGGCGGTGGGCAGCGGCTGGCTGCCGGTCAGGCGCTGGCGGATGGGCAGCACACTCCAGCCCAGCACCAGCGCGCCCGCGACGCCCAGCGTGCCCAAAAAAAACCGGCGGCGATGCATCATCCCGGGCTCCAGCAGGCTAAACGGTTTGCAGCGTCATGCCGGACGGCAGGTTCTTGAGGCCCCGGTCGCCGGTGACAAACACATCGGCGCCGGCCAGCGTGGCGGTGGCCACGTGGATGGCGTCGGGCGTGCGCTGGGCCGGGCGGGCGGCGCGCAATTGGGCGGCCCGCCAAAGCACCTGGCGCGACACCGGCAGCGCCTCGACCAACACCGTGAGCAGCCGCTCGTAGGCCTCGATCAGCGTTTGATTCTGCTGCCGGATCGGCTGCACCAGCACCTCGGTGAACGACAGATCGCTGGTGATGAACCGCGCGGCTACCGCCTCGAAACCCGCCATCAGCGGGCGCAACGCCGCTTTTTGCACGCTCTCGCCCTCGGTCAGGTAGATCAGAATGTTGGCGTCCAGGTAAACGACTGTGCCCGATGTCAGCGCGGCCATGCGTCGCGGTCGGCCGCCAGGCTGGCATCGATCTCGGCCCGCGGGCGCGGGTTGTCACGCGGCTCGCGCAAAAAATCCACCAGAGTCTGGGTTTTGGGCGCCGCGTCGATCCGCTTTGTCGGGCGCAACACGATGCTGTTGTCCAGCACGCTGGCTTCCAGGTAGTCGCCTTCGCTCAGCGCAAATTGACGCCGCAGCGCCAGCGGGATCGTGAGCTGAAACTTGTCTTTGACGCGGACCAGATTGGCCATGATGCCCACCGATTTTAAGAAAGTTGGAAAGTACGACCAGTTTAGCGCGGCTGCGCGGCACCGCAATGCATCAGCGGGCCGGCGCCGAGTGAGCCCGCATCAGCGTGCCGGCGTGGAGTGAGCGCGCATCAGCGTGCCGGCGTTGAATGAGCCCGCATGAGCGTGCTCTTGCCAAACAAGCTCGCGATCAGATCCACCGCCAGCTCGGCGGTCTGGTTGCGCACGTCCAGCGCCGGGTTCAGCTCCATCACGTCCAGGCTGGCCAGCCGGCCGGTGTCGGCAATCATCTCCATGCACAACTGGGCCTCACGGTAAGTGGGGCCACCCGGCACCACCGTGCCCACGCCCGGGGCGATGGGCGGGTCGAGAAAATCGACATCAAAGCTGACGTGAAGGTGGGTGTTGGCGTCGAGTGTGGCCAGCGCCAGCTCCATCGTGTGGCGCATGCCCATCTCATCGATGTAGCGCATGTCAAACACCTCCAGCCCGACCTGGTGCACCAGCCGCTTTTCACCGGCATCCACGCTGCGGATGCCGATCTGGCGCAGCCATTTCGGGTTGATCGCCGGCACCTGGCCGCCGATCTCGATCAGCGCCTGCGGGCCCAGGCCGCACAGGCAGGCCACCGGCATGCCGTGCAGGTTGCCGCTGGGCGTCAAGGTGTTGGTGTTGAAGTCGGCATGCGCATCGAGCCACAGCACGCGCAGCTTTTTGCCGGCCTCGCGGCAGTGCCGGGCCACCGCGCTGATCGAGCCCAGGCCCAGGCAGTGGTCACCGCCCAGCAGGATCGGCAGTTGGCCGGTGCGCAACTCGGCCAGCATCGCGTCGTGCACTGCCTGGTTCCAGGCCACCACCTCGGCCAGGTGGCGGTAGCCGTCGTCGGGCGGCAGCCACGGGTTGGCCGGGCCGGCCAGATTGCCCCGGTCGGTCACCGCCAGGCCGTGGCCCTCCAGTACCTGCTGCAGGCCGGCCACACGCAGCGCCTCAGGGCCCATGCGCGCACCCCGGCTGCCGGCGCCGATGTCGGTGGGCGCGCCGATCAGGCTGATGGCTTGTTTCATGCCATGTTGTCCGCCGGGTTGGGTTTGAAGCCGTAGTGCGCGGCCAACTGCTGCCAGGCTTCTTCGGCGGTTTCGACAAAATGGAACAGGCCCAGGTCACCCGGGCTGATCATGCCGGTGTCCACCAGGTGGTCGAAGTTGATCAGCTTCTGCCAGAACGCCCGGCCAAACAGCAGGATCGGCCGCTGCCGGCTTTTGCCGGTCTGCACCAGCGTCATCGTCTCGAACAATTCGTCCAGCGTGCCAAAGCCGCCGGGGAAGCACACCAGCGCAATGCTGCGCATCAAGAAATGCATTTTGCGCAGCGCAAAGTAGTGGAACTGAAAGCACAGCTCGGGCGTGATGTAGGCGTTCGGCTCTTGCTCGTGCGGCAGCACGATGTTCAGCCCGATGCTTTTGCCGCCGACCTCAAACGCGCCCCGGTTGCCGGCCTCCATGATGCCGGGGCCGCCGCCGGTGACCACAAAAATCGGCGTCGGCAGGTGGCGTGAGCGCTCGGTCACCAGCGCGGCAAAACGCCGCGCTTCCTCGTAGAAATGGCTCATCGCCAGCGCGGCTTCAGCGCGCTTGACGGCTTGTGGGTCGCCGTCGGCCTTGGCTGCGGCCAGCCGGCTGGCCGCAGTCTCGTGGCTGTTGATGCGGGCGCTGCCAAAAATCACGATGGTCGACTCGATCCCCTGCGCCCGCTGCACCAGCTCGGGCTTGAGCAGCTCCAACTGCATGCGCACCGGCCGCAACTCTTCGCGCAGCAAAAACTCGGTGTCGGTGAAGGCCAGCCGAAACGCGCTCTCGGGCCCGCCGTAGCGCGACGGCGGCTGCACCGCATGCGCGTCCTGCTCGGCGCTGGGGAAGTTGCGGGCGGTCAGTTCAGGGTGCTGTTTGTGCATGGCCGCAGCTTAGCGCCTGCCGCATGGCTACCATCGGCGTCGATGACGCTGCAAGCCCTGACCCTCGACCTGGACGACACGCTGTGGCCGGTGTGGCCGGCCATCCGCCGGGCCGAGGCCGGCCTGCACGACTGGCTGCGCCGGCAGGCGCCGGCCACTGCCGCGCTGCACGACGCGGCAGCGCTGCGCGCTTTGCGCGAGGCCGTGGCCCGCGAGCGGCCGGACCTGGCGCACGACATGAGCGCGCTGCGCCGCGAATGCATCCGCCGCGCGCTGCACGCCGCCGGCGATGACCCGGCCCTGGCCGGGCCGGCGTTTGAGGTGTTCCACGCGCATCGCCAGCGGGTGGATTTGTTCGACGATGTGCTGCCGGCGCTGGCCCGCCTGGCCGCGCGCTGGCCCATCGTGGCGTTGTCCAACGGCAATGCCGATGTGCAGCGGGTGCCGGGCCTGGGCCGATGGTTCCATGCCAGCGTCAGCGCGCAGGCGCTGGGCGTGGGCAAGCCGGCGCCGGCGGCGTTTGCCGAGGCTTGCCGTCGGGCCGGTGCCCAGCCGGCCCGCACGCTGCACATCGGCGACGACCCCAAGCTGGATGTGGACGGCGCACTCGACGCTGGCCTGCAAGCGGCCTGGCTGCGGCGGCCGTCATTGCCGGCGCTGGCCGCGCCGCGCGGCACGCCGCAGCATGTGGTGGCCACGCTCACCGAGCTGGCCGACCGCCTGGGCGCGCCGATCTTGTAGGGTTTTGGGCGGCGCGGGCGTCGTCCGCCGGCCCGAAATCACGCGCTAAGTGAACAGCACCGCAAAACCGGTGCAACTATCAAGCCAGTGCGCACTCACAGCCAAAAGCGCGGTCCTATACTTGATCGATTCATTGGTATTCAGGCGGGCGCAGGCCCAAGGCAGGTCAAAAATGACGGGCAAATTCAAGGTGGTGGGGCTGTTGGCGCTGGGCGCCGTGGCCGGGGCGCTGACCACCATGCAGCTTCAGGCTTTTGCGCGCGGCTCACTCGCGCCGCTGCCCATCGAAGAGCTGCAGCAACTGGCGGCGGTGTTCGGCATGGTCAAGAGTGATTATGTTGAACCGGTGGACGAGAAAAAGCTGATCTCGGACGCGATTGGCGGCATGGTGGCCGGGCTTGATCCGCACTCGGTCTATTTCGACAAAAAGAGCTTCAAAGAGTTTCGGGAGGGCACGACCGGCAAATTCGTCGGCGTCGGCATCGAGATCGGCATGGAAGACGGCCTGGTCAAGGTGGTCTCGCCGATCGAGGGCTCACCGGCTTTCCGGGCCGGGCTCAAGCCCGGTGACCTGATCACCAAGATCGACGACACGCCGGTGAAAGGCCTGGGCCTGGAGGCGTCGGTCAAAAAGATGCGCGGTGAGCCCAACACCAAAGTGCAGTTGATGATCTTCCGCAAGGACGAGAGCCGCAGCTTCCCGGTGACGATCACGCGCGAAGAGATTCGGGTGCAAAGCGTGCGCGCCAAACAAATTGAGCCGGGTTATGCGTGGATCCGGGTCAGCCAGTTTCAAGACCGCACGATTGACGACTTTGCCCGCAAGATGGAGGAGTTGTACAAGGCCGATCCCAATTTGAAGGGCCTGGTGCTTGATTTGCGCAATGACCCGGGCGGTTTGCTTGAAGGCGCGGTGGCGCTGTCGGCGGCGTTTTTGCCCACCGATGTGACGGTAGTCTCGACCAACGGCCAGATTGCTGAATCGCGCGCCACCTTCAAGGCCTCACCCGAGTACTACGCCCGGCGCGGCAACAGCGATCCGCTGCGCAAATTACCGACCGCGATCAAGACCGTGCCGCTGGTGGTGCTGGTCAACGAGGGCTCGGCATCGGCCAGTGAGATCGTGGCCGGCGCGCTGCAAGATCACAAGCGCGCCACCATCATGGGCGCGCAGACCTTCGGCAAGGGCTCGGTGCAAACGGTAAGGCCGTTGCCGGCCGACACCGGCTTGAAGATCACCACCGCCCGCTACTACACGCCCAACGGTCGGTCGATCCAGGCCAAAGGCATCGTGCCCGATGTCTGGCTGGACGAAACCGCCGAGGGCAATGTGTTTGCCGCGCTGCGCATGCGCGAGGCCGACCTTGAAAAGCACCTGAACAACGCTGACGAGAAAAAAGACGAAGCCCGCGAGAAAGCGCGTGACGAAGCGCGCAAGAAACTGGAAGAACTGTCGGCCAAGACCAAAGAGCCGCCCAAGCCGCTGCCTGAGTTTGGCGGCGCGGATGACTTCCCGCTGCTGCAAGCCGTCAACCAGCTCAAAGGCAAGCCGGTGGCGGTGAGCAAGACGATGAGCGAGCGCAAGGCCGCGCTCGACCCGGACAAGCAATAAGCCGGCCCTCTGGTTGCCGCGAAAGCCCGCCGCCCGGCGGGCTTCTTCGTTGCTGCGGGCGCTATGCTCAGCGCGATGAACGACGACCAACTGCTGCGCTACTCACGCCACATCCTGCTCGACGAGATCGGCATCGAGGGCCAGACCCGGCTGCTGCAAAGCCATGCGCTGGTGATCGGGGCCGGCGGCCTGGGCTCACCGGTGGCGCTGTACCTGGGCACGGCGGGGGTGGGACGCATCACGCTGGTGGACCACGACACGGTGGATGTCACCAACCTGCAGCGCCAGATTGCGCACAACCTGGCCCGCGTCGGCCAGCCCAAGGCCGAGTCGGCGCGCCAGACCATCAACGCCATCAACCCGGATGTGCAGGTGGTCGCCGTCACCCGGCGCGCCGACGCCGCCTGGCTGGATTCAGCCGTGGCCAGCGCCGATGTGGTGATCGATTGCAGCGACAACTTCCAAACCCGCCACGCGGTGAACGCCGCCTGCGTGGCGCGCCGCAAGCCGCTGGTCTCAGGTGCGGCGATTGGTTTTGACGGCCAGGTGTCGGTTTACGACAGCCGCCAGCCCGACGCGCCGTGTTACGCCTGCCTGTTTCCGCCCGAGGCCACGTTCGAGGAGGTGCGCTGCGCCACGATGGGGGTGTTTGCGCCGCTGGTGGGCATCATCGGCACGGTGCAGGCGGCCGAGGCGCTCAAGCTGCTGATGGGCCTGGGCTCGTCATTGGCCGGGCGCTTGCAGATGCTGGACGCGCGATTGATGGAGTGGACCGAGATCCGAATGGCGCGCCAGCCGGATTGCCCGGCGTGCGGCGGGCGTTGATCGGCACGGAAACGCACCCAGCGGCGCTCAGTCGGTTTGCGCGTCCGCCAGCGCCTGCAAGCCGTCGGACTCGATCACCTGCACGCCGGGTTTGTCGCCGGCCAGCGCCGCCACCAGTGCGGCGGCCACCACATCGGCCTGGATCGGCCGCAGCCGGCGCGGCGTCAGCCAGCCAAAGGCCGGCATCAGCATTTGCGCCATCAACTCGATGGGCCGGGTGGGCTGGCCCAGCGCGGTGCGCTCACCCAGCAGCAACGACGGCCGGGCGATCACCAGGTGCGGCAGGTCGAGTGCGCGCACCGCCTGCTCCATCTCGCCCTTGACCCGGTTGTAAAACACCGCCGACCGGGCGTCGGCACCCAGCGCCGAGATGACAGCCAAGCGGCTGGCACCGGCCACCTTGGCGGCGCGGGCAAAGGCCAGCACCGCGTCAAAATCCACTGCCCGGAAGGCGGCTTGTGAGCCGGCCACCTTGATCGTGGTGCCCAGGCAGCACACCGCCCAGTCCAGCGCTGGCAGGCCGGGCTCACCGGCCCGGCCCAGCGCGGCGTAGTCCACTACCCGGCCGTGCACGCCAGCAGGCAGGGCGGCTGACTGGCCCGGCTGGCGCAGCAGTGCCGTGACCGCACCCACCTGCGCTTGCCGGGCCAGGCGCGCCAGCACCGCACGGCCGACCAGGCCAGTGGCACCGGCGATGCAGACCCGTGGGCGATTGGCCATCGGCACGCGGCTGCCGGGGCTCAGCGCTTGGGCGCGCCGCTGCGCCCGCCGGGGCGTCCGCTGCCGCCTCCACCGCCACCACCGGCGCCGCCACTGCGCGCAGGGCCGCCGGCCGTGCGTGCGCCACCCACCCCGGTGCCGCCGCGCGGCGGTGTGCCGCCAGCGCCCGGCCGGCCACCGGCATGTGCCGGACGGCCAGCGCCGTTGCCACCGCCGCCCGCCGGGCGGCTGCCGCGCTCATTTCCGCGCTCACCGCCACGTTCGCCGCCGCGATCACCCCCCCCGCCGCCGTGGCTGCTGTCACGCCGGCCGCCACCGCCGCCACCACCCGGCCGGCCAGCGCCAAACCCGCCGCCGGCATTGCGCCGCGTGCCGCCAACACCGATGGTCATACGGCCCAGCACGATGGGCTCGGCTTTTTCAGTCGAAGGCGGCTCGAAGCCGGGCACCGTCTCGCTCGGGATGCTGCGTTTGATCAGCTTCTCGATGTCGCGCAAGAAAATGTCTTCGTCCACACACACCAGCGAGATCGCCTCCCCCTGGGCGCCGGCCCGGCCGGTGCGGCCGATGCGGTGCACATAGTCTTCGGGCACGTTGGGCAGCTCGAAGTTGACAACGTGCGGCAGCATGTCGATGTCGATGCCGCGCGCGGCGATGTCGGTGGCCACCAGCACTTGCAGCTCATTGCGCTTGAAGTCGGCCAGCGCCTTGGTGCGCGCGCCCTGGCTCTTGTTGCCGTGGATGGCCATCGCCGTGATGCCCTCGTCATTCAAGAACTCGGCCAGCCGGTTGGCGCCGTGCTTCATGCGGGTGAACACCAGCACCTGGTGCCAGTTGCCGGTCTTGATCAAGTGGGCCAGCAGCGCTTTTTTCTTCTCGCGGCCCACCGGGTGCACCTTCTGGGCGATGGTCTCGGCCGTGGCATTGCGCCGCGCCACCTCGATCAGCACCGGGTTGTTCAGCAGCTTGTCGGCCAGCGCTTTGATCTCGTCGCTGAAGGTGGCCGAGAACAGCAAACTCTGCTTCTTCGCCGGCAAGTAGCTCAGCACCTTCTTGATGTCGTGCACAAAACCCATGTCGAGCATGCGGTCGGCCTCGTCCAGCACAAAAATCTGCACATGGCTCAAGTCGAGCGTGCCTTGCTGGTGGTGGTCGAGCAGGCGGCCGGGCGTGGCCACCAGGATGTCAACGCCGCGGCGCAGCGCGTTGATCTGCGGCTGCATGCCCACGCCGCCAAACATCACCATGCTGGTGAGCTTGAGGTATTTGCCGTAGGTGCGCACGCTTTCTTCCACCTGCGCGGCCAGCTCGCGGGTGGGGGTCAGGATCAGGCAGCGGATGGCCACCCGGCCCCGGGCGTCTTTCTTGGTCGGCTCGCTGGACAGGCGCTGCAGCATCGGCAGCGTGAAGCCGGCGGTCTTGCCGGTGCCGGTCTGGGCGCCGCCCATTAGGTCGCCACCCGCCAGTACCGCCGGGATGGCCTGCACCTGGATGGGCGTGGGGGTGTCGTAGCCTTGATCGGCAACGGCGCGCAGCAACGGCTCAGACAGGCCGAGTTCAGTGAATTTCATGGGGTTTTTGTCGCCCCGGTAGTGGTCGGGGCGTTTTGCGATCAGCCTGCAGCCGCTTGTTGCCAAGGGCCCCAGTCGGGGAGGCAGATGGGACTGTGCAGAGGTCGGGAGTCGACTGCGGGGCCGTGACTGGTAGCGGCCTTGCGGGCCAGAGTGTAACCGTTGGCTTCGGGTTTGCCCGGAGAACAACCGGGTCGGGGCTGGGTTGTTCCGGC
>JANLOP010000287.1:0-2205 GCA_031366635.1 Betaproteobacteria bacterium | reverse complement strand
GCTCGACCCGCAGCTGCTGCTGCTGGACGAGCCTGCCGCCGGCCTGACCGCGCCCGACATCCAGGAGCTGCTGGGCATCATCCGCAAGATCCGCGAGCACGGCGTGACGGTGATCCTGATCGAGCACCACATGGACGTGGTAATGAGCCTGTGCGACACCGTCTCGGTGCTCGACTTCGGCCAGAAGATCGCCGAGGGCTTGCCGGCCCAGGTGCAGGCCGACCACAAGGTGAACGAAGCCAACCTGGGCGGCGAGCCCGCTGCGGCCTGAGGGCCGGAGGACACACCATGCTGACGATTGAAAATCTCTCCGCCGGCTACGGCAAAGTGCAGGTGCTGCACGGCATTTCGATGACGGTGCCACGCGGCCAGGTGGTCACGCTGATCGGCTCCAACGGCGCGGGCAAGACCACCACCATGCGCGCGGTGTCGGGCATGATCGCGCCCACCGGCGGCAGCATCACCTTGAACGACCAGCGCATCGACGGGCTGGAGTCCTTCGACGTGGCCAAGCTGGGGCTGGCGCACTCGCCCGAGGGCCGGCGCGTGTTTGCCACCATGACGGTGGCCGACAACCTCACGCTCGGTGCCTTCCCGCGCTTGACCGGCAGCCGTCCGCGCGGCGATGTGCCGGGTGATCTGGAGAAGGCGCTGGAGCTGTTCCCGCGCCTCAAGGAGCGCCGGCTGCAGCTTGCCGGCACGCTGTCGGGCGGTGAGCAGCAGATGCTGGCGATGGCGCGCGCGATCATGCTCAACCCCGAGGTGGTGCTGCTCGACGAGCCGTCGATGGGCCTGGCGCCGATCCTGGTGGAAGAAGTCTTTCGCATCATCGCGCGCCTGAAATCCCAGGGCGTGACGATGCTGCTGGTCGAGCAATTCGCCGCGGCCGCACTGGCGGTGGCCGACTACGGCTATGTGCTGGAGAACGGCCGCATCTCGGTGCACGGCCCGGCAGCGCAACTGCGCGACGACCCTGCGGTGCGTGCGGCCTACCTGGGCGGCGGCCACTGAGAGTCTGAGCTGAGCGGGCGCGGGCCGGTCCGGCCGGCTGGGTCTTGCGCCCGGGGGCCCAGCCAGCCCGGCCCCCGCTGGCGCCGGTGCCACGCGCCTGGTCCCTGCGTTTTCGTCAATTGCCGGGGCGCGCATTCCGTCGCATGCTGCACGCACTGCGGACTTGATCCGCAGCGTCCCCTGCCCGGACACCGGAGGCCACCGTGATTCGACTCGCCCCCATCCCGACCCTGGCTTTGCTGCTGGCCGCCGCCACCCTGGGCAGCGCGCGCGCCGCGGACTATCCGGTCAAACCGGTGAAATGGGTCGTGCCCTACCCGCCGGCCGGCACCACCGATGTGCTGGCGCGCATCGTCGCGCAATGGTTGACCGAGAAAATGGGCCAACCCTTCGTGGTGGAAAACAAGCCCGGTGCCGGCAACAACCTGGGCGTCGAATTCGTGGTCAACGCGCCGGCCGACGGCTACACGATGCTGCTGGTGAACCCGGCCAATGGCATCAACGCCACCCTGTACAAGAACCTCAACTTCAACTTCATGCGCGACATCGCGCCCGTGGCGGGCCTGGTGCGCACGCCCAACGTGATGGAAGTGACCCTCAAGCTACCCGTCAAGACCGTGCCGGAATTTCTGGCCTATTGCAAGGCCAACCCCGGCAAGCTCAACATGGCGTCGTCGGGCAGCGGCACGTCGGTGCACCTGTCGGGTGAGCTGTTCAAGTTCATGACCGGCTGCGACATGGTGCACGTGCCGTACAAAGGGGCCGGTCCGGCCTTGATCGACCTCATCGGTGGCCAGGTCGATGTGCTGTTCGACAACCTGCCGTCCTCCATCGGCCACATCAAGAACGGCCGCGTCCGCGCCTTGGCCGTCACCTCCGAACAGCGTGACCCGACCTTGCCCCAGTTGCCCACCGTGGCGGACAGCGTGCCAGGTTACGAGGCCACGGCCTGGTTCGGCATCGGCATGCCCAAGGGCACGCCGCGCGATGTCATCGACAAGGTCAACGCCGAGGTCAACCGAGCGCTGGCCGACCCCAAGATGCGCGATCGCCTGGCCGAACTCGGCGGCAAGCCGATGGCCGGCACGCCCGAAGATTTTGGCAAGGTCATCGCGGCCGAGACCGCCAAGTGGGAGAAGGTTGTCCTGTCATCGGGCGCCAAGGTCGAGTGAGCGCAGTGACCGGCATCGCTGG
>JANLOP010000278.1:0-8415 GCA_031366635.1 Betaproteobacteria bacterium | reverse complement strand
AGGGCTCGAACTCCAGCGTCATGCGGATCAGCTTGCGGATGTCGGCCTGGTCTTCGACGATCAATACGCGTTTCATGGCGACGGCTCCGGCGGGGCGTGAAGCGGGCAATCAGCACATACCGCCGCCCGACAGGGCTGGGGCAGCGCGCCGGCCGGCGGTGCAGCGCCGTGCGCCGTGGCAGCGCTCAGAGGCTGAGAGGATTTCGAGCGTGACCGAGCGGCGCGGCAAATGGCGTTCGATCTAGGCGCAAAGCACAGCCATAGCCCGGGCTATGGCGCGCATTTGCAACGACGAGCGAGCGACTTTTGGCGTGATGAGCGGGCATGATCGAAAATCTCTCAGCCTCTCAGGCGGTGCTGGTCAGCGCGGCGATGCGGTCTCGCACCAAGGTCTCGAGTTCGTCAAAGGGCACCGGCTTGTAAAACACCCGCACACCAGCAGGCAGGCCGCCGCGGCGCTCGATTTCTTGCGGCGTCAGCGCGGTGACCACCACGATGTCCATGTCGTCAAAGGCCTGGCCGACACCGCGCAGCGACGAAATCATCTTGAAGCCGTCCATGCCCGGCATGTTCAAGTCGGTGATCAGCAGGTCTGGGCAATGCTGGCCCATGCGCAGCAAGGCCTCGAAGCCGTTGCTGGCAGGCGACACGGCCACCGGCAAATCCCAGCCGGCGATGACCATGGTGAACAAGCGCAGCAACTCGGGTTCGTCCTCGACCACCATCAGTTGCAGGCGGGCCTCGGTGGCCGGCGTCACCGCCAGCGGTGTGTCGCCCGACAGTGCGGCCGTGCGCTCGGCAATCAGCCGCTCAACCGCCGCGCGTGAAATGCGGCGGTGACCACCCGCCGTCTTCCAGGCCGGCAACACGCCGCCCTCGACCCACAATTGCACCGTGCGCAGCGCCACGCCCAGGCGCTCAGCCGCCTCACGGGTGGACAGCACATCGTCATTCGTCGCGCTTTTTCTCATCCTGCTGCCAGACCAGCGGCCCCGTTAAGTGCGGTGTTTGCCACCTCGCAATACCCGCACAGTCCCCTGAAACCCAGGGCCCGGTGCACCAAGCACGGGCCACTCATTCAGCGTTTCTCACCGCTTTTTGCACTTTACCGCGTTTGGCGCCCGCTGGCGAACACTTCCTAAAGCGTCGTTGGCGCGACCCACGTCAAAACCACGGCACCGGCGTGGTGGGTTGCACGCCATGCTGAACTGCACAAAGCGCGACCATCCGCGCTGCGCTCAGCCGCGCGCCGGCTGCCACACCCTTGTCACGGGGCCGGCAACAGGAGTACGCTGGTTGCGGCGGGACCGGGTCTGTCTTGCCGGGTTGGCCTTCCAGCCCGGCAGTGGCCCACCGCCCTGCCTCCGACCCACCCTCTTGAAAGGACGATCTGATGAACCTGACGATCAGCGGACACCATCTTGACGTCACCCCGGCCCTGCGCGAGTACGTTCTGGCCAAACTGGACCGGGTGACACGGCATTTTGATCAAGTGGTCGACATCAGTGTGCTGCTGACAGTCGAGAAGCTCAAGGAGAAGGAACGACGGCAAAAAGCCGAGGTGACACTGCACGTCAAGGGCAAGGACATCTTTGTCGAGCAATCTCATGAAGACCTTTACGCCGCGATTGATCAGTTGATGGACAAGCTGGATCGCCAGGTCTGCCGCCACAAGGACAAATTGCAAGACCACCACCACCCGGCGCCCAAACGCCTGGACGCCGACGTGGTTTAGCCCTGGCTGCGCGCGGTGCGCCAGCAACGGCCCCTGCGGGGGCCGTTTTTGTTCGCGATCCCGCCAAAGACTGCGGCGCCGTGACAACATCCCTCAGACGCGGGTGGTCGCTACATTGCAGCGCAGCAAGGCATTTCTATAATCATTTTTCTGTCATAAGGCCCGTGATTGCACCGAATAGATGCGGCTGGCAAGCGGGGTGAACACCATGAACCGTCTCGCTGCCATCCTGCCTGCCGCCAATGTGTTGGTGGATGTGGAGGCGACCAGCAAAAAGCGCGCTTTTGAACAAGTGGGCATGCTGTTTGAAAACCGGCACTCGATTGCCCGGGCCACCGTGACCGACAACCTTTTTGCGCGTGAGCGGCTGGGCTCCACCGGCCTGGGCCACGGCGTGGCCATCCCGCACGGCCGCATCAAGGGGCTGAAAAACCCGCTGGCGGCGATATTGCGCGTCGCCCAGCCCATCCCGTTTGATGCGCCCGATGATGAACCGGTGGGTTTGCTGATCTTCTTGCTGGTGCCCGAGGCCGCCACCCAGCGCCACCTTGAAATCCTGTCCGAAATCGCCGAGTTGCTGTCTGACCGGGATCTGCGTGACCGGCTCAAAAGCGCCGACAGCGCTGTCGCGCTGCACCAACTGATCGCCGATTGGGCGCCGCTGAAATCAGTGGCATGAATCCGGCCTGCGCCGCTGCCACGGCCGCCGGGCTGGCTGGCGGCGCCCGATGAAGCCGACCTCGATCAGCGCTGAGGCGCTGTTCGAAGCCCACCGCGAGTTGCTGCACTGGGAGTGGATCGCCGGCCATGCCCACCCGGAGCGCCGCTTTGATGAAGCGGCAGTGCGCGACGCGCAATCGGCCGCCGACCTGGTGGGCTACCTGAACTACATCCACCCCTACCGGGTGCAGATCGTCGGCCGGCGCGAGGTGGCCTACCTGTCGCACTCCGCGCCCGAAGACCAGGAGCGCCGCATCTCGCGCATCGTCACGCTGGAGCCGCCGGTGCTGATTGCCGCCGACGGCGTGACGCCGCCCGACCGCCTGGTGGCGATGTGCGACCGGGCCGAAATCCCGCTCTTTGTCACCGCCGAGTCGGCCGGCCAGGTGATCGACATCGTGCGCGCCTACCTGGCGCAGTTGTTTGCCGAGCGCATCACCCGGCACGGCGTGTTCATGGACATCCTGGGCCTGGGCGTGCTGCTCACAGGTGAGTCGGGCCTGGGCAAGAGTGAGCTGGGGCTGGAGCTGATCTCGCGCGGCCACGGCCTGGTGGCCGATGACGCGGTGGATTTCTACAAGATCAGCCAAAGCGCGCTAGAGGGCCGCTGCCCGGCGTTGCTGCTGAACTTGCTGGAGGTGCGCGGCATCGGCCTGCTGGACATCCGCGCCATCTTTGGCGAGACGGCGGTGCGACGCAAGATGCGGCTCAAGCTGATCGTGCACCTGGTGCGCAAAGAGACGATGGAGCGTGAATTTGAGCGCCTGCCGTATGAGCCGCTGTACGAGGACGTGCTGGGCATGCCGGTGCGCAAGGCGGTGATCACCGTGGACGCCGGCCGCAACCTGGCGGTGCTGGTCGAGGCGGCGGTGCGCAACACCATCCTGCAACTGCGGGGCATCGACACTTACCAGGAATTCATCGAACGCCACCAGAAAGCGATGCAGCAGAGCGACGAGTGACCGGGCTGAATGCGCGCCAGATGCAGCGCCCGATGCCGCGCCAGATGCGCGGCCGACGCAGCGCGGCTACTTGTGCCGGTGCGGGCAGGCCGGCTTGTTGCACACACCGTACAGCGACAGCGCGTGGTCTTGCAGGTCGAAGCCGTTGGCGTTGGCCACCGCACGCTGGCGCTGCTCGATTTCGGCGTCAAAAAACTCCTCGACCCGGCCGCAGGTCAGGCAGACCAGATGGTCATGGTGCTGGCCTTCGTTCAGCTCGAACACCGATTTACCGGATTCAAAATGGCTGCGCAGCAGCAGGCCGGCGGTCTCGAACTGCATCAGCACCCGGTAGACGGTGGCCAGGCCGACATCCGCACCCTCGGTCAACAACGCCTTGAACACGTCTTCAGCCGTCATGTGGCGCTGCGCCGTGCGCTGGAACACTTCCAGAATCTTGATGCGCGGCAGCGTGGCCTTCAGGCCGCTACTTTTCAGTTCGTCAGCATGCGTCATGGCGGGCCCGGCGCGCAGCGGGTGGGTGGCTAGAATCTGCGGATCATATCCAGCCGTCTGGTCAGCCGTTTGTGCCGCGCTCAGCGCCGCGACCAGCCAGCCAGCGGCGCCCCAAACCTCGGTGGGCCCATTGACCATTCACCCCTTTTTTCGCCACGCTGCGCCGCTGTTGATGCTGGTGCTCGGCGGCTGCTCGATGCTGCCGTCCCTGCCGTCCTTCCCGTCGCTGCCGTCCCTGCCGTCGCTCACCGCAGGCGGCAACTTTCTGGGCGTGCTGGCGCCCTACCGCATGGACATCGTGCAGGGCAATGTCGTCACACGAGAGCAGGCGGCGCAAGTCAAACCCGGCATGACACGGGCCCAGGTGCGCGACATCCTGGGCTCACCGATGCTGGCTGATCTGTTCCACGCCGACCGCTGGGACTATGTGTTCACCATCTCGCGGTCCGGCACCGAGCCGCAGCGCCGCACCATCGTGGCACTGTTCAACGGCGACCAACTGGCCCAACTCGACGCCCCCGAGCTGCCCAGCGAGCATGAGTTTGTGGCCGCCATCAGCCGCGCCCGGCCCTCTGCCAGGGCACCGCTGCTCGATCTGACGCCCGAGCAAAAGCAGGCCCTGCCGGTGCCGCCCAAGCCCGCTGCCGAGCCGGTGGTGCCGATGGGCGCGCTGCGCAGCTACCCGCCGCTGGAGCCGTCTTGAGCGGCGGCGGCGGCCTGCGCGTCGCCGTCGCCGGCGCGTCGGGCCGCATGGGTCGGGTGTTGATCGAAGCCGTGCTGGCGGCCCCCGATTGCACCCTGGCCGGCGCGCTGGATCTGCCCAACAGCCCGGCGCTGGGGCTGGACGCCGGCGCGTTTGCCGGCCAGGCCACCGGCGTGACCATCACCAGCGATCTGCCCACCGGCCTGGCCAGCGCCCAGGTGCTGATCGATTTCACCCGCCCCGACGGCACGCTGGCCCACCTCGCGCTGTGCCAGGCGCTGGGCGTCAAGGCGGTGGTCGGCACCACCGGCTTCACGCCGGCGCAAAAAGCCCAGGTCGCGGCGCACGCCCGGCACATCGCGGTGATGATGGCGCCGAATATGAGTGTGGGCGTGAACGTCATGCTCAAGCTGCTGGACCAGGCGGCACGGGCGCTGAACGAGGGCTTTGACATCGAGGTGATCGAGGCCCACCACCGGCACAAGGTGGACGCGCCCAGCGGCACCGCGCTGCAGATGGGCGAGGTGCTGGCCGCCGCCCTGGGCCGCAAGCTGGCCGATTGCGCGGTCTATGCCCGCGTCGGCGTCACCGGCGAGCGCGACCCGTCCAGCATCGGCTTTGCCACGCTGCGCGGTGGTGACATCGTCGGTGACCACACGGTGCTGTTTGCCGGCACCGGTGAGCGCATCGAGATCACGCACAAAAGCGCCAGCCGCGCCACCTACGCCCAGGGTGCGTTGCGGGCGGCGCGGTTCCTGGCCGGCCGCAGCACCGGCCTGTTCAGCATGAACGACGTGCTCGGCCTTTGATCCGGCATGGACGGCCTGGCGATATTCTGGGCCGAGAGCGACGCCATCGGTCGCACGGTGGTGGGCTTGCTGCTGCTGATGTCGGTCAGCGCCTGGGTGCTGATTTTCTGGAAGGGCTGGGTGCTGCACCGGGCGCGGCGCGACATCGCGCGCGCCGTGCCGGCTTTCTGGGCCGCCGACA
Organism: Betaproteobacteria bacterium; assembly: GCA_031366635.1. Lineage (GTDB taxonomy): Bacteria > Pseudomonadota > Gammaproteobacteria > Burkholderiales > Burkholderiaceae_C > Pseudaquabacterium. The sequence continues at coordinate 2,810 of JANLOP010000278.1, read as the reverse complement.
CGCTGGACGCCGGCCGCACCCGCCTGGCTGCGCTCGACCGTGAGCAGGTGCTGCTGCCGCTGCTGGACGCCGGCACCACGCCCGAGCCCACCGGCACGCTGGCCACCCGGGCGGCCACCGCGTCGCAGTTGACACGCCGGCTGCGCGACGCGCTGCACCAGGGCCTGGCGCATTTGCAGTTTGGCCAGGTGCTGCTGGCATCCATCGGCAGCACGGCGCCGTTCATCGGGCTGTTTGGCACGGTCTGGGGCATCTACCACGCGCTGGCCAATATCGCGGCCAGCGGCGCCATCAGCATCGACAAAGTGGCCGGCCCGGTGGGTGAGGCGCTGGTCATGACGGCCGCCGGCCTGGCCGTGGCCATCCCGGCCGTGCTGGCCTACAACCTGTTTGGCAAATGGGTGTCGGCCTGCGAGGCCGAGCTGGAAGGCTTTGCCCACGATCTGCGCGAGTTGGCGCTGGATGCGCCAGCGGCGTCCAGGCCGGCGCCCGGGCCCTGAATCATGGCTTTCGGCCGGTTGCAGCGCGCCAGCCCGTCGCAGCCGATGAGCGAGATCAACATGACGCCGTTGATCGACGTGATGCTGGTGCTGCTGGTGATCTTCATCATCACCGCGCCGCTGATGACGGCCAGCTTGCGGCTGGACCTGCCCAAGACGGCCGGCAGCGCCGCCAGCGGTGCGCTGCAGTTTGTCACCGTGGCGGTGGACGCTGGCGGCGCGCTGTACTGGGGTGATGAGGCGGTGACGGCCGATCAACTCAAGGCCCGGCTGCGTGATGTGGCCCAGCGCCAGCCGGCCACCGAGGTGCAGTTGCGCGCCGACCAGCAAGTGCCTTACGGCCGCATCGCCGAGCTGATCGGCCTGGTGCAGGACGGCGGGTTGTCGCGCATCGGCTTTGTCACCGAGGCCCCGGCCGCCGGCCCGAAGTAGCGACAACCCCCTCCTACAATCCGGGGCATGAACGAGAAATACGCCCCCGCCGAGCTGGAATCGGCCGCCCAGGCCCACTGGGCCCGACCGCTTTGGCAGGGCCACGACGCCTACCGCGCCGTTGAAAACGCGCTCGACAGCCAGGGCCAGCCGAAGCCGAAGTTCTACGCCTGCTCGATGCTGCCCTACCCCAGCGGCAAGCTGCACATGGGCCATGTGCGCAACTACACCATCAACGACATGCTGGCGCGCCAGTTGCGCATGCAGGGCTTCAATGTGCTGATGCCGATGGGCTGGGACGCCTTTGGCCTGCCGGCCGAAAACGCGGCGATGAAGAACAAGGTGGCGCCGGCGCCGTGGACCTATTCCAACATCGCCCAGATGAAGGCCCAGATGCAGGCCTTGGGTCTGGCCATCGACTGGTCGCGCGAGTTGGCCACCTGCTCGCCGGCTTACTACAAGTGGAACCAGTGGCTGTTCCTGAAGATGCTGGAGGCCGGCATCGCCGAGCGCCGCACCCAGGTCGTCAACTGGGACCCGGTGGACCAGACCGTGCTGGCCAATGAGCAGGTGATCGACGGCCGCGGCTGGCGCTCGGGCGCGCTGGTTGAAAAGCGCGAGATCCCCGGCTACTACCTCAAGATCACCCAGTACGCCGACGAGCTGTTGTCGGCCGTCAACAACCCGGCCGACCCCCACTACCTGGCCGGCTGGCCCGACCGGGTGCGGCTGATGCAGGAGAACTGGATCGGCAAGAGCGAGGGCGTGCGCTTCGCCTTCCCGCACCAGATTGCCGATGCAGCCGGCGCGCTGATCGGCGACGGCCGGCTGTGGGTCTTCACCACCCGCGCCGACACCCTCATGGGCGTGACCTTCTGCGCGGTGGCGCCCGAACATCCGCTGGCGCTGCACGCCGCCTCAACCAAGCCGGCGCTGGCGGCCTTCATTGCCGACTGCCAGTCCGGCGGCACCACCGAGGCCGAGCTGGCCACGCAGGAGAAAAAGGGCGTGCGAACCGGCTTGACGGTGCAGCACCCGCTGACCGGCGAGGCGGTGGACGTGTGGGTGGGCAACTATGTGCTGATGAGCTATGGCGACGGCGCGGTGATGGGTGTGCCGGCGCACGATGAGCGCGATTTCGAGTTCGCGCGCAAGTACGGGCTGGCGATCAAGCCGGTGGTGGCGGTCGAGGGCCAGACCTTCAGCACCCAGGCCTGGGCCGAGCACTATGCCGACAAGCAACGCGGCCGCTGCATCAACAGCGGCGCGGGCTTCGAGTTTCTGGACGGCCTGGCCTTCAAGCCGGCGGTGGCCAAGGTGGCCGAGTTGCTGGCCGAGCTGGGCCTGGGCGACAAGAAGACCACCTGGCGATTGCGCGACTGGGGCGTCAGCCGCCAGCGCTACTGGGGCACGCCGATCCCCATCATCCACTGCGACCAGCATGGCGCGGTGCCGGTGCCCGTGGCCGATCTGCCGGTGCTGCTGCCCGAGGACTGCGTGCCCGACGGCAGTGGCAGCCCGCTGGTCAAGCGTGCCGATTTCCTGAACGTCGGCTGCCCCGTCTGTGGCCAGCCGGCGCGGCGCGAGACCGACACCCTGGACACCTTTGTCGACTCGTCCTGGTACTTCATGCGCTACTGCGATGCGACCAACAGCGGGCAGATGGTGGCCGAAGGCAGCGCCTACTGGATGGGCAGTGCGGACACCAGCAATGCCGGCATGGACCAGTACATCGGTGGCGTCGAGCATGCCATCCTGCACCTGCTCTACGCCCGCTTCTGGACCAAGGTGATGCGCGACCTGGGCCTGGTGACGGTGAGCGAGCCCTTCAAGCGCCTGCTCACCCAGGGCATGGTGCTCAACCACATCTACAGCCGG
>JANLOP010000257.1:0-10349 GCA_031366635.1 Betaproteobacteria bacterium | reverse complement strand
TATTCATGTGCATATCAAACAATACTAAGAAAGTTATGGAAAACGCAGAAATTGCGTACCTTTCCACGTGGCCTCCTGGATCTTGCCACCACTTTTAGGCGGCGCGCCCAGAGCTGGCTGAGCTTGGGGGCTAATCAGGTCATGCGATGGCTGGTGAGTCAAGAGGACAACATGCACACCGCAACACTGCGCGCCGTTGGGGGGTCTGTGTCGGTCAGCCTGCCGCACCAACTGCTGCGCACCCTGCTGCGCACCCTGGGGTTGGAGGCCGGCGCGTCGGTGGCTGTCACGTTGGAGGCGGGCCGCCTGGTGCTGGCCCCCGTCAGGCCACGGCACACGCTGGCCAATCTGCTGGCCGGCATGAAACCCGGTGACATGCCCACCGCCGACCGCTGGGACGCTGCCCGGCCCGTTGGACAAGAAGCCTGGTGAGGCGCCGGTGCCGGCCCGGCGACCCGCCTACACCCCCCAGCGCGGCGACCTGATCCGAATCGACGCCGACCCGAGCGCCGGGCACGAACAGCAGGGCAGCCGGCCGGCGCTGGTGCTGTCACCCGAGGCATTCAACCGATTCGGCATGGCGCTGGCCTGCCCGGTGACACGCGGCGCGGGCGTTGCCCGGGACCTGGCCTGGACGGTGCCATTGGCCGGCGCGGGGCTGGTCACGGAGGGGCTGGTGCTGTGCAACCAAGTGCGAACGGTGGACTGGCAAGCACGCCGGGCGCAGTTCATCGAAGTGGTGCCGGCCGGCCTGGTGGCCGATGTGTTGGCCCGGGTGGGCACGCTGATCGAGTGATACCACCCGGGCTGAGGCACTGAGCACGGCCGCGCCTGTCTCGATGGACGGCACATCGGCCACCCCACTGGCCAGACCCTGCCCACCCCTGCGCAGTGCAACGTCGGTGCGTTTTCGCAACCGGCCCGCCACTCGCCCCGGGCCCAAGCGATCTGCGGACCATGCGCCGGGCGATGCGCTGGCTTCGCATCACTGCCGCTCAAAGCCCGACCAGATCCGATGCCGAGTGATCGCTGGGGGCATCGCCCGGGTGGCCGGTGTCGGTCAGCCGCCGCTCCCGCATGCGCTGTTTGTCCTGCATCCGGGTGAGGATGCTGGCTTCTTCGCGCAGCGAGAAGAATGCCGGGTACAGCGACCGCTCTGACGCCATGCGGTCGGGCTGGCCGCCAAACTCACCGATCTGCTTCATTACATGTGAAAACGCCACCGCCAGCAAAACCGCCGGCGCGTTGACCGACAGGTTGATGCGCTCTTCTGACATCGCGGTGAAGCCCAGCATGCGCTCGTAGTAGCGCACATGGCGCGGGTTGACCTCGATCAGCAGCAGGTCGTGGTCGCGAATGCGGTGGGCCACGATGTAGGCGACGTGAAACAGCGCTGCCAACACCCGCTTGGTGCCCACGGTGGGGTCGACCGCCAGCTTGGTAAACTCACACAGCCGGTGGCCCTGGCTGCGCATCAACTCGACCTCGGGCGCAAAAGCGTCGTCGGCGCTCAGCCGTTTGGGCCCGTCAAACGACACCGTGATGGTGCCGATGATGGCGTCATCTTCAACCGCCGACAGCGTGAACTTGTGCACCGAGCGGTCGGTGGGCAGGCTGACCTCTTTGTAGCCGCGGTAGCCGTAGCGGTTCTTCAGCAGGTTGTTGACCATGCCGCGGCGCTCTTCGGTCTCGGCTGATTTGATTTTGAAGCGGCGCTGACCGGGTGCGCCGTCCGGCAGCAGGTCGATGCGGGGGTCACTGACCAGCATGTGGCCGGCTTGCCGGCGCCATAGCACCGATGCGGCAAAAATCGTGCTCGATTTCAAAGGGATACCCGTTCGGAAGTCAAAGCGTTCACAAGCGACTCATTCCGTTTTGACGAAGGATGATAGCGGTTGCAACACGACCCGCAACGGTCAGAAAACCCGCTGCTACGCCACTTTATCGAGAGACTGACGCCCGACGGTCGCACGCTTCAAGCGATATCGGCAGCGGCCGGCGCGGCTGTAGAGATCAAGCCCGCCAACGTGGCCAGACAATCGGCCTGGTGCAGCGGTTTGTCGTGACGAATGCGCAATAAACGCGGAAAGCGCAACGCGATGCCGCTTTTGTGGCGCGGGCTGTGCGCGATGCCTTCGAAGCCCAGCTCAAACACCAAGGTCGGCCGCACGCTGCGCACCGGGCCGAATTTCTCCAGCGTGGTGGCGCGGATCACTTTGTCCACGGCCTTGAATTCGTCATCGGTCAGGCCGGAATAGGCTTTGGCGAAGGCCAGCAATTGCAGTGCACCGGGCTGGGCCGGTTCGCGCCGCTCGATGGCGGCGACCACCGCAGCCGCCTCGGCGGCGCTGGCCGGTGGCCGGCTCCAGACGGCGAAGGTGTAGTCGGTGTACAGCCCGGCGCGGCGGCCGTGGCCGGCCTGGGCATAAATCAGCACACCGTCCACGGTGTAGGGCGCGATCTTCCATTTCCACCAAACGCCATCGGCCTTGGTGCGGCCGCTGCCGTAGGCCGCGTCGCGGTGTTTAAGCATCAGGCCCTCGACGCCGCGCTGCCGGCTCTCGCTGCGGCGCCGGGCCAGCGCGGCCCAATCGGCGGCGATCACCAGCGGTGACAGTTGCAGCGCTGAGCCGGCCAGCAAGGCCTCCAGTTGCGCGCGGCGCAGGTGCTGGGGCCGGGCGCGCAGGTCTTGCCCGCCCAGCGCCAGCAGGTCGTAGGCGATGAACTGCACCGGCGCGTCGGCCAGCAGTTTGCGGCTGGCGGTCTTGCGGTTCAGCCGCTGTTGCAGCAGGTTGAAGGGTGCCGGCGCGGCCTTGATCCAGACCAGCAGCTCACCGTCCATCACCGTGCCGTCGGGCAGGCTTTGGGCCAGCGCCACCACCTCGGGAAAGCGCTCGGTGACCAGCTCTTCACCGCGCGACCAGAGCCAGACCTGGCCGGCCGCGCACACGATCTGGGCCCGGATGCCGTCGTACTTCCACTCGGCCAGCCAATCGCTGACCGGCCCCAGCCGGGCCTCCAAGCCGGCTGCGGCACCGGCCCCGGGCGCTTGATCCGGCGCGGTTTCAGCGGCGTCCAGCGCATGGGCCAGAAAAAACGGATAGGGCTGTCCGGTCATCGCCAGCGCGGCGCCGGTGTCGGGTGCCAGCAGCGCCCGCAGGCGGTCGGCGCTGGGCGCCGTGCGCGCGTCCGTCCAGCCCATCAGGCGCTGCGCCATCAGCTTGGCGTCCAGCCCGGCATGGCGGGCCAGCGCGCGCTGCACCAGCAGCCGGCTGACGCCCACCCGAAAGCCACCGCCGATCAGCTTGGTGAGCAAAAACCGCTCATCAGGCGGCAACTCGTCCCACCAGCCGCGCAATGCCCGGGCTTGCACTTCGGGCGCCGCGCCGCGCAGCGGCAGCAGGCGCTCGGTGAGCCACTGCGCCAGGCCCAGGTCACTGTGGCCCGACGGTGGCGGCAGCACCTGGGCAATGGTCTCGGCCAGGTCACCGGCGGCCTGGTAACAGGCGTCAAACAGCCAGTCGGGGATGCCGGCCAGCGCGGTGGCCTCGGCCCGCAGCAGCGCGCTGGGCACGGTCTGGCGCGGTTTGCCGCCGGCCAGAAAGTACAGGCCCCAGGCCGCATCGGCGGCATCGGCCTCGGCCAGGTAGCGCTGCAACGCGGCCAGCTTGGACTCGGTGGCGGTGCTGGCGTCCAGCTCGGCGTAGAGCGCGGCAAAGCGGCGCATCAGCCGGGCCCGGTGGGGGTGGATGCGGCGGATTCGGCGGATTTACCGGGTGCGGCGGATGCAGCGGGCTGCGGGCCTGTGCCGTCGATATCACCGCCCTCGGCGCCGTATTCGGTGCGGAACGAGCCGGCCTGCAAGCCGCGTTCTTGCAGCCAGCGCACCATCACCGCCTCCTGGCCGTGGGTGACGATCACCCGCTCGGCGCCGGTGGCGGCAATCGCCCGTTGCAGGCCAGGCCAGTCGGCGTGGTCGCTCAGCACAAAGCCCCGGTCCACGCCCTGGCGGCGGCGCGCGCCGCGCAGCAGCATCCAGCCGCTGGCAAAGCCGTCGCTGAAATCGCCCAGCTTGCGCGCCCAGGCGCTGGCGTGCACGGCGGGCGGCGCGATCACCAGCGCACCGGCCAGCCCTTTTTTGTCAGGCAGATCGCCCAGCGTGGTGGTCTCGGGCAGCGCCACGCCGGCCGCCCGGTAGGCGGCGTTGAGCGGGGCCACCGCACCGTGCACCATGATCGGGCCGATGCCGGCATCCACCCCGGCCAGCAGCCGCTGCGCCTTGCCAAAGCTGTAGGCCAGCAGCAGGCTGGGCCGGCCGGCGGCGGCGTTGCCGCGCCACCAGGCGTTGATCTGCGCAAACACCTCGGCCTGCGGCTGCCAGCGGTAGACGGGCAAGCCGAAGGTGGATTCGGTGATGAAACAATCGCAGCGCACCGGCTCGAACGGCGCACAGGTGGGGTTGCGCTCATCGATGGCCGACAGGTAGTAATCGCCCGACGCCACCCAGACCCGGCCGCCGTGCGCCAGCCGCACCTGGGCCGAGCCCAGCACATGGCCGGCGGGGTGCAGGCTGATGGTCACGCCGTGGTGCTGCACGGTCTGGCCGTAGGCCAACCCTTGCAGCGCCAGGTGGGCACCCAGCCGGCTGCGCAACACGCCCTCGCTGATGGCGGTGGCCAGCACGTGGCCGTGGCCGGCGCGCGCATGGTCGGCATGGGCGTGGGTGATCACCGCCCGGGGCACGGGCCGCCAGGGGTCGATGTAGAAATCGCCGGGCGGGCAGTACAGGCCTTGCGGGCGGTGGATCACCAAATCGTCCATCGGGCTTGCCAATTCAATACTTACCGGTTAGGCCGGCCAGGCGCAAGAACCAGTACGCCGTCCAGGCCACAAAGCCGCGCCGCAGCACCGACCACCAGCCCGCGCCCACGGGCGGGCGCAGCACCTCTTGCGACGCCGCCATCGCGGCCTCGATGCGCGCCGCCAGGCCAGCGGCAAACGGCGCGTCCTGCACGATGACATTGGCCTCCAGGTTGAGCAGCAGCGACAGCGGGTCGATATTGCTGCTGCCCACGGTGGCCCATTCGCCGTCTACCACCGCCACCTTGGCATGCAAAAAGGCGGGGGTGTACTCAAACACCCGCACGCCGCTGCGCAGCATTTCGTCATACAGCACCTGGGCCGCCAGCGCGGCAAACCGGTAGTCGGCCTTGCCCTGCAGCAGCAGCCGCACCTGCACGCCGCGCTGGGCGGCCCGACGCAGCGCCCGGCGGAACAGCCGGCCGGGGTAAAAATACGGGCAGACCAGCTCGACCGTGCGGCGCGCACTGCGGATGGCCTCGATGTAGGCCAGCTCGATGGCGCGGCGCCGGCGCAGGTTGTCGCGCACCAGAAACACCACCCGCACCGGCGGCAGCCGGGCCGGCGGCGCGGCGGCTTCGGCTGGCAGCACGCGCAGCCGGGCCAGCACGCGCCGGGCGCGGGCCAGCGGCTCGGCGCTGCGGGCCAGTTGCACCACCTCGTCGGGCCAGTCGGCGCCCAGCGCGGCGCGGCTCCACAGCGCGCGGGCGGTCTGCTCGATCAGTGCCACTGCCGGGCCTTGCAACTGCACCGCAAAATCAAGCCGGGGCGCGTCTTGCCAGCCGTGGTGCAGGTCGTTGCGGTCGTCGATCAGGTTGATGCCGCCGACAAAGCCGGCCTCACCATCCACCACGCACAGCTTGTGATGCAGCCGGCGCAACTGGCCGGGCTGCAACAGCCGCCACCAGCGGTCTACCGGGCGGAACACGGCCAGATTGACGCCGGCCGCGTCCAGCCACCGGCGCAGTGCCGGCAGCGTGGCCTTGCTGCCAAAACCGTCCACCACCACACCCACCCAGATGCCGCGCCGGGCCGCGTCGGCCAGCGCTTTTGCCAGCGCCTCGGCGGCCGGGTCGTCGTGAAAAATGTAGGTGCTGAGCCAGATCTGGTGGCGGGCAGTGGCAAACGCCGCAGCCATTGCGGCAAACAGCTCGTCGCCGCCAGCCAGCAGGCGCACGGCGTTGCCGCCGGTGAGCAGCGGCGCCGGGCCGCTGGGCGGCGGGGTTAGCGCGGCGGGCGGCTGCTGCATCGACGGGGCTGGGAGGGTGCGGACAGCAGGCCGTGGCCGGTCGGCATTCGGCTTGTTGCGGAATTTGATTCGCTGCCAGAAAGTGGGCGTTCGACGGACGGGTGCGGGCCGCCAGCATTTAACGAACCAGCCGCCACCGCCGCTGCCGGACCGAGGGCGCCGGGTGACCGGATGCCGGAGGTAAAGAGGGAGCCGGCGGGCGCTTGCGGCCGGCGGCGGATGACACGTGGGCATCCGGTCACCCGGTGGCATCGGTCTCGCTTCGAAGTCGAAGCGCCTGAACGGAAGCCGCCAAACCCGCCCGTCCCTGAACCCGCATCAAGCCGATAGCCGTCCGACATCCACCATTTCATTTCGGCACCTCGCTGAGCGGCAACGCGCGCTCAATCAAGCGTCAGATCAACCACCAGCGGCAAGTGATCCGACATGCGCTGCCAGCCGCTGTTGCGCGGCACGCTGGCCGACAGGCAGGCCAGGCCGCGGGTGTAGACCCGGTCCATCGCAAACAGCGGCACCGACGACGGGAAGGTGCGCTGGGCCCGGGCCGGCCCGGCGCTGGCGCGTTGCAGGCCGATGGCGCGCATCGGGCCGTCAAGCCTTTCACCCCAATCATTGAAATCACCGGCCACCAGCAGCGGTGCGCCGGGCGGCACCTCGGCGGCGACGAAGGCCGCCAGGCGCTCGCATTGGCGCACCCGGCTGGCGTGGATCAGGCCAAAGTGCGCCACCACCGCATGCACCGCCACGCCCTGCCACAGCACCGGCACATGCAGCAGGCCGCGCTGCTCAAAGCGGTGGTCGCTCACATCGTGGTGGCCCACGTCGCCAATCGGCCAGCGCGACAACAGCGCATTGCCGTGCTCACCGTGCCGCGTGGTGGCATTGGTGCGGTAAGCCACCTCGTAGCCCTCGGGCGCCAGGTAATCGGCCTGGCCGCCCTCGGGCCAGCCGTGCAGCGTGCGCTGGAAGTGCAGCGCCTCGCGCTGGTGGAACAACCGCACCTCTTGCAGGCAGACCACGTCGGCGTCCAGTGCCTCGATGCCCAGGCCCAGGTTGTGGATCTCCAGCCGCTTGCCGGGGCCCACGCCACGCACGCCTTTGTGGATGTTGTAGGTGGCCACCCGCAGCACCTGGCTGCTGTGCTGGGTGACGGGCTGGCCGGGCCGCTGGGCATGCGCCAGCAGCCGCGCCGCGCTGAAAGGCGAGCCGCGCGCCGCCATCATGGGCCCAGCCGGGGCAGGTGCAGCACCGCCTCGGCATTGCTGGGTGAGAAGCAGCGGTCGGCTGCCTCGCGCCAGGGCAGCCAGGCGTGTTGCAGGTGCTCACGCGGGCTCAAAGTCACCGGCGTGCCGGCCGGCACGCACAGGCCGAACACGGCCTCGGTGTTGTGCCGCACGCCGGGGGCGTAACGGTGGCGCCAGACCGGGTAGATCTCGTAGCGGTTGCGCAAGCCCCAGTCAAGCAGCGCGGTCTTGGGCACCTGCGCCGAGCCGACGTGGATGCCGGTCTCCTCTGCCACCTCGCGCACGGCGGTGTCGAACCAGGATTCACCGGGCAAATCCTTGCTGCCGGTCACGCTTTGCCAAAAGCCGGGCTGGTCAGCGCGCTCGATCAGCAGCACATCGAGTGCCGGGGTGTGGATCACCACCAGCACGCTCTCGGGGATCTTGAACGGCTTGCTGCCCGCCCCGCTGATGGCGGTCATTGGCGATCCCGGCGCTGTTGCACCGCTTTGGCCAAACCGCGCAGCAACGGCACGGTGTCGTCCCAGCCGATGCAGGCATCGGTGATCGACACGCCCGGGCGCAGCGCCACGCCGGGCTGCAAATCCTGCCGGCCCTCGTGCAGATGGCTTTCGACCATCAGGCCGATGATGCGCTGCTCACCGGCGGCCAGTTGTGCCGCCACATCGGCCGCCACCTCGATCTGGCGTCGGTGTTGCTTGGCCGAATTGGCATGCGAGCAATCGACCATCACCTGCTCTCGCAGCCCGGCCTTGCGCAGCACGGCGCAGGCCGCCTCGACATGCGCCGCATCGTAATTGGGCGATTTGCCGCCGCGCAGGATGACATGGCCATCGTCATTGCCCCGGGTCTCGAAGATCGCCGCCACGCCCATCTTGGTCATGCCCATGAACGAGTGCGGCGCGGCGGCCGAGACCAGTGCGTCGGCGGCCACCTGCACGCCGCCGTCGGTGCCGTTCTTGAAGCCGACCGGGCAGCTCAGGCCTGAGGCCAGTTGGCGGTGGCTGGGGCTCTCGGTGGTGCGCGCGCCGATGGCGCCCCAGGCGATCAGGTCACTCTGGTATTGCGGGCTGAGCAGGTCGAGAAACTCGGTGCCGGCGGGCAGGCCCAGCGCGTTGATCTGCAGCAGCAGCTCACGGCCCAGCCGCAAGCCCTGGTTGATGTGGAAGCTGCCGTCCAGCCGGGGGTCGTTGATGTAGCCCTTCCAGCCGACGGTGGTGCGGGGTTTCTCAAAATACACCCGCATCACCACGATCAGCGCATCGGCCAGCGCATCGGCCAGCGGTTTGAGGCGATTCGCGTACTGCATCGCCTGGTCGTGGTCATGGATCGAGCACGGGCCGACCACCACCACCAGCCGGTCGTCGCGGCCGTGCAGCACCGCGCTGATGGCGTCGCGGGTGGCCTCGACCAGCAGCTCGATCTCGGCGCTGACCGGCAACTCCTCCAGCAACACGGCCGGCGAGACCAGCGCCCGCACCGCCTTGATGCGGGTGTCGTCGATGCGCGTGGTGTCGTGGGTGGTGTCGTGGGGGGGGTCCGACGGGGATGGGGTCAGGATGTCACTGGCGGTCATGCAAAGCTCTTTCGAATGCAGGCGCAGCAGCGCGTCAGCGCTGCGCGATGCGGTCGCGCAACCAGGCCGCAAAAGTGGCCTCGTCGATATCACCCGATGCCAGACCGAACATCGCCACCGTGGCCTCGGCTTGAGAGGCCGTCAGGCGTTGCCCGTTCAGGCCCAGAAACAGGCCGATGGACAAGAACGCGGCGCGCTTGTTGCCATCGACAAACGGATGGTTCTGGGCCAGGCCGAAGGCATAGCTGGCGGCCAAGGCCGCCAGATCCGGCTCGCCGTAGGCCGCCAGGTTCAACGGCCGGGCCAGCGCCGAATCCAGCAAGCCGGCATCGCGCAGGCCCGACGCGCCGCCGTGGGTGGCCAGGCTTTCGTCATGCAGCAGCACCAGCAGCCGGCGATCAATCCACCTCAGGCTCATTTGGCCAACGCCCGGAAGGTGTCGCGGTACTCCCGCATGAACTCACGCCCGACCGCCAACTGGTCTTCAAAACTGGGGTCAAGCTGGGTCAGCGCCACGCCGTCGGGGATTTCGGTGACGTAAAGCGTGTCGCCTTTTTCCAGCTTCAACCGCGTCAACACCTCTTTGGGCAGGATGACGCCGACCGAGTTGCCGATCTGAGTGAGTTTGAGGGCGTGCATCAGCGGCTCCAGTGAGTTATAACGGTTGTTATACCACACAGAAGCCGGTATGCCGGCCCCCATCGCAGGCCCTCACCGCAAGGCGGCCCGCTCAGCCCAGCACACCGCCCGGGTTGCGCAGCCGGATGTGCAGCTCACGCAACTGGGCCTCGTCCACCAGGCTGGGTGCGCCGGTCAGCAGGCACTGCGCGCGCTGGGTTTTGGGGAAGGCGATCACATCGCGGATCGACTCGGCCTTGCTCATCAAGGTGGCGATGCGGTCCAGCCCGAAGGCCAGGCCACCGTGCGGCGGCGCGCCGTATTGCAGCGCATCGAGCAAGAAGCCGAACTTGAGCTGCTGCTCTTCCGGCGTGATGTTGAGCGCGGCAAACACCTTGGCCTGCACCGCGGCCTTGTGGATGCGGATCGAGCCGCCGCCGATCTCCCAGCCGTTGAGCACCATGTCGTAGGCCTTGGACAGGCAGGCGCCGGGGTCGGTGTCCATCAGGTCCTCGTGGCCGTCCTTGGGCGCCGTGAAGGGGTGGTGCACCGCGTTCCAGCGCCCGGCCTGCTCGTCGTGCTCGAACATCGGGAAGTCCACCACCCACAACGGCGCCCAGACATCGTTGAACAGGCCGTGGTTGCGGCCGAACTCGCTGTGGCCGATCTTCACGCGCAGCGCGCCCAGGGCGTCGTTGACCACCTTGGCCTTGTCGGCGCCGAAGAAGATCAGGTCGCCATTGCAGGCGCCGGTGCGGGCGATGATCTCGGCCACCGCCGCATCGTGCAGGTTCTTGACGAT
>JANLOP010000215.1:0-10891 GCA_031366635.1 Betaproteobacteria bacterium | reverse complement strand
GCCAGCGCCAGCGCCACCGCAGACAGCCGTGAGATCCGCGAGATCCGATACCTGCCGGCCGGCGAGCCGGTGCGCGAGCTGCCGCGCTACCAGCCGGTGGCCGATGCCCTGCAGCAACCCGCCTGCCTGGGTTGGCTGGGCCTGGGGCCGGACGCTGCAACCGCCCAAGGCGTGGCACGCGGCGCACCGTCCGCCGCGGCCACCGGTGCCGCAGCCACCACCCGCCAGGGCGCCCGAACTGCCGGCAAGCCCAGCCACAAATCCAAGGCCAAAAGCACCGGCAGGGCCACAGGCAAATCCACCGGTAAATCCACGGGCACATCCACCAGCACATCCACCGGCAAATTCGGGGCCAAAGCCACGGGCACACCCGCAGTCAAGGCCAGCAGCCGGACTTCGGGTGCCTCCCCAGTCAAGCCCGCCGCCAAGTCCGGCAAGCCGGGCAGTGCGGTTGCCCAGCGGGTCGGCACCGGCAGACCCACCATGACCGCCACCGTGATGACCGGCGCCTGATGCCTGATCGCCGCGCCACGGCCATCACGCTGTGGCCTTGCGATGCCCAGGCCCGACTGCTGGCCGCCGCGCCGCCCACCCCCTGGGCGCGCTACCTCGCCTGGGCAGATGGGCATGTGGTGGGTGGCGGTGGATTTACCGGGCCGCCGCGGCAGGGCCGGGTCGAGATCGGCTACTTCACGCTGCCCGGCCAGCAGCGGCAAGGCCACGGCCGGCGCACCGCCAGCGCCCTGCTGGCGCTGGCCTGGGCCGCCGACGCCAGACTGACCGTGATCGCCCACACCCGCCATGCGCCGCGGCAAGGCCAGCACACCATCGACGCGGCGGCATCCGCCCGCATCCTGCTGAGCCTGGGCTTCGGGCCGCCACGGCCTGCACGCAACGCGCGGGTCGGGCCGGTGTGGCGCTGGGCGCTGCCGCCGGCTCGACCCGATCGGCAGGCGCAGGCGCCGACAATCAACCGATGACCGACCTGCCCACCCCGCCAACAGAAGCCCAGCAGTTCATTGCCCGACTGCGCCACAGCCTGGCCGACGGCGGGTTTGTCCGGCTGGTGCTGGGGCGGCCGCACGGCGCCGAGCCGTCGCTGGACAAGCTGCTGGTCCGCCGGGTGGTGCTGCGCGAGGTGCAACACCTGTCGCTGGTCTGGCGCCACCGCACCAAGGACATCACCAAGAACCTGCCGGTCGAGGCGGCGGTCGACCTGATCGCGACGCTGCTGGCGCAACAATTCCACCATGCCCACCTGGTCACGCGCAGCCACGACATCCAGCTGGCACTGGGCAAGAAGGGCAGCTGGGGGCTGCGGATCGGCAAGTTGTCGGTGACGGCGGCAGGATCAAACGGCCCGGCTGCCGACAGCCCCGGCCTGGGCACCGCGCCGCCGGCCGAACACGACCGCGCCAAGCAGCGGGCCCTGGCCCTGGACACGCCTTTCCTGGCCGAGCTGGGGGTCACCGACGCCCAGCACCGGCTGGTGCCGGCGATGGCGCGCAAATGGAAGCAGATCAACAAGTTCCTGGAGGTGCTGGCCCATGCCATCGCCCAGTCGCCGCTGGCCGGGCGTGATCCGGCCGTCCCGGTGCGGGTGCTGGACTTCGGCGCAGGCAAGGGTTACCTCACTTTTGCGGTGCAGCAGCACTTGCAAACCAGCGGCCGGGTACCGGCGATCGTCGGGGTTGAGCTGCGCGATGACCTGACCACGCTGTGTAACGGCGTGGTGGACCGCCTGGGCCTGGCCGGGCTGCGGTTTGAGGCCGGTGATGTCGGCCACCATGCGGTGGCGGCCACCGACATCATGATCGCGCTGCACGCCTGCGACACCGCCACCGACCTGGCGATGCACCACGGCATCCGCAGCGGCGCGGCCATCATCTTGTGCTCACCCTGCTGCCACAAGCAGCTGCGCCCGCAGATGACGGCGCCGCCCGTGCTGGCGCCGATGCTGCGCCACGGCATCCACATGACCGAGCAGGCCGAGATGCTGACCGACGCACTGCGTGCGCTGCTGCTGCAGGCTGAGGGCTACGACGCCCAGGTCTTCGAGTTCATCTCGCCCGAGCACACCGGCAAGAACAAGATGGTGCTGGCGGTGCGCCGCGCCGCGCTGCCCACTGCCGCCCAGCGCGCCGCGCTGTGGGCCAAAGTGGCTGACCTGAAGGCGTTTTACGGCGTGACCGCGCAAACCCTGGACCGGCTGCTGGCGGCAGACCGGGTGCGGGTGGGTATGGACGCCACGGCCAGCGCCACGGCCAGCGCGACCGCCAGCACGACCGCGAGCACGACCGCCAGCAAACCGGCCGGCTGAGGCCCACCACCCGCGCAGCGGCCCGAACCCGCCCACAGGGTTCAGGGTTAGCGAGGGGGCGGGCCAGCCCCGTGGCCCACCCCGGGTTGCGCGGGCATCATGGCTTGCCACTTGCCGGAGCCCTGCATGCCGATGCCGATGCCGATGCCGACGTTCTTGCCGCCGTCCTCGCCAAACCCGCCGTCGCGCCCGCCCTGCCCACTGCAATCGGCCCAGCACCGGGCTTTGATGCAAGCCGCCGAGTGCGCCGCGATGGGCCTGGCCGGGCGCAGCCGCCAGATCGAGGCCCAGCGCTTTCTGCCGCACGACATTGCCGACGCGCTGGCCGAGGCCGGCCTGTACCGGCTGCTCACGCCACTGGCCTACGGCGGCTTCGAGGCCCCGCCGGCCAGCTTTGCATTGATCATTGAACGCCTGGCCCGGGCCGATGCCGCCGCCGCCTGGTGCTGCTTCATCGCCTGCACCGCCAGCATGCTGGCCGCCTACCTGCCCGAGCCCGACGCCCGTGCCGTCTTCAGCCGGCCCACGCTGAAGGCGGCGGGCGTGTTCGCGCCACGCGGCCGGGCCGTGGCCACCGAGCAGGCCGGTGCGCCCGGCCTGCGGGTGAGCGGGCGCTGGGCCTGGGGGTCGGGCGCACACAACGCCGACGTCATCAGCGCCGGCTGCCTGCTGATCGGCCCGGACGGCCAGCCCGGCTTGCTGCCGGACGGCACGCCCCGGGTGGTGTCGGTGCTGCTGGACCGGGCGCAGCTGCAGTTGATCGACAACTGGGACAGCTTTGGCCTGTGCGGCACCGGCAGCGGTGAGTTCGAGGTGCACGACGCCTTTGTCGCGCTGGGCCGCAGCGCCAGCCTGTTTGACGGCCCGCGCATCGGCACGCCGCTGTACCGGTTTCCGGTCTTTGGCCTGCTGGCGCTGGCCATTGCGGCGGTGGCCACCGGCATCGCCCGCGAGGCGCTTGATGCTTTCATCGGCCAGGCCAGCCAGAGCGTGCCGCAAGCCGGCAGCAGACCGCTGGCGGCCAAGGCGACGGTGCAGGCCGCCGTGGCGCAGGCCGAGGCGTCGCTGCAAGCGGCGCGCGCCTACTTGCTGGCCAGCATCGACGCCGCCTGGCAAGCCGCGCATCAAGCCGCTGATGAAACTCCCAATCCGCCCGTCGGCCCGTCCGCCAGCCCACCCGACGGCGCATCCACCACCGCGCTGCCGCTGGCGCAGCGGCGCAACATCCGGCTGGCCGCCAGCCACGCGGTGCACACGTCGGCGGCGGTGGTCACCCGGCTCTACACGCTGGCCGGCGGCGGCGCGGTGTTTGCCAGCTCACCGCTGCAGCGCTGCCTGCGCAATGTGCAGGTGGCTACCCAGCACATGATGGTCAACGACGCCAGCTTTGAGCTCACCGGCCGGCTGCTGCTGGGCGTGCCCACGCCGACCCACATGCTCTGACACGGCTGACCGCTGACCCGTCGATGCCCGCTTCATGCAAACCGACACACCTTGGCCCAATAGCCGGGCAACGCCGCTCAAGGCCCGGCGCTGCGCGGACGATAGGCCAGGCACCATGACGCTTTGCCGATCCATCGCCGGGGCCACCGCCGCACTGCTGCTGGCGTCGGCCGGGCTGGCGGCCGGGGTGACGGACGGGCCGGCGGCCGGGCTGACGGACAGACAGGCGGGCGAGCCGGCGGCCGGGTTGGCAAAGGACCTCACCGCGCTGGAGCAGCGCTGGCTGCGGGGCGTCTGGCCGGTGGTGGTGTTTGCCCGGAGCAACGCGCTGCCGCTCGACATCGTCGTCCAGCCCCAGCCCACGCCGGGTGCCGCGCCGCTGGCGCTGGCCTTTGTCGACGGCCGCTGCAAGCTGGTGCTGTCGATGCGCGGCAACCCGCAGGCCCAGGCCACGCTGGACCGCATCGAGCCGCGCTTGCTCGGCGCCACGCTGGAGCTGATGGCCGCCCATGAGCTGGGCCACTGCCGGCGCTACCTGGCGGGCGCCTGGCATGGCCTGCCGGCGGGCTTTACCGCCCACGTGCCGGCCGGGCTGGGCGCGGTCTGGCGCGCGCAATTTGCCAACATGCAGGCGGCGCGCCGCGAAGAGGGCTACGCCGATCTGGTGGGCCTGGCCTGGGTCCGGCAACGCCACCCGCAGCACTACGCTGCCCTGCACGCCTGGCTGCTGGCCGAGCGCGGCGCCGAGTTGATCCCCGGCAGCCACCACGACACCGGCGCCTGGCTGCGGCTGGCCGGCGATGGCGACGCGTTGGCCCAGGCACCGATCTTCGACGCACCGGCCGTGCTGTGGGCGGCCGGGGTACGCGCCGACGAGTGACGCTGGCCGACGCTGTCAGACCAGTCGGCAGCAATCAGCCCGCAGCAGCGCGGCGCCCGATGCGGTTTGGCCTGCCGAGTCGAGGTACAGCGCGAGCGGGCGCTGGCCGGCGCTGCGCAGCGTGTGCGTGCCGGCCGCTGGCGCCGCGCCATCGGCCGCAAAAACCAGGGTGAACTGCTCGGTGCCGGCGCCGGACGGATGCGCTTGCACCCGGTGCAGCACCAGGGCCGACCCTGCGGCGCCGCCAAACACCGCGAACCGCTGGCCCACCCGGCCCTGCCAGCCGGCCCGTGTGGGCTGGGCCAGCGGCGCCGCGCTGCCCGCCGCCAGTGCCGACCCAGCGCAGCCGGCCAACACGCTGCCAGCCGCCGCCAGCACGAAGTCACGTTTGTTCATCACAAGTCTCCATCGATTGCGCCACGACCGGGCGGGTGGATTGGGCTGCCGCAGGCCGCCAGGCCATGCGCTGGTACACGCCGTCGGCCGCACCGACCGGCCAGAATCCCAGCCGGTCGTACAACCGCCGGGCCGGGTTGCCAACCTCAACACAAATCGTCAGCGCGAGGCCGCTGTGCTGCGCCTGGCGCTGCAACGCTTGCAGACACAGCGTGCCGATGCCCTGGCCGCGACAGCCCGCCAGCAGCGCGATGTCCAGCACGTGGATTGCGTCGCTGCGCTGGTGCAGCCACAGCCGGCCCACGTCCTGCGGGGTGTTGCCGGCAGCGGCAATACCACCCGCGCTGCGAGTACAGCCGCCAGTACCGCCGCCAGAACCATCGCCAGCGCCGCCGCCAGCACGGTCGCCAACACGGCTACCGGCCACGATCACCGACAGCACCGCGTCGGGCCAGTGCGCCTGGTAGTGCGTGGTCTGCGCCCGGTACTGCTGGGCCACAAAGGCATCGCACTGCGCGGCGTGCCAGCCGGTGCAGGCCAGCTCATCGGCCCGGGTGCTGGCGTAGACCTGCTGCAAAAACCCGCTGTCTGCCGCCGTCGCCGGGCGCAGCGCCCAGTGCAGACGCGCACTCATGATCGCGGCGGAAACACGCCCTGCAGCGCGATGCAGAACATCAGCACCAGGCTGGGCGGGCGGTTTTCATGCGGCGCTGACTGCCCGGCCAGCGCCAGTGAGCCCGCCGCCATCGGCGTGGTGGCGCCTGGCAGCCGGTACGCCGGCGCGCCGTTGGCCGTGGCCGCCAGCGCCGCAGCGGCCGGGCTTGTGCTGTCGGGTGAGCCGGTGCTGCGCAGGTCGTGCTGGTGGGCCGGCATTTGGGCCACCGTCAACGCCACCGTCGCCTGGCCGCCCTGCTGGCCCAACTCACGCTGGCTCAACCCCGGGCCTTGGCCGGCGCCAAGCGCCAGGCTGGCCATCAGGTTGGGCAGCGCAAAAGAGGTTTTGCCGTCGCCGCCGTAGGTGGTGCCCAGCAATGAAAACAGCGCCGTGTTTTGCGAGATCGGCAAGATCTGGCCGTCGCAGGCGGCCCAGCCGGTGGGCGCAAAATTGAAGCCGAACATGCGGATCTCGGCGATAAAGGGCTCTGCCATGTTGTGCTCCTTCAGACTTGCGACGGGAAGATGCCAAACGCCGAAATGATGTAGTTCAGCGCCAGAAAAGGCGCCATGTTGTCGTGCGGCTGGCCACCGCCCGCCGGCGCGATGGCCCCCGGCGCCATGGCCGTGCTGGGCGCGCCGATGCCGTAGACCTTGATGGCCGTGACCGCCAGCAAGCCCCCGCCCGGCCCGGCAGCGGCACTGGCCGGCGCCAACGTGGCCATCTGGGTGTGGCTGTGCGCCGGCATTTGCGCGGTGCTCAGCGTCACCGTCTCCGCGCCGCCCTGCTCACCGATCACCTGCGACGACAAGCCCGGGCCGCTGCCTTGGTGCACTGGCACCCGGCCGCGCAGGTCAGGCAGGGCAAAGGTGGTCTGGCCATCGCCGCCGTAGGTGGTGCCAATCAGCGTGAACAGCGTGTCGAAGTCAGCAATCGCCAGCAGTTGGCCTTGGCAAAGAAACCAGCCGGCCGGGGCAAAGTTGCCCGCAAAAAGACGGAGTTCACCGATGAAAGGGCTGGCCATGTCTTGCCTCCTGGGGTGTGGATCAGTTGCGCGACGGGAAAATGCCTTGCAGCGCAATGACGAAGTTCAGCACGCTGTACGGCTGCAGGTTGTTGTGCGCCTGGCCGGCGCCAGCAGAGGACACCGTGGAACTGCCCATCGCCGCCGGCGCGCCGCTGCTGCCGCTGGCGTACAGCACCGGGCCGCCGCGTGGCCGGGCCGCCGGCAACGCATTGGCCGGCAGGTTGGCGTTGGCAAAATCGGCCGCCGCCAACAGCGCATGGTTATGCGCGGGCAACTGCGCCGCGTTGAGCGGGACGGTCTCTGCCCCGACGCTCATGCCTTGATCCAGCGCGGCGCTGCGGTGCACCGGCGCCCGGCCGCGCAAATCAGGCAGCGCGAAGTTGGTTTGCCCGTTGCCGCCGTACTGCGTGCCCAGCAGCGCAAACAGCGCCTGGTTTTGGTTGATCGGCAGCAACTGCCCGTTGCAGGCAGCCCAGCCTTTGGGCGGGAAGTTGAAAGCGGTGATGCTGATCTGGCCAAGAAACGGCTCGGACATGGCGAGGACCTCCGGGGCTGGGGGGAATACGGGGGGCAGGGTCGGGTAGAAAACTCAGCCGAAGATGGCCTGGTAGCGCATGCCCGCCGCGTCAGCGCCCACCGGCACCAAAAAAATATCCAGCGCCGGCATCTGCGCATGCGCCAGGCTGTAAGTGCACTGCGGCAGCATCGGCGTGGCGGGCCCGCTGAATAGCAAAGAAAACGGCTGCCGGCCGTTGAAAGGCGGCCCACCCAGCGGCTGCGCCTCGACCAGCTCGGCCCACAGGCCGTCAACGCCGGCCTGCTGCACCGCAAAACGCTCACCGCGCAACGCGGTGAAGTCGGCCAGCGTGGGCAGGGTGGCGGTCATACCGAGCGGCGCCGGGCGGCGGCGCTGCGGTTGACCTTCACCACCGCCAACAGGCCGGCCAGCCACAGCGCCCAACTCGCCGGCTCGGGCACCGGCTGGGTGAGCAGGTCGATGCGGAACTCACCAAAATTCTCGCTGGCGACGGGGTGGGTGGCAGAAAACCGCAAGTCATCCAGGTTGAACAGCAAGCGCTGCGGCGTGGCCAGGCTGACGCCGATGCCGCTCAGCACGCCAGACGTGCCAGCCGTGCGCACAAAGCCGTCAAAAGCGTAAACGGTGACGCCGGTGATGGCCTGGCCGGCGATGGACAGGCCATCAAACTGATAGCGGCCGTGGTTGGCGCCGCTGCCCAGCACGCCGGTGGACAGGTTGCCCGCGCCGTCGTCAAAGCCCACCGCCACATGCAGCAGGATGCTGTTGCCGTCAAACTGGACCAGCTCGCCGGGCAACATATAGCCACCGATGGCCGTGCCGTCGCCGGCCTGGATGCCGGTGGCCGGATCAACGGTCTGGCTTAGCGTGAAGGCACCGGGCGAGGTGACATCACCACCGGGCGCGATCAGGCTGACGGTGAGCGGGTTGTTCAACACCGCCTGGGCCGGCGCACTGAGCGCCAGGGCCAGGCCGGCGGCGGCGGCAAGCCGGGCAACGGTGCTGGGCAGATACAAACCGGTCATGAGGGCTCCAGGAAAGTGCTGAAATTGCCAAATCGCTAGATTGCAACCTGGCAATGCGGGATATGAACACGGGCCAGCGGCGCCGTCACTCCCTCAAACCGATGAAAAACACGGTGCCACCGGCCGGCGCGATGGCGGGGCCGGCCTGCGCCCGGAAAGCCGGTCGTCCTACACGCCGGCCTGGGCCCGCGCCGCAAGCTGCACTTCTTGCATCACCGTCAAGGAGTAAAACCATGTTGAACGCGCTCAGCCAACTCTCGGGCTCCACCCTCACCGCCACCGACGGCGAGATCGGCCACGTCAAGCAAGCCTATTTTGATGACCAGGCCTGGGCCGTGCGCTACCTGGTAGTCGACACCGGCATCTGGCTGTCGGGCCGCGAGGTGCTGATCTCGCCCTACGCGGTGCGCCAGCCAGTGGGCACTGGCAAAACCATCGACGTGTCGCTGACCCGCCAGCAGGTGGAAAACAGCCCCGACATCGACACCCACAAGCCGGTGTCACGCCAGCATGAGCGTGATTACCTCGACTACTACGCCTACCCGCAATACTGGGCCGGCGGTGAGTTGTGGTCGATGAGTGCCCTGCCGTTGCTGCCGCCCAATCTGCCCATCGCGTCGGACACCGATCTGGCCGCCCGGCGCGCCGCGCGTGACGCCGAGGTGCCGGCCGAAGACGTGCACCTGCGCAGCAGCGGCGTGGTCACCGGCTACAACATCCAGGCCGCCGACCACAGCATTGGCCATGTCAAGGATTTCATCTTCGACGATGAATCCTGGGCCATCCGCTACCTGGTGATCGACACCCGCAACTGGTGGCCAGGTGGCAAGAAGGTGCTGCTGGCCACGCACTGGATCGACCGCATCGACTGGGCCGAGCAGACGGTGTACACCCAGCTCACCCGCGATCAAGTGAAGGCCAGCCCCGAGTACGACGAGTCGGCCACCCTGCACCGCGACTACGAGCAGCGCCTGCACGACGCTTACGGCCGCGAGGGCTACTGGATTTAGACGGCCGTCGGGGCGGGCGCCGCAGCCGGGCCATCGCCGGCCGTGCTGCGGGCTGCGGGCGGCCCGGACCGCGCCGCATCGGCGGCCGCTGGCTGATCGGCCCCCGCCACTGCCCGCCATACCCGCTGCGGGAACGGGATTTCAATGCCCGCCGCATTCAGCGCGGCCAGCACCGCCAGGTTGACATCGCTGCGCACATTGCCCTGGCCGTTTTCCATGTCGGCGATCCAGAACACCAGCGTCAGTTCCAGGCCGTCGGCGGCAAAGTGCGACAGTTGCACGCCCGGTGCCGGATCGGCCTGTACCCGGGCAACGGCCAGCATCGCTGCCACCAGTTGCGGCATCAGCGCCGGCAAATTTGTGCCGTAAGCCACCTGCACCACCGTGGTCAATGCCACTTTGGGGTCGGCAAACGAGCAGTTCTCCACCCGCTGGGTGACCATCATCTCGTTCGGCACGATCGATTCGCGTCCGTTGGCGGCGCGGATCACGGTGTAGCGGGTGCTGATATCGCTGATGCGGCCCTCGAAGCCGTCCACCTTCACCACATCGCCGATGCGCAGCGAGCGCTCGGCCAGGATGACAAAGCCCGAGACGTAATTGGCCGCCAGCTTTTGCAGGCCCAGGCCGATGCCCACGCCCACCGCGCCGCCCAGCACACCCAGCGCGCCCAGCGGGATGCCGGCCGACGACATCGCGATCAGCAGGCCGACCAGCAGCAGCACGGCCCGGGTGGCGTTGGCCGCAATCTTGCGCACGCTCAGGTTGACGCCGCTGGCGCGCAGCAGCCGGCCCTCGATGCTGGCCGACAGCCACAGCATCAGCAGCATCACCGCCACCGCGCTCAAGCCGCCTTCGACCAGGCTGCGCAGTGACACCGGGCTGCCGCCGATCTTCCAACTGATGGCGTCCATCTCGTCCAGCAGCACCGGCAACAGGCCGGTGATCCACAGCACGGTGACTATCCACACCACCCAACTGACGCTGCGCTCGACCGCCCGCACCAGCGCCGAGCCGGGGAACGCCGCCTGCAGCACCCGCACCGAGATGCGGATCAGCGCCAGGCTGGCGAGCATCGGCAGCGCCAACCGGAACACCGCCAGCGGCAGGTGGCCGCGCATCATTTGCCGGGCCAGCAGCGCCAGCGCCAGCGCCAGCAGCGGGAACAGCACGCCGTCAAACCCCCGGGCGCCGAACCAGATTCCCGGCGCACCGCCACGCGGCCGCCAGCGCGTGGTCAGCAGCGCCGCCAGCCCCAGGCATGCCACCAGCACCGCCAGGCCCACCAGCGCGGTGGGCTGGGCGAGCGAGGCCACCAACTCAGCCAGAGATTCAGCGTCTTTCATCGGCGCGCACGCCGCAGGGTGGCGGCCTGGGCGGCCTCAAACATCCGCCAGCACCCGCAAGTGCGCCACCACGCTGCGGCCCAGCGCGGACAGCGCATAACCGCCCTCCAGGCACGACACGATGCGCCCGCCGCTGTGCCGGTCGGCCACGCCCTTGATGCGCCGGGTGATCCACTCGTAGTCGGCCTCAACCAGGCCCAACTGGCCCAGCTCGTCTTCGCGGTGGGCATCAAAGCCGGCGCTGATGAACA
>JANLOP010000197.1:0-2409 GCA_031366635.1 Betaproteobacteria bacterium | reverse complement strand
GTTGATGTCCATCAGGTCGTGCCAGCGCCGTGCCAGGTCACTGCGGGTGGCCACCTTGATCACCGGCACGGCTGCCAGGCCGTAAGGCGTGCCCCGGCCGGTGGTGAAGACATGCAGGTTCATGCCGGCGGCCAGTTGCAGGGTGCCGCAGATGAAATCGCTGGCCGGCGTGGCGGCATAGGTCAAGCCCTTGACTTTGAGCTTCTCGCCCGGGGCCAGCACGTTGCTGATCGCTGACGAGCCCGATTTGACGATCGACCCCATGGCCTTCTCGACGATGTTGGACAGCCCACCCTGCTTGTTGCCCGGTGTGGTGTTGGCGCTGCGGTCCACCTTGCCGCGCTGCAGATAGGCGTCGTACCAGGCCATCTCGCGGATCATGGCCTGGGCCACCTCAGGCGTGCTGGCCCGGGCGGTGAGCTGGGCTATGCCGTCACGCACCTCGGTGGTCTCCGAGAACATCACGGCCGCACCGGCCCGCACCAGCAAGTCGGTGCAAAAGCCCACCGCCGGGTTGGCGGTGACGCCCGAGAACGCATCGCTGCCGCCGCATTGCACGCCCACCACCAGCTCACTGGCCGGCACGGTCTCGCGGCTGCGGGCATTCAGGCGCTCCAGATGCCCTTGGGCCGTCGTGATGATCGAGTCGACCATCGACATGAAGCCGACATGGGCGTCGTCCTGCAGGCAGACCACGTCGAGCGGGGCTTCGGCGCTGGCGCCCATGTCGGCGACGTTTCTCTCATCAACGATGGCGAAGCTGCCCGGCGGCAGCAGGCGCTCGGGCTGCAGCTTTTCACAACCCAGGCTGACCACCATCAGCTCGCCGCCGAAGTTGGGGTTGAGGCTGATATTGCGCAGCGTGCGGATGGGGATCTCGGCGCCCGGGGCGTCGATGGCCACGCCGCAGCCGTAGCTGTGTTCCAGGCCGACCACGTCGTCCACATTCGGGTAGCGCGGCAGCAGCTCGGCCTTGATGCGCTGCACCGCAAAGTCGGTCACGCCGGCCACGCACTGCACGGTTTGCGTAATCGCCAGAATGTTCCGTGTACCGACCGAGCCATCGGCATTTCGAAAACCCTCAAAGGTGTAGCCGTCCAGCGGCTGCTGCGCTTCGGGTTGGATGGTCGCGATAGGCAGCCTATCGAGCCCGCGCGCGGCAGGCATTCTCAAGAGCCGCTCATGCACCCAGTTGCCTGCCGCAATGTCTTTGAGCGCGTAGCCAATCGCCATGCCGTAGCGCAGCACCGGCGCATCGGCGGGCAAATCGACCAGCGCCACCTTGTGACCCTGCGGCACCCGGTCACGCAGCACCAGCCCGCACGCCAGCGCCGTGCCCGCCGGCAAGCCGCCATCGTTGGCGACGATGACGACGTTGTCGCGCGCATGCATGCGGATGGTGAGCGGCTGCCCGGTGCTCTGCTGTGTTGAAGATGAAGTCATCACTGTCCCGTCAAATAAGTGCCTGATTGGGCTGTAGCCCCCGTAATACGTGCGTAAGCAGCTATAAAAATAATAGCTTACAGCGCCGCATCGTGGCCGCGATTGAGCAGCGCCCGCGCAAACAGCGGGTGCCGCATGCTGCGCACTTCGTGCTCAATGGTGGCCAGCACCTTGCCCGTAGCCAGGTCGGTGATGTCCTGAAAGCGGTACTGGCTGGCGTTACTTTCCTCGGTGATCAACCCGCGCTCCAGCAGCCGCCCATGCACACCCGAAAAATCAGCCACGGCAATCTGCAGATGGTGGCCGTCATACGGCGGCAGCGCGCGCGCTTTCTCACCCGGTATCTCACGGTAGATCAAACTCTGCGCCGGGCCAGCGGTGATGTGTGCAAAGCGGCCAGCCGCGTCTTCGCCCGTGCGGGTCACGGCGTTGAACACGTCGGCGTAGAAACGTGCAATGCCTGTCGTGCTGCCGGGCGCGGTATCCATCTCGACATACGGCATGCCCAGCGTCATCGCGCCAAAGCGTGCCGCATCAGGCGCGTGGACGCGAACCCGATTGCCCCACGGACAGGTGACGTGTACGCCTTCGCTGCTTTGGGAAAACGCAAACTTCGTACCCTTGAGCAGGGGCTGCACGCTAGCCAGCCGCGCCATCAGCGCTTCAAGGGATGGCATGACCAGACCCGTCACCCCGCGCAGCACCTGCGCCGGCCCGGTCGGCAAATGAAACTGGCAACTGCCGATATTGATCCACGCGTTGTCAATGCCGGTGCGCAGGTACGGGTCACGCGTCAGGCCCAGACCCATCAGGTAAAAAATGATTGCCTGCTGCTGGTCGGGTACGCGCAGGTTGACGTGACCGAATTCGACGATGTTGCCAACGTCCTGGGTGGCGCGGTTGAAGTGCGGGGTGGCGGTCACGATGTCTTCCTGCAATGGGGCTTTCCAAACGGATATTGACACA
>JANLOP010000176.1:0-2722 GCA_031366635.1 Betaproteobacteria bacterium | reverse complement strand
CCGCGCCGCGCTGCTGCGCTGCGCCGCGCAGGTGGCCAGCCTGGCGCAAGGGCCCTGCACCGGTTTTGAGCCCTACCGTGCCGACGCGCCGGCCGCCGAGCGCGCCTATGCCGCCTATCTGGCAGGCCAGGCAGGCCAGGCAGGCCAGGCACGCCAGGCCAGCCCGGCTGACAGCGCCTTGCTGCCGCCCGCCCAGCAGGCGGTGGCGCTGGCCGCAGCCGGTGCAGCGGCCGATGCCGCGCTGGCGGCGATCAGCGACCCGGTCTCGCGCCTGGTGGCCGCCGGCGTGCTGCTTCAGACCGGCCGCGCCAGCCCGGCCACGATCACGCTGGCGACTGAGACCGCAGCGGCCCAGGGTTGGCGCCGGCCGCTGCTGGCCTGGCTGGGGCTGCAGGCCCAGCGCGCCGAGGCTGCAGGCGCCAGCGACGAGGCCGCCCGGCTGTGGCGACGCATCGCCTGGGTGCAAGGCACGGCGGGCGGCGCAGCCCGCCCTTGAGTCTCGCCACTGAGGCTGGTGCCTCAGGCCGGCGCTGGCGCCCGCTCCGCCTCGCGGATCGGCAGGTGGATCAAGGCCGCGCCCACGGCCAGCACAATGTCGACATACCAGACCAGGTCGTAGTTGCCGTTGGCCTCGAACACCTTGCCGCCCAGCCAGGCGCCCAGAAAGCCGCCCACCTGGTGCGTCAACATCACCAGGCCGAACAGCGTGGCCATGTGGCGGGTGCCGAAGAACTTGGCCACCAGGCCGGCGGTGGGCGGCACGGTGGACAAAAAGGTCACGCCCATCGCGGCGGCAAACAGCAGCATCACGATCCCGGTCTTGGGCGCCAGCAGAAAGGCCAGCACAAACAGCGCGCGTGCCGCATAGATCAGCGACAGCAGCGACTTCAAACGCCAGCGGCCCATGGCCCAGCCGATGGCCAGGCTGCCGACGATGTTGAACAGGCCCAGCATCGCCAGCGCCCAACCGGCGTACTGCAGCGGCAGGCCGCAGGCCGCCACCACGCCCGGCAGGTGGGTGCCCAGAAAGGCGACGTGAAAGCCGCAGACGAAGAAACCACTGGCCAGCAGCAGAAAGCTGGGGTGGCGCAAGGCGGCCACCACGGCCTGGCCGGTGGACAGCGCCGCGGCTGGCGCGGCCGCGCCCGGCACGGCCGCCACAGGCACGGATGTCCCGCGCAAGACCAGCGCCGCCGGCAGCGCCAGCAGCACCAACAGGCCCATCACCTGCATCGCGCTGCCCCAGCCCAGGCCGATCAGCAGCGCGCCGGCCACCGGCGCCATCACGAACTGGCCGGCCGACCCGCCGGCATTGACGATGGCGGTGGCCATGGCACGCCGCTCGGGCGGGATCAGCCGCATCGTGGTGGCCATCAGCACCGCCGGCCCGGCCATGCCGGCGCCGCCGGCCGCCAGCACACCGATGGCCAGGATCAGCCCCGCCGTGCTGGTCATGAAGGGCGTGATCACCGTGCCCAGCGCCACCAGCGCCACGCCGATGGCCAGCACCCGGCCGGCGCCCAGCTTGTCGGCCAGCGCGCCGGCGAAGGGTTGTGTCAGGCCCCACCAGAGCTGGCCAAAGGCAAAGGCCA
The DNA here is from genome assembly GCA_031366635.1 of Betaproteobacteria bacterium. Taxonomy (GTDB): domain Bacteria; phylum Pseudomonadota; class Gammaproteobacteria; order Burkholderiales; family Burkholderiaceae_C; genus Pseudaquabacterium. The sequence continues at coordinate 1,130 of JANLOP010000176.1, read as the reverse complement.
GGCTGATTTGCCCCAAGCCCAGGCCGGTGGCAGTGTTGAGCGGCCCCAGGAACAGGCCCATGCTCTGGCGCGTGCCCATGGTCAGCGCAAAGGTGCCGGCTGCGGCCAGCAGCACCAGCCAGACGGCCCAGGGGCGGATGGGCGCGGCGGTGGTGGCAATCGGGGCGTTAGGTTCACTCATGGGGGTGGTCTCCAGGCGGCGGCGCCAGCAGCGCCAGCGATTGATCGATCAGCGCATGCAGGGCCAGCACCTGCTCAACGCCCAGGGCCTGGTTCATACCCTGCTGGGCCACGCGCCAGCAGCGCTGGGCCTCGGCGCGCTTGGCGCGGCCCACATCGGTGAGGTTGACCAGGCGGCTGCGGCCATCGGCACCCGCGCTCTGCGCCACCCAGCCGGCGGCCACCAGCGGCTTCAAGTTGCGGGTGAGGGTGGATGCATCCATCGCCATCGCCGCCGCCAGGTCACCCGGCCTGGACGGCCCCAGCGACTGCAAGCTCGACAGCAGGGAGAACTGAGTGGTCTTCAGGCCCGCCTGCGCCATCTCGGCGTCATAGCGCTGCGACACCCGCCGCAGCAACTGGCGCAGCTTGAAGTTGGTGCAGCCCTGGGGCTTGGGCGGGTCGGCGGCGCTGGTGCGCGAGCTGCCTGGTGAAGGAGGACGTGCCGCCATCGGAAGATTGTATCTACAATTGTTGTAGCTGCAATCTACAAGTTCCGGGCTGTTTCCAGCCGAGCAAGCAAACGACCGAATGTTCAAACGACCGACCATGACCCCGCAAAGTGCCCCGCCCCCTCCGGCCCAGCCCGCCCCGACCGACGAAGCAGTCCCGGCGCCGTGCCACCGATCAGAACGGCGCGCCAGGCAAGACGCCTGATCGGTGCGCTTCGTCCTCGATACAAATCTGCTCGTCTCGGGCGTGATCGCCGCCGGGGCTGGTGCACGCTCGCAAGCACGACCGAATCACGGGACCGTCTCGTCCTCGGAGAAGTTCAGAGGTGGTGGATCGGGAATGGCGGGGGCGTCCTCAACGATCTGAGATGTCGGAATCGTAAAGGCGCGCAGGTAGTCTTCCGCTTCCTGCGCAACAACCGCAGCGGGAGCTGCCGGGTTGCTCTTCAACTTCGTGGC
>JANLOP010000172.1:0-2840 GCA_031366635.1 Betaproteobacteria bacterium | reverse complement strand
TGCTGGCGCATTTTGCGGCGGGCGTGTTCATGCAGGTTCTGCGGCCGTTCAAGGTGGGTGATTTTGTGCAGGCCGGCGGCGTCACCGGCACGGTGCACGGGGTGGGCCTTTTCGGCACCACCCTTATCACGCCCGACAACGTGTTGACCATCGTCGGCAACAACAAGGTGTTCGGCGACAGCATCCAGAACTACTCGGCGCTGCCGGTGCGCCGGGTCGACTGTGCCGCCAAGGTGGCCAACAGCGTGGACCCGCTGGACGCCATCGCCCGGCTGAAGGCCGCGATCATGCAGTTCCCTAACGTCGCCACCTCACCGGCACCGGACATCGAGATCATGCAGTTCACCCCCGAGGGCCCGCTGTTGTGCGTGCGGCCCTACACCCACACCAACCACTACTGGCAGGTCTACTTCGACACCCACAAGGCGGTGGTGGTCACCTTCGGCGCCGCCGGCTACCCGGTGCCCGACACCCCGCTGGCGCCACGCAACCGTTGATCCACCGGCGCGACCAAGGCCGCCAGGCGCGGCAGGGCCGACAGCGCATTGGCCGATGTGATGGCCGCCGTCTGCGCCAGGGTCCAGCCGCGCAAGGCCGCCAGATGCCCCCCCTAAATCGGGGGCGCCTGCCAGGCTGTGGCGGCCGGCAAGGGCAGGCCGGGCTCAGCAAAGACGGCGCTGACTTCAGCCCCCCATTCAAGGTCCGGACAGGGCTGCGATTCGGCGCAGCTTTGACACGAGATCCGGTAATCGCTGCTGGCTCGCGGCGTCTCCGGGCAGGTGGCCTGGCAGGCTGTCCATAAAGCCGCGTGTTGCCAACAACAGGGCAACGGCCGCCGCGACACCATTGCGCAGTTCAGGCTCGCTCGCCTGCAGTTCGCTGAGCAGGGGCTCGCGTCCGTCGACGACGCTGATGATGTCGCCCAAGTCGTGGCTGAAGAGGTGGTCGCCCTGCCCTCTGCCGGCAAAGGCCTCCAGCTTGGTCGCAATGAATGCGGGGGCCGAAATCACCTGGATAGTTCGCCCACCGGGCAGCTCGGCCGTCCAGGCCGTGCTCAATGCGAGCGGAAACCAGCGGTTGCTGAAGCCCAGGACATCGGGCAGCGTCGGCATCACGTCGACGGTGACGCCTGCAACCAGCCAGCGGCAGATCGGCGCATTGGGGCGCATGTCCTGCTGGAATCCTCGCTCGCGCAATTGCTGCTCCAGTGCGTAGTAGTCGGTTCGGGCCACCACCTGCGCGACAAGATCGACATCCTCGGTCGGGCGGATCGCCGGTTGTGCCGGGTCGGTGATCAGCAAACCGGCCACGGCGCCGCCCACGAACACCACCTGCTTGCACAGCACGCCTCCCAGGCGCTGCGCGACGATGTCGAGCATCAGCACATTGGGATCGTTAGCGTTCACGGCGTGGCCACCCGTTCGGGCTGCAGCCAGCGCTCATCCAGCAACTGGATTGCCAAGGCACGCTCGCGCGTGCTGCCCGCCCGGACCGCGTCGAACAGCGACAGCAGCTCATGCAGTGCCGGGTTGCGCAGTGCGGCCTGTGGGGCGGTGGGGTAGAGCGGGTACAGCGTCTCGCCGCGGACGGCACCATTCTTGTCGGGCCAGACCGGGGGAGGCTCGCCCGCTGCGGCGCGGATCAGCGCCTTCAGTGGCGCGGCGGCGTAGCCCGTGGGCACGCCCCGTGTGAGCGGCCCCCGGGTGGCCGGGAAACAGTAGCGTGCGCCATGCTGCACGAACAGGCGCAGGGCCTCCAGCCGGACACGGGGGCGGCCAAAGCGATCCTTGACAGCCAGTTGGGCCGCCGCCGTGCGCTCTATCGCCGCGTGCGCCTCGGACGCCGTCAACCCCAGATCAGCCGCCAGGGCTGCGTAGCCCGGCGCGTCGTCTTCGTCGCCCACCAGCGCGAGATGCAGCAGCACCATGAGATCCTGCGGTCGAAGGACCAACTGCGGGTTGGACTTGGAACGTGCCATGGACGGTGGCCTCATGCAATGCGGTGAAACAAGCCTTGTTCTCCATTCGCAAATAGCGAATGAACGGAGTGTAGCCAACCAGCGCCTAGGCTTCAACCGCCACAAACCGGCCATCGCACAGCATCACCGCCCACCGCCCACCACCCACCGCCCACAACGACGGAGGCTGACGATCAGGCCGCCGTAGCGGCAGCGGTCAAAGCGCCGGCTGATAGGGCCGCACCATGCGCAGCCACTTGCGCGCCGGCAGGCCGAAGCGGGCCTCGATGGCCTCGGCGCGTGCCGTCAGCGTCTCACGGCCCGGCACCACCACCTCGCGGCCGCCCACCAGCACGGTGTTGCCTTCTTTGGTGGGCACCAACTGCCAGACCTGGTCGGTGCCAAAGGCCGCCGCCACCCGGGCCGCGCTGCGCTCAAAGCTGGCATCGCGGCCGAACAGGTTGACGGTCATCACCCCACCCGGGGCCAACAGGCCGTGGCAGGCGGCATAAAAGGCCTCGTCGTCGAGCACCGGCGCGGCCGCATCATGGTCGTAGAGGTCGACACACAGTGCATCGGCAGTCTGCAACCCGGGCTGCTGCACCCATCGGCCGGCATCGGCCTCCACCACCTGCAGTCGATCATCGTTCTCAGGCAAGTGGAACCACAGTTTGCAGGCCAGTACCACCGAGTGGTTGATCTCCACCACCGTGGTCGACCAACGCATCACCTGGTGGGTGAAGCGGGTGATCGCCGCCGCGCCCAGGCCCAGTTGCACTGCCCGGCCGTCGTCCAGCGCGTCGGCCGGCTTGAACAGCAGCCACACCATCATGCGCTGGATGTAGGCCAGCTCCAGCTTGCGCGGGGCGCGGATGCGCATGGC
>JANLOP010000140.1:0-5015 GCA_031366635.1 Betaproteobacteria bacterium | reverse complement strand
GTGATGTCCAGCGCCAGCGGGCTGGCCGCACTTCGCAACCGGGCTCGCTGCCAGCGGCACAGCGGCGCCAGCCGCAGGTGGCGTGCCAGCCCGTCCAGCAGCGCCTCGGCCTCGTCCAGCCGGCCGGCATCGGTGGCGTCCCGCATCTGCTGCCAATCGCGGGCCAGCGCGTCGGCCTGGCTGTTTTGGCCGGCGCGCCAGGCCAGCACATGCCACATCTGCACCGGCGCATCGCGGCCGCGCACCCCCACAGCGCCCAAGGCCAGGCACAGCGGCGCGTCGGCGCTGCGCGCCAGTGCCTGCCGGGTGGCATCGCCCACCACCAGGCCCAAGCCGTGCTGGCTGCTCAGCGCCTGCAGCCGGGCGGCCAGGTTGACCGCATCGCCCATCACGGTGTAGGCCCGGCGATGGCGTGAGCCCATATCGCCCACCACCACGGTGCCGGTGTTGATGCCGATGTTGATATCCAGCGGCGGCCAGCCGTGCACCGCCAGCTCGGCATGCAGCAGCGGCAGGCGCTGGCGCATCGCCAGCGCTGCGGCCACCGCATGGCGGGCATGGTCGGGGTCGTCCAGCGGCGCGCCCCAGAAGGCCATCACCGAATCGCCGATGTACTTGTCCAGCGTGCTGCGGTGCCGGCGCAGCTCATCGGTGAGGTGCGAGAACAGCAGGTTCATCATCGCGCCAAGCTCGGCCGGCGCCATGTGCTCGGCCCGGGCCGAGAAGCCCTGCACGTCGGCAAACAGCACACTCAGCTCGGCGCTGTGGCTGCGCCTGCTGTAGCGCCCAGGGGCGCGGCTCATCTGTTGCACCAGCTCGGGCGGCACGTACTGGCCAAAAAGCTGCGCCAGTTGGCGCCGGGCGCCGGTGGCCTGGCGGTACGACAGCAGCCCGTGCAGGCCCAGCAAGGCCAGCGGCAGCAGCAGGCCGCTGGCCAGCGGCAGCACCCAGCCGGCCTGCTGCCACAGCACCACGTGGCTGGCGATCAGCATGGCCATCAGCCCGGCCGCCAGCAGGGCGCCCTGCCACAACGCCAGTCGCGGCAGCGCCAGCACCAGCGCGCCGCCGATCAGCAGCAGGCTGAGCCACTCGACCAGCGCGGCCTGTGCCGGCACGGCCAGCATACGGCCGGCCAGCAGGCCGGCCAGCAGGTGGGCATGCACGAGGGTGCCGGGCATCAGCGCGTCCACCGGCGTGGCGCGCTGGTCGATCAGCCCGGGCGCACTCACCCCCACCAGCACCACTTTGCCGCACAGCGCGTCGGGGGCCAGCCGCCCGGCCAGCACATCGGCGGCCGAGTGGCGCACAAAACCGCTGCCCGGTGCGCTGTAAGGCACCAGCGCGGTGGCCTGGCCGTCCACCGGCACGCGCAGGCGGCCGCCGGGCCCGCGCAGAAGCAGGGCGCGCAGCGGGCCGTTGGCGGGCTCGATGCCCAGCGTGACGCCGCCCAGCGCCGTGCCGGCGCTTTGCCCGACGACCGCGTTGGTGGTCTGCCCGACCGCCGCGCCGCTGGCCGGCTCGGCCGCCGTGCTGCCGGCCGGCGGCCCTGCCGCACTGGTGGCCGGCCGCGCGGCCACGTCGGGGCTGGCCAACAGTGCGCGCGCCATCAGCAGCGCCAGCGTGCCTTGCACGCCACCGTCATGCGCCACCAGCATCGGCACGCGCCGCACCACGCTGTCGCTGTCGATGAGCGCGTTCAGATGGCCGGCGCGCAGGTGGGCGGCGGCCTGCAGCGCCGGCAGGTTGCCGCCGTGGCCGGCCCAGCGCAACAAGCCGTCGGCTTGCTCGCCCCACACGGCGACCGGCAGCAGCGGCGCTGGCAACTGGCCGATGCGCGCCGCGCCGGGCTCATTGGACAGGTGAAAACCCAGCACCACCGGCGTGCGTTGCAGCACCGCGATCAGCCGGCTGTCGTCGTCAAGCTGCGGCCGCAGCGCGGCCAGCGCCTGTTGCACCCGGCCATCGGTGCGCAGCCGGTTGGCGCCGGCACTGTCGCGGCCAGCCGGGTGCGCCGCGTCGTCAAGCCGGATTTGGCCGACCAGCGCGTCCAGCGCGGCCAGGCCCGAGCTGCGGTCGGGCTCGGCCAGCACCAGGTCCAGCCCGAGCAGCCTGGCGCCGCCCGGGCCGGCCGCCCGGTCCAGCAGATCGGCCAGCAGCGCGCGGCGCCAGGGCCAGCGGCCGTGCTCGGCCAGCGAGCGCTCGTCGATGTCGATCAGCACGATCTGCGGGTCGGTTGGTGCAGGCGCCAGCGCGCGCAGGCGCAGGTCGTACAGCCAGCGCTCACCCCAGCGCAACGCCAGGCTTTGCGGCGCGCCCGCTGCGGCGCCCCACCCCCCGACCGACAGCAGCGCCAGCGCCAGCAACCACCCGCCCAGCAAACCGGCCAGCGCCCAGCGCGATCACGCCACCGGCCCGGCCACCCCCCAGCGCCGCGCCAATCCAGCGCCGCGCCGCTTACCGGATCTTGATCTCGACACGGCGGTTGCGCGGCTCGGCCACCTCGTCGGCGGTGGCCACCAGCGGCGCGCGCTCACCCCGGCCGGCCACCGTGATGACGGCGCGGGCCACACCGGCACCCACCAGCAACTCGCGCACCGCCTCGGCGCGCGCCAGCGACAGCCGGTCATTGGCCTCGACGCTGCCCACCCGGTCGGTGTGGCCGGTGACGATCACCTCGGCCGCCGGCAGGCTGGCCAACGCGGCGCGCAACTCGGCCAGTACCGGCTCAGCCGCCGCGCCCAGGCGGTGGGTGTTGGGCTCGAACGGCAACACAAAGCTGCGCGGCCGGGCCGGCTGCTGGGCCAGCAGCGCGCCGTAACTTTTTTGCACACTGGCGGCGTCGGTCGTCACGGCCCGCAACACGCCGCCTTGCAACTCGGCGCCGGCGTAAGGCTGGGCCAACAGCAGGGTCTGGCTGCCGGCAGCCAGCAGCAGCGCGCTCGGGCTGCCATCGGCCTGCGGCAGCAGGATCACCCGGTCGGTGACGGGCGGCGGGGCGGGCGGCGGCGCGGGTGGGCTGGCGCAGCCGGCCAGCACGGCGGCCAAAAGCGGCGCCAAAAACGCGACCGTAAACGCGACCGTAAACGCGACCGGCAGCGTGACCCGAAACGCGACCCAAAACGCGACCCGCGCCGCTGCCGGGTGTGCGGCCAGCGGGCGCGCGATGGGCGGCGCAGCCGCGCGCGCCTGGCTCACCGCGCCTCCTCGCTGGCATCGACGATGAACTCGGTGCCGCGCGTGCCCAGCACCACGGTGCGGGTCTGAACCTTGACGTTCTCGGGCGTCTTTTTGCCGATCAGCCCGGTGACCACGCTCAGCGTGCCGCGCCACAGCGACGCCAGCAGCTTGCCGTCGTGGCCGGTGGCCTCAAACCCAAAGGCGCTGATCACCAGCTCGCTGTCGGGCCCGGCGGTGAGCAGGGTGTCGTCGGCCAGCGTGATGCCCACCGCGCCGTCGGGCCCGGTGCGCAGGGTGTCGCCCACCGCCACCACCATGCCCGGGCGCGCCGGCAGCTCCTGGCCAGCATGGGCCAGCGTGACGCTGCCCTGGCTGCGCTTGACCAGGCCCGCCGCTGCGCCCGGCGTCTCTCGCGGCGCGCCCGGCGCCGGCAGCCCGGCCTGGGCCCAGGCCATGCCGGCGCTGCAGGCCAGCAGCAGTGCGGCCATCGGGGCGTTGGGTTTGGGCATGCTGGCGGGCGCTGCTGGCAGGCGTGGTGCCAGGGGAGGTGGCAGGGGCGGCGGCGGTGTCAGCCGCCAGCCGGTTGAACACCGGCCGGCATGGTAAGGGCTGCACCCGACGGCACAATCCCGTTGATGGAGCACAGTTTTCTCTCGGCGTTTGTGTTGCTGCTGCTGGTGCTCGACCCGTTTGGCAGCCTGCCGATCTTCGTCTCGGTGCTGCAAGGTGTGGCCCCCGAGCGGCGCCGCCGGGTGGCCCTGCGTGAGGTGGTGATCGCCTTTGCGGTGCTGCTGGCCTTCATGCTGGGCGGCCAGGGCTTTCTCGGCCTGATGCGCTTGTCCGAGCGCTCACTCGAGGTGGCCGGTGGCGTGATCCTGCTGATCATCGCCATCCGCATGATTTTTGCCGGCGGCGCCGAGGTCTACGCCAGCGATGGCCCGCAAGAGCCGGTCATCTTTCCGCTGGCCGTGCCGCTGCTGGCCGGGCCGTCGGCCATGGCCACGGTGCTGCTGCTGGCGTCGCGCCAGCCCGAGCGGCTGTGGTCGTGGGTGGGCGCGCTCACGCTGGCGATGATGGTCTCGGGCACGGTGCTGCTGGCGGCCAGCCGCATCCGCCGCTGGCTGGGCGCGTCGATGGTCTCGGCCATCGAGAAATTGATGGGCCTGGTGCTCACCGCGGTGGCGGTGGAGATGATTCTGGCCGGTCTGAAAAGGTATTTTTTCGACCACACCTGAGGGTCAGGCGGGCTTGAGGCGCTGCCAATCGCCACCCTAGAATGATTTTTGCTTTGGTTTTTGATGTCGCCCACACCCCCGAAGTCCCGTCGAAAGGACCTGCCCGCCATGAAGCTGCTGCCCCTGCTGAAATCCAGCGTTTTGACCCTCACCGCCGTGTTCGGGCTGGTCGGCCAAGCCGACGCACGGACCATCGACGAGATCAAGAAAGACGGCAAGATCATCATCGCCACCGAGGGCCAGTTCGCGCCGTTCAACTACTTCCAGGGCGCCAAACTGACGGGCTTCGAGATCGAGGTGGCCGAGGCCGTGGCGGCCAAGATGGGGCTGAAGGTCGAGTGGAAGGCGCTGTCCTTCGACGCCTTGCTCACGGGCCTGCGCCAAGACCGCTGGGACATGGTGATCGCCTCGCACGGCATCACCGACGAGCGCGCCAAGGCGGTCACCTTCACCGACCCGCATTACTGCTCGGGCGGCGTGATCATCGCCAAAGACGGCGCCATCAAGACCGCCGCCGATCTGGCCGGCAAGGTGATTTCGGTGCAGACCGGCACCACCTACCTCGAAAACGTCAAAAAGGTCTCGGCGGTCAAAGAGGTGAAG
>JANLOP010000138.1:0-16765 GCA_031366635.1 Betaproteobacteria bacterium | reverse complement strand
GACTCTTACCTCGGGAGATCTGCGCCCCTTGGCGGTGAGGTGCTGATGGCAGAGACGGCCGGGTTGTGCCGTATCTGATGCGACCAGGCGCGAGATCAAGGGGCCCGATCTCAAGCGAGCGAACAGGCCCAGAGCCATCAGGCCACACAGCGCGCCTTGCCGTGATGCAGCGCGTGCGGCCGCAGAAGTCAGCAGAGGCCATAGTCGTGTTTCAGTGCTTCACGAGAGTGGCTGAACATGTTGGGCCGAACCTGCGAAGCAGGGCGGAGCAATGGGCGCCTCGATACTCGACGACAAGCCCGACCGGGTTAGTCGAGAGCGAGGAAGGCCCAAGATGCCGGCCTTGTGCGAATTCTGTGCGTAGCCCGTGAGGGTGCGCATGAAACTTTGCATGAACCGCCCACTGCGGACCCGCACGTTGGGTGGTGTGGGGGCTGGGAGTTAGAAACTCCTGGCTAGCCGATTTCTCGCCTGCCAGGGCGCGGCGGCATACTTGCCGACTGGCGCCGCCAGCGGACCGGCGGAGCGGGTTCCTCGGCGGCCACTGAGCCGGGTGGCGGGCGCCGCCTGCCGCAAGTCACCCCATCCCCTCACCCCCTTACTCACTTCCCCTGCGCGGCGAGAGAGCAAGACACGATCCTCATGGGTTTTTCAGGCTTCTTCGTGCAACTGCTCAACGGCCTGGCCGGCGCGTCATCGCTGTTTCTGGTGGCGGCCGGGCTGTCGCTGATTTTTGGCGTCACCCGCATCGTCAACTTTGCCCACGGCTCGTTTTTCATGCTGGGCGTGTACATCGCCTACAGCCTGGTCGAGCGGCTCGGCGCCGGCATCGGGTTTTTCCCGGCACTGGCGCTGGCGGCGGTCGCGCTGGGTGCCATCGGCGCGGCGGTGGAGGTGCTGCTGCTGCGCCGCATCTACCGCGCACCCGAGCTGTTCCAGTTGCTGGCCACCTTCGCGCTGGTGCTGGTGATCAAAGACGCCGCGCTGTGGCTTTGGGGCGCTGAGGATTTGCTCGGGCCGCGCGCGCCCGGCCTGTCGGGCGCCGTCAACATCCTGGGCCGGCGCTTCCCCACTTACGACCTGCTGCTGATCGTCATCGGCCCGGCGCTGCTGGGCGCGCTGTGGCTGCTGCTCACCCGCACCCGCTGGGGCATGCTGGTGCGCGCCGCGACGCAAGACCGCGAGATGGTGGGCGCGCTGGGCGTCAACCAGGCGGGGCTGTTCACCAGCGTATTTGCCCTCGGCGCGATGCTGGCCGGGCTGGGCGGTGCGCTGCAACTGCCGCGTGAGCCGGCCTCGCTCAACCTCGATCTGCTGACCATCGGCGATGCGTTTGTGGTGGTGGTGGTCGGCGGCATGGGCTCGATCCCGGGCGCCTATGTGGCCGCGCTGCTGATTGCCGAGATCAAGGCGCTGTGTGTGGGCATTGGCACGGTGAGCTGGTTGGGGCTGGATTTCAGCTTTTCCAAACTCACACTGGTGGCTGAGTTTCTGGTCATGGCCGTCGTGCTGGTGTGGCGGCCCTGGGGCCTGCTGGGCCGGCCGCAGGCGCCGTCGCGCAACAGCGCCAGTGCCGAGACGCCACTGCGCCCGGCCGGCGCCGCGCTGCTGATCGCCGCCGCCGTGGCCGCCATCGGCCTGGCGCTGCTGCCCTGGGCCACCGCCAGCAGCCCCTACATCACCGTGCTGGCGATTGATTTGCTGACAGCGGCGCTGTTTGCCGCCAGCCTGCACTTCATCATGGGCCCGGCGGGTTTGCACTCGTTTGGCCATGCCGCCTACTTTGGCCTGGGCGCCTACGGTGCCGCGCTGTTGATGCTCAAAGCCGGCTGGGCGATGGAGGCCGCACTGCTGGCCGCGCCGCTGCTGGCCGCTGCCGGGGCTGTGCTGTTTGGCTGGTTTTGTGTTCGGCTGTCGGGCGTCTACCTGGCGATGTTGACGCTGGCCTTTGCCCAGATCGTCTGGTCGGTCACCTTCCAGTGGGACGATTTCACCGGCGGCAGCAACGGCCTGTCCGGTGTCTGGCCGGCGCCCTGGCTGGCTGACAAGCGGGCCTATTATTTCTTGACACTGGCCTTGGTGGCCGGCGGCGTGCTGGCACTGCGCCGGGTGCTGTTTTCGCCGTTTGGTTATGCGATGCGGGCCGGGCGGGATTCACCGCTGCGGGCCGATGCCATCGGCATCGACGTGCCGCGCATCCAGTGGGCGGCGTTTGTCGTGGCGGCGGTGTTTGCCGGCCTGGCCGGGTCGTTGTACGCCTTCAGCAAAGGCAGCATCTCACCCGACAGTCTGGGCGTGGGCAAGTCGGTGGACGGCCTGGTGATGGTGCTGCTGGGCGGGGTGCAAACGCTGGCCGGGCCTGTCGTGGGCGCCATCACCTTCACGGCGCTGCAAGACACTGTCGCCCGGGCCACCGACTACTGGCGCGCACTGCTGGGCGGCATCATCCTGCTGCTGGTGCTGGTTTTTCCGCAGGGCATTGCCGGGTTTGTCGGGCAATTGTTTGATCGCAGGTTTGAGCGCCAGTCTGATCGGAAAATCGCAGCATGAGCCTGCTTCAAGTCACCAACCTGGGCAAATCCTTCGGCGGCAACCGGGCGGTGGACGGCATCCAGTTCAGCCTCGCAAAGGGCGAGTTGCTGGCGCTGATCGGCCCCAACGGCGCCGGCAAATCCACCACCTTCAACCTGGTCAACGGCCAGTTGAAAGCCGATTCGGGCTCGATCAAGTTAAACGGCCAAGAGCTGATCGGCCGCAAGCCGCGTGAGATCTGGCAGCGTGGTGTGGGCCGCACCTTCCAGATTGCCGAGACTTTTTCGTCGCTCAGCGTGGTCGAAAACGTGCAGATGGCCTTGCTCTCGGCCGACGCCCGGCTCTATTCGATGTGGCGCCGCGCCGCCGCCTACCGGCGTGGCGATGCGCTGGCGCTGCTGCAACAAGTGGGCATGGCGCCCCAAGCCGACCGGCCGTGCAGCGTGCTGGCTTACGGCGATGTCAAGCGGGTGGAATTGGCGATGGCGCTGGCGAACCAGCCCAAACTGCTGCTGATGGACGAGCCCACCGCCGGCATGGCGCCGCAAGAGCGTGATGCCCTGATGGCGCTGACCAAGCGCCTGGTGATCGAGCGTGGCCTGGGCGTGCTGTTCACCGAGCACAACATGGACGTGGTGTTTGCCCACGCTGACCGTCTCATCGTGCTGGCCCGCGGCCGGCTGATCGCCGAGGGCACACCGGCCGAGATCCGGGACCACCCCGAAGTGCAGGCGGTTTACTTTGGCACTGGCAAAACCTTCGAAAAGCCCGCACCCGTCCCCGGCCAGAGGCAGGGCAGGGCGGGGGTCGAATGATGGCGCAACCCCTGCTGCAAGCGAAAAACCTGAACGCCTGGTACGGTGCGGCGCACATCCTGTTTGATGTCGATTTGCAGGTGGGCCGGGGTGAGGTGGTGGCGCTGATGGGCCGCAACGGCGCCGGCAAATCCACCACGCTCAAGGCCTTGATGGGCTTGCTGGCCCGGCGCACCGGCCAGGTGACTTTCATGGGCCGCGACATCAGCCAGGCCCAGCCGCATGCCATCGCCCGCAGCGGCCTGGGTTTTGTGCCAGAAGACCGCCGCATCTTCACCGACTTGACCGTGCTGGAGAACCTCGAAGTGGGCCGCCAGCCGCCGCGCCATTGGCCCGACGGCAGCGCCGCGCCCACCTGGACGCCTGGGGCGCTGTTCAAGCTGTTCCCCAACCTGGGCGAGATGCCGCACCGGCCCGGCGGCCGCATCAGTGGCGGTGAGCAGCAGATGCTGACCGTGGCCCGCAGCCTGATGGGCAACCCGTTTTTGTTGCTGCTGGACGAGCCGAGTGAGGGCGTGGCACCGTTGATCGTCGAGCAGATGGCGACAATGATGGGCGCGTTGAAGGCCCAGGGCGTCAGCATCCTGCTGTCAGAGCAGAACATGCACTTTGCCGGGCTGGTAGCCGACCGGGCTTATGTGCTGGAAAAAGGCCAGATTCGCTTCCAGGGCGCGATGGCCGAGCTGGCCGCCAATGACGCGGTGCGCCGGGCCTTCTTGTCGATGTGATTCGATGTGATTCCCCGTGATTCGATGCGGTCCGATGTGCGCCGTGTTTCGAGACGATTCCCCTCAACCTGACCGGAGTGCCGCATGACCCTTCCGCAACCCCGCCGTGCCTTTTTGCAAACTTTGTCGATGCTGGCCGCCAGTGCGGCGGCTGCGCCGTTGCGGGCCGCCGCCAAGCTCAAACCCGCCGCCAACAGCGCGCTGATGGTGGTGGACGTGCAGAACTGTTTTGTCACGGGTGGCACGCTGCCGGTGGCCAAAGGCGAAGAGGTGGTGCCGGTGATCAACAAGATCGCCGCCGCCTTCAGCAACATCGTCGTCACGCAAGACTGGCACACGGTGGGCCATGCGTCGTTTGCCAGCAGCTACCCGGGCAAAAAGCCGTTCGAGACCACCCAGTTGCGCTACGGCCGGCAAGTGCTGTGGCCCGACCACTGCGTGCAGGGCACGGACGACGCCGCGCTGCACAAGGATTTGAAGCTGCCCACCGCGCAAATCAGCATCCGCAAAGGCTTTCACAAAGACATGGACAGCTACTCGGCGTTTGAGGAGGCCGACCACCAATCGGTCACCGGCCTGGCCGGCTATCTGAAGGCGCGCGGCATCAAGACGGTATATGTCACCGGCCTGGCGACTGATTTCTGCGTCGGCTGGACGGCGATGGATGCGCGCAAGGGCGGCTTCGAGGTGTATGTGGTCGAAGACGCCTGCCGGGCGATTGATTTGAACGGCTCGCTGGCAGCGGCCTGGAAGCAGATGGCGGCCAAGGGTGTGAAGCGCATCCAGAGCGCGGATATCGAGCTGGGTTGATCGGCAGCGGGCAGGAGTTTGCGTTTGAGCCGGCAGCCCATTCACCTGACGGTCAACGGCCAGGCCCGGCCGGTGGCCGCCGACCCCGCCAGCCCGCTGCTCACCGTGCTGCGCAACCACCTGGGGCTGAACGGCCCCAAATACGGCTGCGGCCTGGGCCAGTGCGGCGCCTGCCTGGTGTTGCTGGACGGCCAGGCCGCACGCTCTTGCGCCATCCCGCTGGCGGGTGTGGCCGGCCGGGCCATCACCACCCTCGAAGGCTTGGGCAGCGCCGCTGAGTTGCACCCGGTGCAGCGGGCCTTCATCCACACCCAGGCAGCGCAGTGCGGCTATTGCCTGAACGGCATGGTGATGGCCACCGTGTCGCTGCTGCGCCAATCGCCCCAGCCCAGCGATGCGCAGGTGCGGGCGGCGCTGTCGCACAACCTGTGCCGCTGCGGCGCCCATCTTGAAATCCTGGCCGCCGTGCAATTGGCGGCGCGCTGGCTGGCTGACACCCCTGGACACGCCGGCGATCTGCCCCAAGGGCCAACCGGCCCGCCGCTGACGCCCGCGCCCGGCCGCATGACGGCCCGACCCGACGCCTGGCGCACACGCGCCGATTTCCGCCAGGCCCGTGGCGTGCTGCTGGTGCTGCGTGAGCCACCCGCGCCGCCGCCGCCCGCGCCCAGTCAGCCGCCCACGGTGCCCGGCAACCCGGCCGAAGGGCCGGAGGTGCTGCTGGCGCTGTGCGACGACGGCCAGGCCATCGCCCTGGTCGGGCATGTGGATTTGGGCACCGGCATCGCCACCGCCTACGCCCAGATCGCCGCCGAAGAGCTGGATTTGCCGCTGGCCCGGGTGCAAGTGGTGCTGGGCGACACGGCGCGCGCGCCCAACCAGGGCCCGACGATTGCCAGCACGTCGCTGCAAATCCATGCCCAGCCGCTGCGCCTGGCCGCCGCCCAGGCCCGCGCCTGGTTGGTGGCGCAGGCGGCTGCGCGCTGGCAGATCGAGCCGAGTCAGGTCACGTCCCTGGCCGGTGAGCTGATCGCCCCCGACGGCCAGCGCCTGGCCTACGCCCACCTGCTGGCCGGCCGCCACATCGAGTTGATGCTCGATGCCGGCACGCCGACCAAGCCCGAGGCCGACTACACGCTGGTCGGCACGTCGGCGCCGCGCACCGACCTGCTGGCCAAGATCACCGGCGCGCCGGTCTATGTGCATGACCAGCGCCTGCCCGGCATGCTGCATGGCCGGGTGGTGCGCCCGCCGTATGCCGGGCTGGACGCCGGGGATTTTGTCGGCCGGTCCTTGCTGGCGGTGGACGAGGCGTCCATCGCCCACCTGCCCGGCATCGAGAAAATCGTGGTGATCGGCGACTTCATCGGCATCGTCGCCCAGCAAGAAGAGCAGGCCGAGGCCGCGATGCACGCGCTGGCCGTCACCTGGGCGCCTTTCACGCCGCTCGCCCCCCTCGCATCGCTCTCCGGGCTGGATGATCTGGCGCAGGCCATCAGCGCCCATCCCAGCACGCCGCGCGTGGTGGCGCAGCAGGGCGATGTGGATTCGGCCCTGGGCCAGGCGGCGCAGCGGCTGGACCGCAGCTATGTCTGGCCGTACCAGATGCATGCGTCCATCGGCCCGTCGTGTGCGCTGGCCGATTGGCGCGGCGCGGTGCCGGGCGATACACAGGCGCCGCAGGCCACCGTCTGGGCCGGCACCCAGAACCCGCACGCACTGCGCGCCGACCTGGCCCGGCTCACCGGCCTGGCCGATGCGCAAATCGAGGTGATCCGGATGGAGGCCGCCGGTTGCTACGGCCGCAACAGCGCTGACGATGTGGCGGCCGATGCGCTTGTGCTGTCGCGCGCCGTGGGCCGGCCGGTGCGGGTGCAACTGACACGGGCCCAAGAACACGCCTGGGAGCCCAAAGGCGCGGCCCAACTGATGACGGTGCGCGGCGGGCTGACGGCCGACGGCGCACCGGCGGCCTACGACTTTGCCACCAGCTACCCCAGCAACGGCGCGCCCACGCTGGCGCTGCTGCTCACGGGGGCGATGCCGGCCACCGCCCAGGCCTTCGAGATGGGCGACCGCACGGCGCTGCCGCCGTATGGCTATGCCCACCAGCGCATCACCGTCAACGACATGGCGCCGATCCTGCGCGCCAGTTGGCTGCGCGGCGTCTCGGCGCTGCCCAACTCGTTTGCCCACGAGAGCCATATCGATGAGCTGGCCAGCGCGGCAGGCGTCGATCCCATCGCCTACCGGCTGCGCCACCTGCCCGACGCCCGTGCCGGCGAGCTGGTGCGGGCCACCGCGGCCAAAGCCGGCTGGCTGCCGCACAGCGCGCCGCAGCAACAAGTCGCCAATGGGGATTGGCTGGCCGGCCAGGGTTTTGCGTATGCCCGCTACACGCACAGCAAGTTCCCCGGTTTTGGCGCGGCCTGGGCGGCTTGGGTGGCCGATGTGCAGGTGAACAAGATCACCGGTGAGGTGCAGGTTCGCCGGGTGGTGGTGGGCCACGATGCCGGGCTGATGGTCAACCCGCTGGGCGTGGCGCAACAAGTGCACGGCAATGTGCTGCAAACCACCAGCCGGGCGCTGAAAGAGCGGCTGCGCATTGACGCCGCCACCGGCACCGTGGCCAGCCGGGAGTGGGGCAGCTACCCGATCCTCAGCTTCCGCGAGGTGCCGGTGATCGAGCTGCTGCTGATGCCGCGCCCCGGTGAGCCGGCGCTGGGCGCGGGCGAGTCGGCGTCGGTGCCGGGCACGGCGGCGATTGCGAATGCGATTTTTGACGCCACCGGCGTGCGCTTTCGCAACCCGCCGTTCACGCCCGAGGTGGTGCGGGCGGCACTCAATCCGCTGCCGGCGCCGGCCCAGGCCCCAGCGCCACCGCCAGCGCCACCGCCAGCGCCAGCGCCAGCGCCAGCGCCGCACGCCGGGCTGGCGCCGCTGGCGCAGGCGACTCAGGCCGCCGACCCGCAGCGCCGCCGCCAAGCGCTGTGGGCGGTGGCTGGCGCGCTGGCCGCCAGCATGGTCGGCCTGGGCGCGGCGCTGCTGGGCTGGCGGCCGGCCATCGCGCCGGTGATGGCCAGCGCGGCCGGTGTCTACAGCCCGCAGTTGCTGGCGCGCGGCCGCCAGTTGGCGCTGCTGGGCAACTGCGTGGCCTGCCACACCGCCGAAGCGGGCCCGCCCAACGCCGGTGGACGGGCCATGCGCACGCCCTTCGGCAGCGTCATCAGCAGCAACTTGACGCCCGACAGCGCCACCGGCATCGGCGCCTGGAGCTTCAGCGCCTTCCAGCGCGCCATGCGGCACGGCATCTCACGCGACGGCCAGCACCTCTATCCCGCCTTCCCGTACAGCGCATTCAGCCAGATTCCTGACGACGACCTGCAGGCGCTCTACGGCCACCTGATGGCCCAGCCGCCGGTGGCCAACGCGGTGCCCGACACCCGGCTGGCCTTCCCGTTCAACATCCGCCCCCTGATGGGCTTGTGGAACGCGCTGTTCTTGCAGCCCGGCCCGGTGGCGCCGCTGGCCGGCGCCTCAGCCCAGTGGAACCGGGGTGCCGCGCTCGTCAACGGCCTGGGCCACTGCGGCGCCTGCCACACGCCGCGCAACGCGCTGGGCGCCGAGCAGGCCCGCAGTGCGTACCTGGGCGGCGCCCTGGTCGATGGCTGGCAGGCCCCGGCGCTGGGTGCTGCCAGCCGCAGCCCCGTGCCCTGGACTGAAGCCGCGATGCTGCACTACCTGCGCCAGGGCCACCACGCCGAGCACGGCATCGCCGGGGGCGGCATGGCCGCTGTGGTGCAGGCCCTGGCCCAGGTGGACGAGGCCGATGTGCGCGCCATCGCCCACTACCTGGTGGCCCTGCAGCCCACAACCCCCGCTGTCGATGGCCAGGCGCTGGTGGCCAGGGCGGCGGCCCAGCCGGCGCTGCTGCCCGGGCCGGCGCAGCGCTTGTTCGACGGCGCCTGCGGTGCCTGCCACCATGACGGTGATGGTCCGCAGGTGCTGGGCCTGAACCAGCCGCTGGCACTCAACACCAACCTGCACAGCGCCCTGCCTGACAACCTGCTGCGCACGGTGATGGACGGCCTGCAGCGCCCGGCCTTCCCGGCCATCGGCCACATGCCGGCCTTCGGCCGGGCGCTGGACGACGGCCAACTGGTGGCCCTGGCCGGCTGGATGCGCCAACGCTTTGCGCCCGACCAGCCGCCCTGGGCCGATCTGGCCGGGGCGGTGGCGCGGGTGCGGGCTGCGGCCGATTGACCGGTTGACCGATCCATCGATGGACCGATTGTCAGATGGACCGCCTGCTCACGGACCCCCGGTGCCGCCCGCGCAGGCGGCCCCCCAGATTGGGGGACGGGGTGGTCAGAGTCGGTGTTTATAATTTTTAGCGATTCTTTCAATAGGCCAAGCCCATGATCAGCAATCCACCTTCTGACGGTTCAGTTGCTGTCAGCGCCACGGCTGCGGCTGTGCAGTCCGGGGGCAGGCGGCGCCTGATGCGCGGCAGCATCGGCGCGGCGCCCGTGCTGCTGACGTTGATGAGCCAACCTTCGCCGGCCAATGCGGCGGGCTTTCAATGCTTGTCGGCCTCGGCCACGATCTCGGCCAACGCCAGCGGCAAGGCCGGCATCGCCAGCGGCAGCTCGGGTTGCAATGGCATCGGGCCCTTGGGCTGGCTGAACTTTGCCGCGCCCTATCCCGCCGGTGTCACCCCCGCCACGCTGTTCTCGAACTACTTCTCCGGCGGCGGCTACCTGGCGGGTGCGACCTTCGGGTCGGTGCTGGCCGAAGCCAACACCCTGGCCGGCAACGAGCCGAGCAAGCTGCGCCGCAATCTGGTGGCGGCCGTGCTCAACATCCTCGATGGCCGGCTGGCATCCAGCATCGTCACAATCGCCAAGCTCATCAGCATCTGGAACCAGCTCGGCACCAGCAGCAGCGCCACCTGGGTGGTCAACGGCACCGGCCAGACCTGGAACGCCCAGCAGACCAACGTCTATTGGTTCAATCAGCACCTGTTCCTGGGCGCCGTCTGACCGCCTGTGGCCGGTGCGCCAGCCCGGCCCCTGCCGGCTGGCTATGGCGCTGACCTGGGGCGCCGCGCCGCCGTCGCACTTCGATTGGCGCGAATGGGATGGCGACATCGTGGTCTTCGTCGCCGCCACCGGTGACACGCATGAACTGGGGCCCGAGGGCAGCACCCTGCTCGGCGCCATGCTCGGCCACCCCGGTGCCTGGCACCGCGCCGAAGTGTGGCTCAGCATGACCACGACCGAGGTTGACGGCTCACCGGCAACCGATTTCACCGATGGCGAGCTGCGCGCCTTCGAGCACCTGCTGGCCAGCCTCCAGCGCATCGGCGTCGTCAGCCAGCCCGCCCCTTGATTGTTCAAGACATCCCGCCGGCCCGTCTGCGCCAGCGCTTGCGCGGGCCGGGCCTCAAGCTGCGCACCGGGCCGCTGGTCAATTGCATCCGCTCACCACTGGCGGCGGTGGCGGCCGGCATCGCGCTGAACTATGCCCACCACACGGTCGAAGCTGACGAGGCATTTGCCGATTTTCATGTCGGCGTCGAGCGCCCACGCAGTTGGCGGCGCTGGTTCGATCCGCAGGTGGTGTTCCGCTTCGACGGCGCGCTGCCCTTCAACCCACTGCCCGGCCACCAAGGCCTGCCGCTGCTGGAATGGGGCTTGAACTGGTGCGTCTACAGCCATTGCCACCAGTACCTCACGCTGCACAGCGCGGTGGTCGAGAGCGGCGGCCGGGCGCTGATCCTGCCGGCGCCGTCGGGCTCGGGCAAGAGCACCTTGTGCGCGGCGCTGGCCTTCCGCGGCTGGCGTTTGCTGTCTGATGAACTGGCCGTGATCGATCCCGCTACCGGGCGGGTTGTGCCCTTGCCGCGCCCCATCAGCTTGAAGAACAAGTCGATCGAGGTGATCGGCGCCTTCGCGCCCGAGGCCGTCTTCAGCCCCACGGTGCCCGACACGGTGAAGGGCTCGGTCGGCCATGTGCGGCCGCCGCAGGATGCGGTGCAGCGTGGCCGTGAGTCTGCGCTGCCGCGCTGGATCGTGTTGCCCCGGTACGTGGCCGGCGCGCCCACCACCCTGCAGCCGCTGCCGCGCGCCCGCGCCTTCATGACGCTGGTCGAGCACGCCTTCAACTACAACGTGCACGGCCGCGACGGTTTTCTGGCACTGGCCCGGCTGGTCGATGGCTGCGCGTGTTATTCGCTGAGCTACGGCGACTTGGATGACGCGGTCGCCGTGCTGCGGCGCCTGGCCGACGCCACGCCGGCGCTTTCATGAGCGGGCGCCGGCACGACCTGGTCATCGAGGTGCTGCGCCAGCCCGAGCAGGCCCTGGCTTTTGACGGCCGGCAATGGGACTTGCTGCTGCGCCAGGCCGCCAGCGCCAACTTGAGCTGCCGCCTGGCCGCCTTGTTCGATGCCCGGGGGCTGGCGGCCGCCGTGCCCGCCGGGCCGGCGGCCCATCTGGATGGCGCACGCCGGCTGGCCCGGACCAAGCATGCCGAGGTGCGGCGCGAGGTGGTGTTTATCCAGCGTGCGCTTGAGCACCTGGGCCTGCCGCTGCTGCTGCTCAAGGGCGCGGCCTATGTGCTGGCCGGGCTGCCGGCGGCGCAAGGCCGGTTGTTTGCGGATGTCGACATCCTGGTGCCCAAGGCCAGGCTGGCCGATGTTGAAGCGGCGCTGATGCTGGCCGGCTGGGCCGGCACCCACCACAGCCCGTATGACCAGCGCTACTACCGCCAGTGGATGCATGAGCTGCCGCCGCTGGTGCACCTGCGCCGCCAGACATCGCTTGACGTGCACCACGCGATCTCACCCGAGACCGCGCGCTGGCGCGCCGACAGCGCACCGTTGTTTGCTCACGCCGTGGCGCTGCCCGGCACCGCCGGCCTGGCGGTGCTGGCGCCCGCCGACATGGTGTTGCACAGCATGGTGCACCTGCTGCTCAACGACGAGCTCAGCCACGGCCTGCGCGATCTGTCCGACATCGACCTGCTGCTGCGCCACTTCAGCGCCGACCCGGCGTTCTGGCCGCAGTTGACCGCCCGTGCGGCCGAACTCGGGCTTGGGCGCGCCTTGCACCACGGCCTGCACTGCGTGACCGAGACCCTGGCCACGCCGGTGCCGCAGGCCACACTGGCCGCCGTGGCGGCCTGGGGGCCGGGCGCGCCGGCCCGGCTGGTATTGCAGGCGGCATGGCGCCGGGCGCTGCGCTCGCCCCACCCCAGCGCAGCCCAAGCCGGCACGCGCCTGGCCTTGGCCGGGCTGGTCGTGCGTGCCCATTGGCTGCGCATGCCGCCGCTGCTGCTGGCCCGCCACCTGGCCGTCAAGGCCCTGGGCCTCAACAAGCCGCCACCGCCTGAGGTGGCGGTGAAAGTTTAGGCCCCGCCACGCCCGGCGCCGGGCGCTCAGCGCAGCCAGCCCAGCAGCGCCAGCGCCGCCGGCAGGCCGACCATCGCCAGCAGGGTCGATACCGTCACCAGCCCGGCCACATAAGCCCCGTTGCCGCCCATCCGGGCGGCCAGCACATAGGCGCTGCTGGCGGTGGGCAGGGCGGCAAAGGCCACGATCACCGCCTGCTGGGCCGGCGGCAGGCCCAGCCAGATCACCAGCCCGATGGCCAGCGCCGGCAACGCGGCATGGCGGATGGCCAGCAGCCCCGCCGCCAGCCGGGGCCCTTGCCGCAGCGCCGCAAAACGCAGGCCGGCGCCGACGGCCATCAAGCCCAGCGGCAGCGCCGCCGCGCCGATGCGGGCCATCGTGCTGGCCACCAGATCGGGCAAATGCAGCCCCGCCAGATTGGCCACCAGCCCGGCCACCGTGGCCAGGATCAGCGGGTTGCGCAGCAGCTCCTTCAGATAGCCGTGCCCGCCCTGGCGCGCCAGTGGCCAGACGGCGGCGATATTGCACACCGGCACACACAGCGCCACCAGCAGCGCCTGCCAGGCCACGCCCGGCGCACCGGCCAGCCGCTCGGCCAGTGCCAGCGCCACATAGCTGTTGAAGCGGAAGGCGGTCTGCGCGCCGCTGGCATGCAGCAGCGGGTCCACCCCCGGCAGATGGCCCAGCGCATAAGCCAGCGCGATGCCGGTGCCCACCACCGCCAGCCCGGCGCCGCCCACCTGAAGCAGATCGCCCGGGTGGATCGGGTTGCGCACGATGGCGTGGAACAACAGCACCGGGAACAGCAGGTAATAGACCAGCCGCTCGGCGCCATCCCAAACCGGGCGGTCGAGCGCGGTGTGGTGGCAAATCAGATAGCCCAGCGCAATCAGTGAGAAATCAGGCAGCAGGATCAACAGGTCGGGCATGGGCCGAGTGTGCCAGCCGCTGGTTGGCCGACTTGCCGACCTGCCGACCCGCCGACCGGCCGACCCACCGACCCGCCGGTCAGCCTGACAGGGCACGGCGGCGTTAAGGTTCAATCGTTGCCCACTGCCCGCCCAAGCCATGCCACCCTGTTTTGCCCGTCTGTTGCGCGCCGCGTTGTTGCTCACCCCGCTGCTGGCCTTGCCGCCGGCCCAGGCCGCTGACCCGCCCAACCCGGCCCGCGCGACCAACCCAGCCAACCCGACCAACCCGATTGGCGGCGTGCGCTTCGAGCCGCAAGTGCAACTGGCCGGCCAGCCCCTGCTGCTGAACGGCACCGGCCTGCGTGCAGTGCTGTTCTTGAAGGGCTATGCCGCCGGCCTGTACCTGGCCCAGCGCGCCGCCGATGCCGACACGGTGGTGGCGCTGCCCGGTGCCAAACGCCTGCAATTGCGGCTGCTGCTGGACGTGCCGGCGGCCGATTTTGTCAAGGCCTTCCACCTCGGGCTGGAGCGAAACAGCCGGCCTGAGCTGCAAGCCCGGCTGGCCGACCGGGCGGGCCGCTTCGATGCCCTGCTGACGCCGCTGGGTGAGCTGAAAAAGGGCGATCTGGTCAACCTCGACTTCGTGCCCGGCAGCGGCTTGCAGTTCTGGCACAACGGCCGGCAGTTGGGTGATCCCATCCCGGGTGAGGATTTCTACGGCGCGCTGCTGCGGGTGTTTGTCGGCGAGCATGTCAGCGACGAGCGCCTGCGCTCGGGCTTGCTGGGCCGGCCGGCTTGACGGCGTTAGCCTCACAATCCGCCGCCCGGCGCGCCGCCGGACGGATTTCTGGAAAGCCCTCAAGATGACACGATCCGGTTTGTTGCTGGGCCTGCTGGCCGCGTTGGCCCTGGCCGCCGCCCCGCTGGGCGCGCTGGCCCAGGCCTACCCGAACAAACCGGTGCGGCTGGTCGTGCCGTTTGCGCCCGGCGGCACCACCGACATCGTGGCCCGGGTGATTGCCGAAAAGATCGTGCCGGCGCTGGGCCAGACGATGATCGTCGAGAACAAGGCCGGCGGCGGCGGCTCGGTGGGCGCCAACGACACCGCCAAAGCCACGCCCGACGGCTACGCGCTGGGCATGGCCACGGTATCGACCACGGCCGCCAACCCGGCCATCAACCCGCGCATCGCCTACAACCCGATCACCGATTTCACGCCCATCACCAACGTCGCGGCCACGCCCAATGTGATTGCGGTGCATCCGTCGTTTCCGGCCAAAGATTTCAAAGGCTTTCTGGCTGAGTTGAAGAAGAACCCCGGCAAATACAGCTTTGCCAGCTCGGGCACCGGCGGCATTGGGCACTTGCAGATGGAGCTGTTCAAAAACCTGTCGGGCACTTTTGTCACCCACATCCCGTACCGGGGTGGCGGCCCGGCGCGCAACGACACCGTGGCCGGCCAGGTGCTGATCATTTTTGACAATATGCCGTCGGCGCTGCCCTTCATCAAAGACGGCCGTCTCGTGCCCATCGTCGTCTCGGCGCCGGCCCGGCTGAGCCAGTTGCCCAATGTGCCCACCTTCAAAGAGGTGGGGCTGGAGCCCGTCAACCGCATGGCCTACTACGGCATCTACGGCCCGAAGGGCCTGCCAAAAGAGGTGGTGGACAAGATTTACGCCGCTGTCAAGAAAACCACCGAGTTGCCCGAGGTCAAGGCCCGCATCGAGGGCACCGGCTCACTGCTGGTGGCCAACACACCGGCCGAGTTTGCGGCCCAGATAAAGGCCGAGTTCGAGGTCTACAAGAAAGTGGTCGAGGCGCAGAAGCTCAGGCTGGATTGAGCGGTGGCGGGCCGCGCGGGGTGCTGGGTGGTGTCGGGCCAGGGCGAAGGGGCTGAGCCATGCGCCGGGCGCTGATCGATGACCCCGGCCCGGCGCTGCCGCCCGCCAGCCGGGCGCTGATTGCCCGCTTTGCCGATGCGCTGTGGGTCGAAGACGGCCTGGCGCCGCTGACACTGGACGCCTACCGGCAGGATTTGACGCTCTACGCCCACTGGCTGCATGACGCCACCGGCCGGGCCATCGACAGCAGCACCGAGCCCGACCTGCTGGCCTACATCAACCACCGCCACGCCGCCACCGCCAGCAGCACTGCCAACCGCCGGCTGTCGGTGTTCAAGCGCTTTTTCCGCTGGGCGCTGCGCGAGCACCTGGTGGCCACCGACGCCAGCCTGCGCCTGGGCAGCGCCAAGCCCCGGATGCGGGTGCCCAAAGTGCTGTCCGAGGCGCAGGTGGAGGCCTTGTTGGCGGCACCCGATGTGGCTACGTCACTGGGCTTGCGCGACCGGGCGATGCTGGAGCTGATGTACGCCAGCGGCCTGCGCGTGAGCGAACTGGTCACGCTCAAAACCCTCAACGTCAGCCTGTCAGACAACGTGCTGCGGGTGTTTGGAAAAGGCGGCAAGGAACGGCTGGTCCCGTTTGGCGAGGTGGCCAGCGAGTGGGTGCGCAATTACCTGGCCAGTACACGCCCGGCCTTGCTGGGCGCGCGCCAGACCGAAGACTTGTTCGTGACAAACAGCGGCCCCAAGCCGGGCACCGCCATGTCGCGCGTGATGTTCTGGATGATCGTCAAGAAATACGCGCTTGTGGCGGGCATCACCGCGCCCATGTCGCCGCACACCCTGCGCCACGCGTTTGCCACCCATCTGCTGAACCACGGGGCCGATCTGCGCGCGGTGCAGATGCTGCTGGGCCACGCCGACATTTCAACCACCACCATCTACACCCATGTGGCGCGCGAGCGGCTCAAGGCGATTCACGCGCAGCACCATCCGCGGGGGTGACGGGCGGCGCCCGTGCCCCCCGGCAGATCGGCACGAAGGGTTGGCGTGATAAACAAGACTGCTACTATTAATATATCTAACTATGTATGAGGAACAAGGGCTAGAGGCTTATTTCATGGTGAATTGACAGGAAGACGTGTAGGCGAAGCGCTCTTCTACGCCAACCTGTTTCGTCACACTGCTTCGCCCGAATTCAAGCTGCGGCATCCAGCACCAGCTGGGTCTGCGTCACCACCGCGCACAGCTTGCCGTCAGCGTTCCTGACCGACGTTTGCCACACCATGGTTGAGCGGCCCCGGTGCAGCGCCAGGCATTCGCCGGTCACCGTGGTGTTCACGCGGCCCCCCGCAATGAATTTGGTACTGGAATCAGTCGTCGTAGTGCGCTTGCCCGCTGGCAGATTCACCACCGTGCCCACCGCGCCCAATGTGTCGGCAAACGCCATGATGGCCCCGCCATGCAGGATGCCGCCGCCGGTGCACAGGTCCGGGCGCACCAGCATCTGCGCAACCACGCGGTCTGGTGCGAGTTCGGTCAGTTGAACGCCCATGAGCCCTGGGAACATCGGTTCGATCAGTTTTTGAATGGCGGCGAGGTCGTGCATGGTGGCCTTTCTTTGCGTTGCTGAGGACCGCTTGAAGTTTACTGCCCCCGCGCAGCGACTGGGCAATGTGCTGCGGTTTTGCGGTGAAAACACGCGCGAGTCTGAA